>CALCGD010000090.1 GCA_937900875.1 uncultured Flavobacteriales bacterium
CCTTCAAAAACGTAATCTATTTACGTACTGGTATCTTTCGGGGGAATCAGAAATTCAAATTAAAGTTTGGTACGATAAATCACTTCGTGTAAATGGTATAAGAGGTATTTTCGAGAACTATGAAAAACACATTTCTCATTTTGCTTTCAGTATTGAGCATTTCTGCTCATGCCCAAGTTAGCTTGAATATGGACTCTTTATTCAATTGGCAGAATACATCGCTGGCGCCATCATCGGCTCATTTCAATACGTACAATGAGATTTGGGGATACGCTAAAGACGGTTCTGAATACGCCATTATTGGCACTACGGCAGGCACCCATATTTTTGATGTCACAAACCCCGCTACTTCCATCGAAGTAGAGTTTTTGGACGCTGCACTTACAGGACCTGATGTGGTGCACAGGGACTATCACGACTATAATGACTATTTGTATATCGTTTGCGATGAGGGACAAAGCACTCTTCAGATTGCAGACTTGAGTTTCCTGCCAGATTCAGCACCAATTGTGTACGATAGCAATGCTCTTTTCCCTCGATCTCACAACATATATATTGATTCGGTTAGCGCAAGAATGTATGTATGTGGAGGCACTATATTATTTGGTGTTTACTCCCTTGCAGACCCAACTAATCCTACGTTAATTCTTGATTGTCCAAATGATGTTCCTTTTTGGAGCGCGATAGGTTATGTGCATGATGTATTCGTTCGTGGAGATACCGCCTATTTGAATGCTGGTCAGAATGGACTATTTGTAGTCGATTTTTCAAACATCAATAATGTTCAAATGCTGGGGTCGTTGGATGTTTACCCTCAAAGCGGGTATAACCATAGTGGTTGGCTTATGGATAATGAAGATTATTATGCTCTAGCAGATGAAACGCATGGTATGGATGTGAAAATTATTGACGTTTCAGACTTAGGGAATTTGGTTGTCACAGATACTATCAGCTCAGATGTGCACCCACTTTCGATCCCACATAATCTGATTTACAAGGACAATTTTCTCTTCATATCTCATTATTTCGATGGTCTTTACATGTTTGAATGTTCTAATCCAGCTCAACCAACATTGGCTGGGTTTTATGACACTTCTACGGAAATTCCGGCCGCGGGAGTTTATAGAGGATGTTGGGGAGTCTATCCATTTCTCCCTTCCGGAAACATTCTTGCTTCGGATATGCAAACTGGTTTGTGGATTTTTGGCTCTTCTCTGATTTCGGGTGTATCGGAAACAGCACCTTCTAGAGAGATTCAGGTTTATCCAAACCCAGTTAGAGAAAGACTGTATGTTTCGGGTAATCTGCAAAAAGCTCAATATTTAGTGTTCGACATGCAAGGGAAAACTGTGCTTGAAGGAACACTCTCAACTTCTCTTGAGGTAGATAAACTCAAGCCTGGTTTGTACAATATGCTTATCAGTAATAACGATGCAAGGCATTACGCCAGATTTGTAAAACTGTAAGTTTCTCAGCAAACAGATATAAGTCAGTTTTTTAACCGTACTCCGTCAGGAGAATCGGTCGAGGTGTGTAAGTAATTAGCAGACAGTTAATAACCGTCCAAAGACTAATACAATGACAAAGACCTCAAATCCGAAAAAACATATAGACGAGCTTCACTTCGAACACCGCATTTGGACCAACAACATGAAGTTCTATAGAGATGAACTCAAAATTTTTGAGAACAGATTGGAGGAGTTGGTTACTAGGAACACCAAGCTGGAAGTAACTGCTCAGATAGAACATTTTCAAAATCAGTTTATCCTGCAGAGAGAAGCAGCTGAAAAAATCATTAGCAAATGCGGAGACCACGATAAATTTTTGGCCAATCAAGCAAAAGATCATCCTATTGCAATTGACCATGTGCTGTTTGCTGATCACACAAAATTGCGAGATGAAGCTGAAACTTTCGACAGATTGTACAGCGAATTGAAAAAAGAATTCATTGCGTTTCTGCGCAAATGGATGTAATTATTTAAAAGATGAAACTACACGTTGACGATACTCGCTCCATCACGGAAATTCAAAAGGAGTTTAATGCTGGATTTCCGTACTTAAAAATTGAGTTTTTTAAGAAGCCGCATGTGGCGGGAGAAACTTCGGCTTTGGCTGACATGTTACCAACAGACTCAAATCTTGCCAAGTGGCGAACGGTGCATAATTCAGGCGATTTGATTATCACTCCAGACACTAAAGTGTCCGAATTGGAATCTGAGTTTCAAGAAAAATTCGGGATTTCTGCTCAGGTCTTTAGACAATCTGGAGATGTTTGGTTAGAAACATCTGTGACCGATTCGTGGACTCTTAAAGAGCAAAACGAACAAGGAGAATTTATGCATTCAAATATTGGTGAATAACCAATCGGTTCAAGGTTGGATGGTACCTTGAATCAAGCCCTCTTTCTTCACGGAAAGGGGGCTAGTTTTTTCTCAATAAGGATGAAATGATTATTGACAGAGATCAGGCCAATCAGTCTTAGCTCGACCGAAACCCAAATCTAACGATCGCCTAAGGTCAGCGCAGCCACCGCCTTTGTCTTCCATAAAACGCTTAAGATGCCCACGGTGATAAAGAGCTTCGCTAAGCCTGATTTTCATGTAATCAGCTTTGCTTCCTTCAATCTTAGAACCTTCAAAATCAGCCAAAACATTCTTAATCGAAGCTTTATACTCGTGCATTTCGGCTAAGTTCTCGGCTATTTCAACAGCTCTGTTATAATCTTCCATGGCTGCTGGGAATTCAATTTTTTGAAATTTGATTCCCCCTCGTTTAACATAAGCCTCAACAAAATTAGGGTCAATTTCAATTGCCTTGTTGTACTCTTCTAAAGCGCCATCATAATTCCGTTGCTCCTCTAAACCTAGTGCAACGTCATAGCTTTTTGCGGCTTCCTCATATGGCGTCATGGCCGGAGGAGCTTTTGTACTAGACGTGTCTCCACTTGCCGCTTTTGCCTTTGCCTTAGCCGCAGCAATTTTTTGCTCTTTTGTTATTGGGGTTGAGTCGTTCTCAACTGCACCTGTTTCTGCATCTTGTGCAGCACAAACAAAGGAACCTAAACAGAAAAGCAATAGAAATATGTGCTTCATCAATTGTGCAATTGCGTGCAAGATAATATTCTTGCCATTATTACAGCCTTTTCCTGTTAGTTAGAAGATGGCAATTTTGAACAACCAATTCTTAATAATTAGTTGGATGATGATTTATGAGAGCCCTTCTCAAATGTGCGTTGTTTATGTAGAATAGCTAAAGTAATCTCATATTCTGTGTATCTGCGTATCTGTTCTTCTGAAAAATTACAGTATTCCATAAATTCATAGAGCAATTCACCTTCGTATTTTGTGATTCTACCAACAACTTCTTCATTAAATTTTTGATAGTTGTACCTATTCTTTTCTTTTTCCTTTTCTAATCGATGTAATTCTTGCCGCGCTTTTGCGTCTCTACTAAAGTTACCATACAGGAAAGAGGCTGGGTTAAGGATGTACTTGGCCTTCTTAATTTCATTTTTATCCTCAGTAATAGGAATGGTACGTGGGTCTTTTGAAGGCTTTTTAATGCCCACAATATCAATGCTTCCATCATCCACCTCAAGTGCAAGAAATCGTTCTCTAAACTGCTCCTTAGATCCAAACGGATTAACCTCTACTTCAGACAGTTGATATTCTCGTTGCACCATTTTTATCTCGACAAATTTTGCCGCTAAATTTTCTGTAGAGACTATAAGTGCCTTCGTTTGATACCCAATACAGGTAAAAATGATACTGTCGCCTAGATGAGCGGGAATTTTAAAAGCCCCTTCAGAAGAGCTTATTGTTGCTAAAGAGTCAGTTAAGTTGAGCACGTGAACTGATTCTACCCCTTTTTGAGTTACAGCATTTTTTAGTACACCACCAAGCAACACACGTTCTTGAGCGCATGTAGCGGTTGCCGATAGTATAAGTGCAGCTAGTAAGAGGCTTTTCATTAGTGGCACAAAGAAAGTTTAATCCTGTAGATGAAATACTGTGCCAAACGAATGATTTGTCTCAATAATTGTTAATGCGTTGTCCTTTTTTGCATCTTCAATTTTTCAATCCCTATAAAATGTCAGATAATATCTATACGATTTCCCCCGATTTATCAACCGGAAAATCGACTCTGTTAGAACAAATAAAAGGCCAACAGAACGCGTTGAAAACTAGCTTAGTTAAGCACGGAAGCATCCTGTTTTCTGGTTTTGATATCCGAACTCCGGAAGATTTTGAAGAGGTCGCTTTAGCGTTAGAGCCAGGTTTACAGAATAACTATTCGGGAACATCTCCACGTAATAGTAGGACCAAGTTTGTGCATTCCGCGAGCGAATTACCTGGTCATTATCCCATAATGCAACATTGTGAGATGAGCTTTTTACCCACAGCTCCACGTTTTCTGTTCTTTTTCTGTTTCGTTGAACCGAAAGATGGGGGCGAAACTCCCATTTGCGATTTCAGAAAAGTTTATTCGCAAATGAATCCAGCTATACGTGAGGAGTTTGAAAAGAAAGGAGTACGGCTCATTCGAAATTATTCTGGTCCGAATACCAAAGCGAGAAAAGATATTTACCAATTAAAAAAATGGGATGAATTGTTTAAAACACAGGACCATTTGATGGTAGAGGAAGAATGCAAGAAAGATAAGCTTGAATTAACTTGGCTGGAAGATGACATGCTCCGGTTGGTAAATGATAGACCATCCGTCCAAGTACACCCAGATACAGGCGAACCGGTTTGGTTTAATCATTTACAGGTTTTTCATAGAGAAGCGGCTGCCATAGAATACAAGCACATTTTTAAGCGCAGAAAAGACTTTTTCTCATTAAAATATATGGTTGCTCTTAGCGGCATTACCCTTTTTAAACGCATGTTTAAAAAACCTGAGGATGAAGCAATGCATATGATTTTCGCTGATGGTTCAGAGATTCCGAAAAGATATGTGGAACATGTGGAGCAACTCATTTGGACAAATCTTGTAGCCAATAAATGGAAATTAGGAGATGTTTTGATGATAGATAACTTCAGTACATCTCACGGAAGATTTCCATACAAAGGACCTCGAGATATTCTTGTGGCTTGGAGCGCTTAACAGCTAATTAAAGATAGTGCAAGAAGCAATTAGCATCAATTTTGACCCTAACAGCCGTTTGCTGCTGAATTTTCTCCTGTCTTTCATCATGTTCGGTGTGGCGCTTGATCTTCAATGGTCAGATATTTCTCGCGCTTTCAGAAATCCAAGACAAACGTTACTTGGTTTACTGTCTCAGTTTATACTGATGCCTGCGTTAACATTTGCCGTGGCGTATTTTTGGAATCCAATACCAGGATTAGCCTTGGGAATGTTTTTGGTTGCTGCATGTCCGGGCGGGACGATTTCCAATTTTATGAGTTCAATTGCTAAAGCAGATTTGGGGCTCTCAATTACACTAACTGCTTTATCCACATTGCTTTGTTTGTTTTTCACTCCTTTTAATTTTGAGTTTTGGAGCGGATTATATCCCGAAACTTCAGAATTGTTAAAAACCGTGCGTTTAGATCCTGCGGAACTGTTTCAGACAGTTTTCTTGTTCTTGATAATCCCTGTTTTTGTAGGGATGATTTTAAGAGATAGAAGGCCAGAAATGACTGCCAAAATCATGAAGCCAATAAAATGGACTTCAATGGCAATTTTTATTGCTTTTGTCGTAGTGGCATTTCTCAAAAACAAGGATAATTTCCTTCAACATGCACATTTGGTAGTCGCGTTAGTAATAGTGCATAATGCGTTGGCTTTATTGCTAGGGTATTCGGTTGGAAAATTTGGAAAATTGAACGAATCTGCTTCAAGATCACTATCTATTGAAACCGGAATTCAGAATTCTGGACTTGGATTAGTTATCTGTTTTAACTTCTTCCCAGAAATAGGTGAGATGGCCTTGCTTTGTGCCAGCTGGGGTATTTGGCATATTATTTCGGGCTTGGTACTGTCTGCTTATTGGAGCAGAAAAGCGGTCTAATTCTGCCAAACGGTCTCAATGTATATGGCATTATCGTAAAAGTTTTCGCCATTTACATCTGTCGCCCCTGCAAAACCACTTAATGAGCCGATAATATTGCAGTCAACGTCCAATACGGTATCTGCTCCATCCGCAATGCAATTACCAGGCTGTATGACGTATACATCGTTATCCTGAAATGAATATTTGATTACCGATGCACCAGAGGGGCAAATTTCGTTTCCAAAACCAGCAATTGTATCATCCATACACTGATCTGCATTATCGCCATTACAGCTGTACAAGAGAATTCCAAACAATCCAAAAATTAGTGTCAGTTGCTTCATTTTTTTGGGAACGATGGTTTTTAGTGCTTATTGTGTGAGCATTTAGGCACGGGGTCATATCCATGCCCGCCCCAAGGATGGCAACTGGCAATTCGCTTAATAGCTAGCCAGCTTCCTTTAAGTGGGCCACAAGTTTGGATTGCTTCGATTGTATATGTAGAGCACGTAGGTGTGTACCTACAAGTAGCTGGCAGCCATGGCGAAATAGCACCTTTGTAGAAACGTACTGGCAGCAGAAGTAGAAAACTAATTACGGTTCGAATCATTGTTGCAAAGAACCGAAATCAATTGTTTCAGGGGATAATAATCCGTTCAGAAAATGAAAGTTCCTTAGATGTCATACGGCAAATGTATGCGCCTGAATAAAGACCAATCGAACTTAAAACTACTGTCTGAGCTCCTTTAGGTTGCATCCCTTCCAATACTGGGTGAACCAACCTTCCGTTCAAATCAATCATCTCCATTACAACATCTTGCGATTGTGCTAAGTCAAATTTCACAATTGGGTTTCCAGAGTGATATTGGATTACATACGATTCGAAGTTTTCTTCATCGATACCAACACTACTATTTTCAAATCCTACAAATAACACCTGATTACCTCCAGGAATTGCTAGGGTATCTGTTTCGGGAGAATAGCAGATATCCGCAGGGTTGCTAATCCCGGAGACTGTGATTACTTCAGATGTGACAAAATCATTACTGAACTTTGTAATTCTGGCAGGACTCCATGACGATATGTACCAATTTCCTTGGGCGTCCTTGTCTATTCCATCAATGCTACCAACACCGGCATTTTGAACCAAATATGTAACGGCATTCGTGGTTAGGTCAATTGCTTTAATGTGTGCGGGTGTGCCCCAAGTGGTGAAGACGCATCTGTTATTTTCGCCATCATAAACAATTCCATTCGGAGTTTCTACTGTGTTTGTTACCAAGGTTGAATAATCTTGAGGGGCGTTTACATCCATCACCAGTATGTCTTTAGCATTAAAGTCGGTAAACCAAATACTATCGGTTCCGTTGTTAGCCATTCCATTTAAAAACTGAGCGCCCGTAATTGTTTGCGAGAAAATTGGTAGTTCCGTAGTCAAGTTATAAGCGCTAATTCCGTTGTTAGAAATTACGTAAAGAACATTTCCAATAACCTCCATGCCATAGTCAGCATCGGTTCCACTGCCGAAATAAGATAGTGCTCCATTTGGTGCAATAGCAACGATAGAACTATTATCTGATGAGGCAAGATACCTGTTGTTGCTAGGGTCGTATTCAACGCTTTCTACGCCAGATAAACTTTGAGCGGAAACGCCAGTTAAACAACAAACACCAAGTAAGAAAGTATATAGTTTTTTCATGTCTTATGTAAATTCTGACACGAATCTATCGCAATCAGGCATAGTTGATTGTTAAAATTTGATGATTTAATGAATAGTTCTTAACAAGAACAATCAATCTTATGCTTTGAAACGAAGCAACCAAGCGATGGCTTCTTGCTCGGATGTGAACGCCTTAAATGGAAATTTTGGCTTATTCACCATGGTAAGAAGGTTGTAGAGAATTTTGGTGCTTCTAGAGTTTATTACTACAGCTTCGGCCTTTATTAACTTTTGCGCTTTTTCATAGTGCTGAAACAGTTTTCGAGCTTCTTTAGTCATTAGAAATTCGAACTTATTCACAATCATTATTAGAAGGAACGGTTTTCCATCAGCCGCTTGCTCCATTAAATCTAGGATAGCCATCAAATCAGACTCATCATATAAGTCGTCTGCCTCAGCCCGAAAACAGACAATTCCATTATTGGTCTGTTCAATAGTTGATGTTTTGTAACGTAGCAATTATTGATAAATCAGGCTATAATGTAATCAGTTTAGGGCAGAACAAATGAATCGGACAACCAATTAATCAAACTGCTGAATCCACTTTTCTGCATCTTCTAAATTTCTAAAAGGCTTTAGTGGGTATGGAGCAGCGTAAAGTTTTAAAAGTAGGTCTACTAGAATTTGAGTTGCTAAAGAATCAAACACAGCTGCCTGCGCTAGAATTACTCCATTTGCGGCATCATTCGTTTTGTACAGATTGCGCGCTTCTTTTGTGAGGTAGAATTGTACCCCATTTAGAACAAAAATCATTTTGAATGGAATTGACTCGGCTTTCTCTTTCAGAATTTCCAAAAGATCAAACATATCTGTGGCGTCCATTATTTCGTCTTGCTCTGGATAAACATACAATGTATTATTCGGGCCATTCTCAATACGATTTAATCGAAAGTAGGTAGACGTCATGCGTCAAATTTAGATAACTGTCTAACATCATCTCTAACAAATTTCTATTGTCCTAACTTTAGCAACCTAATCTGAAATTATGATTGAATACAAGGCCGACACAGTAATTATTGGAGGAGGAATAGCCGGTATAACTGCTGCTATCGAATTGATGAACGAAGGACAAAAGGTTTTGGTGCTTGACCGAGATGTAGAAGAAGAACTGGGAGGTTTAGCGAAATGGAGTTTTGGCGGAATGTTCTTTGTAGATTCTCCAATACAGCGTAGAGCCGGAATAAAGGATAGCGTGGAACTTGCTCTTCGTGATTGGCACTCTGTGGCAGATTTTGGAGACCAAGACGTGTTGCCAAAACTTTGGGCAGAACAATACGTTAATTCTTGCACAGATCATGTTTATAGCTGGCTAACAAAAGAGCACGGAACCAAGTTTTTTCCAATCGTTCATTGGGTTGAGCGTGGTCTTCATAAACCAGGCAACTCGTACCCAAGATTTCACATGGTTTGGGGTACAGGAAAAGGGCTTACCGATGACCTTATTAAGAGCATGAATGGCCACTCAAAAGCGGCAACTCACTTATTAACGTACTACCGGCATAAGGCCGAAGACTTGATTTTGGAGAATGGGCGTGTAGTGGGAGTTAGTGGTCTGAACGAGTCTAACGGCCAACCGTTTGTAGCTAAAGGAGAGAATATTCTAGTTGCCACTGGCGGCATGGGCGGTAACATAGATCGTGTACGAGAAACTTGGTATAAGCCATGGGGTACACCACCAAAAACCATCTTAAATGGTTCGCATCCTTATGCATTGGGCGATATGCATGATGCCGTTGATAGAGCTCAAGGCAACGTTACAAACCTTGATTGGCATTGGCATTATGCTGCTGGAGTAAGGCATCCAAAGCCTAAATGGAAGGACCATGGGTTAAGCTTGGTGCCACCAAAGTCAGCCTTGTGGCTTGATTATACAGGCAAAAGATTTGGACCAAACCCGCTAATTACCGCCTATGATACCCGTTGGACAGTAGAAGAAATCTGCAAGCAGGAAAAAAAGTACAGCTGGCAGGTTCTCAACATGAAAATCATGATGAAGGAATTCGCCATTAGCGGTTCTGAAAGCAATGAAGCTATTAGAGACAAAAACTTATTAAAGTTTTTAAGAGACATTCTATTAGGTAATAAGAAGCTCGTGAACGAAATGCTGAATAGCGAAGATTTTGTCACTGCTAATTCTTTAGACGAACTAGTGGATAAGATGAATGCCTTAGAAGGTACAAATGATGTGAAATTGGAGCACGTTCGTGATAGTATTTTGCCTTATGATGATATGATAGATCGAGGGCCAAAGTTTCATAATGACGAACAACTTCGAAGAATAGCTCATGCTCGACAATACAGAGGCGATAAGGTAAGAACGTGTAAATTCCAGAAAATCCTTGATCCGAAAGCAATGCCTCTCATCGCAATTCGAGAGTCCATTTTATCTCGAAAAACCTTAGGAGGCATTCAGACGGACCTCAGCGGACGCGTAATGAGCAAACCAGTGAATGGAGTTTCTGAACCTATCCCTGGTTTGTACGCAATTGGCGAAGCTGCTGGTTTTGGAGGAGGAGGCTCTCACGGAAAAGGAGCTTTAGAAGGAACTTTTCTTGGTGGTTGTGTACTAACTGCAAGAATTGCCGCTAAAGCTATTGTAGATAAAAAGCTTTAAACAGAATTAAGCTACGTCCTTATTCGTCTCTTTCGAAGCATCATTTTCAGCTTCCGCAATTCTTGTACGAATCCAATGTTCTGCGCGCATAGGGGAATCAAAAAATTGAACAGGTAGCCTACTTGTCGCGCTTAACGTGATGAATAAATTTCCGACCATTCTTCCCACAAATGTGCTAGAGATAAGAGCTGTTCCAACAACAATTCCCTCAATATCTGCAGTTGTACTCAGGTAATTCCTGGCGTCATCCGTTACGCTTTTTACTTGAGATATGTCATAGATTCCAGCTCTAAACGGAGTGGAATTATCCAACAAGTTGTTTGTAACCTCTACAAGTTCCATTGCGGCTGTTGTGTCCACCACAGCGCCTTCTTTAATAGTCACATGAAAGATATTTCCAGGTAAATATTGAATGCTAAAAACAGAAGTTTCAGTGGAATAAGGCATAATTAGAATCGTGGATCCCTGTTAAATCTTCCGCAATATAACAAGCTTGCGTGAAACACGTAGCTCGCATTTCATAACTACTTGCTGCGTAATAAATGACCGAGGGTAAATATGAAACGTAATCCTACGAAGGATTAAGCAGAGTCAAGGCTGGCTTTTCAACCAAAGATGTAATCCACGATTCAGCTTCAAATCTATTTCTGAAAAGCTTCATAGGCAGAGAGTCAGTTCCACAAAAAGACATCATTAGGGTGCAGATGATATTGCCAAGATGGTTAGAGGATACTAGCCCTAGACCTGAGATATTTCCATTGTGAGAATTTGAGTTGGTTAGATAATTCCGAGCATCTTCTGTGACAAACGCAACATCTGACATATTTAGAATGCAACCATAATAATGATCGGACTCGACCAGCTGATTGCAAGAGTCAATCAACTCCGTGGCATTCTCCAATTCTAAAATTATTCTCTCGCCAAGTTTTACGTTAAATACACCAGAGTCTAAAAGCTCAATATTGGCAAAATCCAAACTCTTTTTATTTAACATTTAAATATTCTTTGTTAACCAATCATTAAATCAATGACTTGAGAATATTAACGGAGAATGCGTAATTAGGGTTACGTGAAATACGCAGAATAAACTAAGGGTATTGTCGTTCTAGTTGATTTGAAGAACAAACGAAGAACTCAAACCGTCAACATTCTCGGTAAACGACCAGTTTATGCTTCAATGTTTGAAGCGCGCTGGAGGTATAGATGCTTGGCCCAAACGTAGGCCTCTTGATGTTCCTTGAATATTTTGATAGGATAATTTGGGCGGCTAACTGTTAAAAAGAGATTGCCAATTATTCTAGACACGATGCTGTTCGAAACCAAAGCAACCCCAGCAGTTGTGCCCCATTCATTACATGTTTTTACCATGTATTCACGCGCATTCTTGTCTAGACCAGCAAGACCTGTTATATCAATAACTGATGCATGTACACCTTTACGTGTGAGCATTTCAATTGTGTGAAAGAAGTCTTGGGCATGCTGTAAGTTGATTGTGGCGTTCGGAAATACCTTGGCGTTTACCATGCCCGGTTCTCTAAGACTAATTTCTCCGACATCTAATCTTAGGGTGCGCATAATTCAAATTCTTGATATCAAGATAGACAACCTAGCGAAACCAGCCCAAATTATTCGGTGAGTAACTCAATAAGACGCCTTACGCGATACCCGTTTTCGGTATTGTTGTCTTGCCCATAAATGAGCTTCAAGAGAATCTGTAAAGACTTTTACAGGATATGTTGGTTTGTTAACTGAAAGAAAAAAATTGCCAATAACCTTAGCAGTAAAAGAGTTTGTAATGAGCGCCACGGCCAGGGTTTTTCCCCATTCGCTACTTATGCCTTGAAGATGTGTTCTAGCCTCGGACGACATTTCTTTAAGATTGGTAATGTCGATAACGGTGCAATGAGCACGGTTTTTTGATAGGTAAGAGACCAATGAATGGTACTCTTTCGCACGCTTAATGTCGATTGTAATGTCTGGATAAACTCGGGCAAACAGGACTCCAGTTTCTCTTACAGAAACTTCTCCGAAATCTGATCTGACCGTTCTTTTAAGCATCATCCTCTAATTGATAGTTAAAAGTTACCACTCAACTACGTGTTAAACGTATACTGGATGACAAGCAGCGGTCTATATGTAATCTATAATTTGGATATATTTAATGTTCCGATACGTGAATCACTTAATTGTATTTCATACTTGCATCGGTAATTTCTTCTGGTTGGTATTTTAGGTTCTTACCGAGTGTACCAGCAAATCTTTTCCAGAAATTTTCTCGGTCAGGTAATGAAACAAAGTCTTCAACTTCTGCCCATGTGGGGTCAATGCTGATTTTCATATCTGGGTAGTAGGCATGAATGGTATCAAAAATTACCGGTATGTATGCAACGTCCAATTTCTTTCGCTTAGCAAAAGACTTTACCATTTTAGTTTGAAACGGGTCGGTGGCAACTGCCACATTATTAAAACCCAAATCTTTGGCCATATAGTAGGAGTAATACACGTTTTCAGTAGAGTGTTCTGCTTGCTCTTCAGTAAAGATGTTTTCTGCAGGTATTCCTAGTTTTTTCGCATACTCAGCCATAATCCTAGATTCGATATAAGGAGTGTAAACAGCGCTGCCAGTGAAAATGATGTTCTTAGCTACGCCTTGATTGTAGAGGTGATAGCTCCATAAAACCCGTAATCGCATAATGTCGCTCCAAGCTGTGTCAAATGGAACGCCCGGTACGATAATCGCATCAAACGGCATTTGACTTTCCACTCGTTCAAACGCGGCTCTTGTGCTTCCACAAGAAGCTACGCCAACCACCATCACCACAATTAGATGAATCACGAGAAAATGTACTAGGAACTTTTTCATTTATGAGTAACTAAAATAAGCACTATTTGTTCTACTCTTAGTTGCAAAGGGCGGGGGTTCAGGCGTCACAGTCGGCACGTAGCTCCCTTCTTCCTGAACCCCACATCCTCCGACTTATTTCTTCCGCCTAATCATATTAACATTCCATCCCAATCCAAAAGACACTCTGAATTCGTCTAAGGCATAATTTGTTCCCCATTCGGTAGGGTGTTTTGCATGGATGTACTTCAGGTTTGCCATAAAGTGAATGTATCTCCAAACGTAAAAGTTGAATCCAGTGGCTACAGATATGGCTGGAGAAGCCTTAAAATTTGAAACCGAATATTCGACAGGTACTTCTTGCGTTCCTTGATTCGGATTTTTAGCCTGTACCAAACTTAAACCAGGGTGCAGACCGATATACGGGTCAAACCGCTTGTAAGGAAAGTGGTACTGCATACCGAAGAACAGACTGTGGTTGTGCTTTAGATATCCTTTGCCTTGGGTATCAATAAAGTAGGAGATATCACCTTTCAAAGAAACCTTGTCTTGCAACATATATTCCATATCTCCCTGTAAATACAAGTTGGTATTGCCATCGGCAATGGTCCATCCAGGAGATAGGGTCATTTGTGCACGCACTAATCCTTTTCGAATGATGTCTTCGCCAGTCAATTCTGGACGATTCTTTTTCTGTCCAAATGCCACTGTAGTCAGAAGCATTAAGAGGAGGGAGGCTCTAATTACCATAAGTCAGCGATTTTATAGTTAATACCAAGTGTGAATAAGAGGTGGCCTTCTAGGCTAAGACCACCCGTTTCTTGATGAATTTCAAACTCGCCTTCATGTTCGTGGGCAGAGGCATGCTTGCCCAAATGAAACATATACTGAGCTACAAAAGTTAGGTCGAAGCGCTCGGTAAGGTTGAAATGGTTTCCCGCACCCAGTTGAATAGCCGAACTAAAGCGTTCAAAATTGTTGTCAGGATTTGAATTCTCGGCCACTCGACTGTAGTCGAAACAATGCCCCATTACCAAATACGGTTTCATGAACTTGGTGAATGTCTTATCCTTAAGCGGGTAATACATTACTGACCAGCCAACGTGAGCATCATCACGGTGACCTACATCTCCGATTTTCGAAGTGAGGTAATCACCATAGAACTCCATGTTTATACGGTCGTGTATCTGTAGGCGGAACTGACCGCCTAATCCGGTACTAACGTCTTGCCAGCTACCATGATTAAATGTGCTCACAGTACTTCTCATCCCTAAGGAGAATAGCCCACCATGATGGTTTTTAAGCTTTAATGTTTCCTGCGCTGATGTCAATATTGGAACTGACAGAATCAGCAATAACAATTGTTTTTTCAGCATGATGATGGGGGCGTTGGTTTGATACTTAAACCCGACCCTACATGCTGAAATTGCATGTGTTAACTTTTGTTAAAGAGAATGCAACATGCTCCGATTGATGGGAATGTACAATGCTCCCTCTAGTCTGTTATCCTTGACCAAATCGACCCTCATCAAAAAAATAATTTGTATAATCTTGTAGCATGCAACTGCTGCAAGTAACAACCCCCAAGACTGAGCAGGAGTGGATAGAAGTTCCATCCAAACTCTATGCTTCAGACCCGATGTACATCCGTGCTATCGACCAAGAATTGCGCGATGTTTTTAATCCAAAAACCAATCACGTTAACAATGAACCCGATAGTGAAGCCATTCGTTGGACATTAGTCCGCGATGGAAAGGCAATTGGGCGAATTGCTGCTTTTGTAAACGCTCGAAATACTGATAAAGAAAAGCAGCCAACGGGCGGCTGCGGTTTCTTTGATTGTATTAATGACCAAGAAGCGGCTAATATGCTCTTTGATGCTGCCAAAGCCTGGCTTCAAATTAGAGGTATGGAAGCCATGGATGGGCCCATAAACTTTGGCGAACGCGACAAGTTTTGGGGTGTGTTAGTTGATGGGTTTACCCAGCAGAACTACGGGATGTTCTACAACGCACCTTATTACAAAACACTGTTTGAGAATTATGGTTTTCAAGAGTATTTCAAACAATTCACATATGCGCGAGATATTAGAAAAACCAAAGATTTTGAACCGCGTTTTTACGAGCGGTCGCAGCAAGCGTTAAACAACCCCGACCTCACTTTTCGGCACCTTACAAAGGCTGACATGCCCAAGGCGGCAGCCTATTTTCACGAAGTGTACAACAATGCTTGGGGCGGGCATCCTGGAGTTAACCCCATGACGCTAGAGCAATGCGAAAAGATGATTGGAAAGCTTAAGCCAATTGCGGATTTGCGCCTGTTGTATTATGCCTTTTACAAAGACCAACCAATTGCGTTTTTCATTTCTATTCCAGAACTCAATCAATTATTTAAGCACGTTAATGGCAGCATGAACCTCTGGGGCAAACTCAAGTTCATGTATCACAAGCTAACGGGTTCTTGCAATAAGGCACTAGGATTAGTATTTGGTGTGGTACCCGAATGGCACGGTAAAGGGGTAGAAGCGGCCATTGTAGTAGCCTTTAGTAAACTAGCATGGGGCAAGGGCTTGCCATACGATACCATTGAAATGAATTGGTGTGGTGATTTTAACCCAAAAATGATGCGAGTATGCGAACAACTAGGCAGCGAGATTATTAAAACGCACGCCACATATCGCTATTTGTTTGATAGGAACAAGCCGTTTGAGCGTTGCCCAGTAATTGGAGCTGAAAAAGTCTAGTCCATCGGCTGCCTGAGTCTCACTTGTTCTTCAATCTGTAATCTTCTTCCATGGGTTGGCCACTTCCAATTGATAAGCAATGTCAAGCAGCAACGCTTCTTGTCCCAAATTGGCAGAAAGCATCATCCCCATTGGCAGATCTTCTTCTGTGTAATATTGTACGGGTAACGAGATGGATGGTGCGCCCGCAGCATTATGGTAAGCAGTGAAGCACGCCCATTGCTGTATCCGCTCAAAGAGTGTTTCAAAGGGCAAATTCATATCTAAATACCCAATAACAGGTGGGGCAGAGGCAGTGGTTGGGGTAAGTATAATGTCTAGTCCAGATTCTTGGAACATCTTGCTGTATTGCCTAAAAGTGTTTCGAAGACGAACAATAGATGCCAATGTTTTAGCCTTATTCTGATTGAAATGCTCGGATAAACCCAAGGTGAGTCCAGAAAGTTCTTCCGGTTCGTAATGCTCCCCAAAAACCTTCTTTCCATATTTATGGAAATAGAATCCTCCCATGCTCCATAGGTTAGAGAAATCTTCAACAAAACGGTCTTTTACGGGGATTTCGAACGGAACGATTTCATGCCCCATCGACTCTAGCAACTTAGCTGTTTTATTTAATCCAACTAGGGTGGCGGCATCGGCACCCATCCCTTTCACCGAATTACCAGTATAGCCAATTTTGTACTTGCGATTAGAAGCGCCCTCTACCAATCCAATGCCTGGCAGCTTGGGGTTTTTAAAAAACTTCTCTGCTTCGTAATAGAAGTAGGCCGTATCTCTTACACTGCGCGATGTAACTCCATCAATGACAATTTCTACAGGTTGCCGCTTGAATTTGCTTGCTTTTAGCAACCTACCTCTAGTTGCTTTTAATCCTACCAATCCGCAAGCCGCAGAAGGAATTCGAATAGAACCACCGCCATCTGCCGCATGGGCAAAAGGCACCACGCCAGCTGCAACCAATGCTGCAGAACCACCCGAAGAACCACCTGCAGAATGGCCGGTGTTCCAAGGATTACGTGTTGCAGCGGCATTTGGAAACTCGGTAGAGGCAGTAAATCCAAATTCGGGCATAGTGCTCATTCCAAGATTGATAAACCCTTGCTCGAATATTTGTTTTACAATAGGGTCGTTGAAGGTGGCAGCCTTCATGTTTTTGTTGGCCACAGCTCCATGATAAGCCGAAACGCCCTTCACCATCAGCATATCCTTTAAAAACATAGGTACACCCGCAAACGGACCATTATGCGGTTTTATCGATTCCGCTATAGCTCTATCATACAGTTCGGTTACAATAGCATTAATGTGGGGGTTAACCGCTTGTGCTCGTTCTATAGAAGCCGTTACCGCCTCTTTAGCGCTTATTTCTTTCTTCTTGATACGAGCGGCCAAAGCCATGGCATCCAACTCTCCAAGGGCATCGTCTTTAAAAGCGTGCACCTTCTTTGCATTTTCGCTCATTTACTAGTACGGGTAATGGACTACTATGATAAGATATTTAGCGGTTTACCATGTCAGTAATCGATAATTGATTGATTGAAAGCAATGGAAACAACAATCGAATCGTCCTATCCGCGTGATTCTCAGAGTGAACATTAGAAGCGCAGTTCTGTACTTATTATCCCGTCTCTAATTCCTGCCGTACCCTCCAAGTAATGTACCTTCTCGATACAAATCGCATCAATAGTAAGTTGAGCAGATTAAAGGTGTTAAGCACAATGGCCTTGTCTCCGTTGAGTAGCTTCTGAACACTAACCTGCGCTACTTTTTGCGGTGTTAACGCCACAAGTTTCCCTAAAAAACCTTGCTTGCTTAGTCTTTCAATCTTATCTGGGCTAGTAAGCATAGGGCCTGGGCTAACCAAACTTACTGTAACGTTTGTTTTCGATAATTCCCTGCTTAATCCACGGGTAAAATGGTCGATAAATGCCTTGCTAGCTGGGTAAACAGTCTTGTAGCCAATTGGACTAAAAGCCGCAATGCTAGACACGTTTAAAATGTACGCCTTTGGCTGCTTAAGTAAATTGGGCAATAATTGGTGCGAAACCATGGATGTTGCTCGCACATTCAACTGAATGATGGTGTCTAGGTAATCTACGTCTGCATCTGTAAATCGCTTGGTGCCGCCAATACCAGCATTGTTTATCAGTATAAAAACAGCGTAAGAACTGTTGATTTCCTTCGCCAGAGAAACGATATTGTCTTTTACCGTTAGGTCGGTTTCAAAAAAGACAGAATCTGTTCCAAACTCTTCTTTTAAGCTCTGGCAGGTTTCCTTTAAGCCTTCATTTTGAAGCCCCACCAATATGGTGTTGATTTTACGAGAAGAAAGCTCTCTTGCAAACTCGAGACCTAGTCCCATGCTACCACCCGTTATTACTGCGTATTCTTCCGGCATCTGCTTTTAATAGCCAGCAATGATATGCATTCGACTATTGCTGCAAGGTCGAATAGGTCAAGCGGATAGCTATGAGAAAAGCGAGGAAAACGACAGGCACCAATTTTGGTTCAGGGTCGCAAGCAAAAAGACTTTGCTCACGACCCTTCGTTGTAAGACGAATCTCAGCAACGAGCTACACGTTAACTAGCAGCGCTGGTGGCCTCTAGGCTTACAGGACCAGCACCCGCAGAATTAATGGCGTATACTCTGAACCGATAGATTTTACCTCGCTCTAAACCCTGATGCAAGTAAATGTTGCTGCCTTGGGTTTTTATCTCTCGCCAGTCTCCACTATTCAAATTTTCATCCCACAGCTGAAAAACGTACTGCTTTTTGTACGCAGTTCCAGCACATTTCATGTAAACAGAACCGTCAAACTTGCCTGGCTTAGCCTTAAAACCCTGAGGCTGAAACGGCACAGGCCATCTACTGCCGTCTGCTTGCGTGTCCATTCCTGCCAAGGCGGTCATTTCTGGGTCGCCAAGGGTAACGGTTTGCACATAAAGCACTTCCAAATTCATAGCTGTTACCACCTTGGCAAGTGTCTCATCCCTTTTTAGGGTGCGGTCTTTTCCACCTTCGCTGGCTGCAGTTTCGGCTGCTGCCAAATCATCGGCTAAGGTTGATAAATCAGTTAATGCTGGACTAGGAGCAGGGAAATTACCCACGTTCTCCGTCATTTTCTGTACGACAAATCGTACTTTTTGAATTTTGCCGAGGACAGTCATTTTGTCCCATTTTAAAACAACTTTACGCATAACTATAAGTTTAGTGCGCATTGGTCACGTTCAATTAACCATTAACATGATGTCTTTTATTTGGCAGGTGTTGAACCACCCGTTGTAGCCCTTCTTAAACCGCAGACGATGTTACTTATTGCGAGAAGGGAGAAATATTTTTTTTGAAGCTAGAAAACCACCAATTCTGGCAAGAAAAGCCTCAATCAACGCACCAAAAACCACAACCAACACCCGAAAAAAGAGAACCGTAGCAGGAAAAATGCCTAGCAAAGCCCGAAAAATAAAAAGCGCTGCAAGAAAAACCACAACCGCTGTTGCAGGAAGAAGAACGGAAGCAGGAAAAAGGGTTTTTGGTGCTTAAGAAGTTA
Source organism: uncultured Flavobacteriales bacterium (assembly GCA_937900875.1). Lineage (GTDB taxonomy): Bacteria > Bacteroidota > Bacteroidia > UBA10329 > UBA10329 > UBA10329. The sequence goes on from CALCGD010000090.1 coordinate 19,460, forward strand.
GGAGGGAGGGAGCAAAACAGCTCACGAACCCTGAGACTCATTGTAAACGGGACTTATACAACTAATAGGTCTAATAGCCTATAAAACGTTTGAGTTCACCCGTTCCCTCCTCGGAAAACATTACCGCTTTTTACCACGGTGCTAACTAAAGGTAAAACGTTGTAGGTAATATTAACGGACACTTCAGCGCAATGTCAAACACCGCCAAAATCATTTTGAAACAATGCCTGTTTTTGCTGCTCGTGACATTTTCGTTTGTCTCAAACGGACAGGAACTTGACAGCCTGAAGACCTC
>CALCGD010000091.1 GCA_937900875.1 uncultured Flavobacteriales bacterium
ACAATTTGATCGCAAGAACTAAGACCAGTGCCTAGCACAGCGAACATGAATATCAATGGGAGAAATATGCGTTTCATGGTTATGTATTTTATCTGATTAATTGAAAATATCCTTTTACAGCTTCCTTGTCTCCAGGGAGCTCGCAAACGTAAAAATAGGTACCTGATTCTTGATTACCTCCATCCCAAGGGGCCAATTGGTAGTCGTCAATTTGATAGCACTTTCTTCCCCATCTATCCCAAATGGTCATTGTATTTCCTGGGTACAATTCAAGGCAAGGAAGATTAAAAACGTTGTTCTGCGGAGTGTTTCCACACATATCCGTTCCTCCTACAAAGTCAGATTCTGGATTAAACACGTTTGGTTGTATTACATCGCAGCTTATTACTTCAACTGGAATTTCAGTTATGGTTTCATCTCCACACTGATCGACAACTGTAAGGGTGTAAACCTCAAATACTGAGGAATCTGGAGGTAATTCGTAATTAACGTTGAGTATGGTCATGTCTGAATTGACATATACCCCTTCAACAAGCGTACCAGACCATGTATAACTATACGGTGCAAGGCCGCCATTTACCGCTGATGAAAGAGTATCAGTCCACAATTCGCAAATTGTTACGGTATCACTTAACATCAAATCAGGATTAGAAACCTGAGTAGACAAGGCGTTGTAAACAGGTACTTCCACCGTTGCTGTATCTGTGGTTTCCATACCGCAATCATCCGTTACAATCAGAATCACTTCAGTTGAAACCGTAGGATTAATAGATGTATTTGAACCACTTGCCCCGTTGCTCCAAGCATAGCTGAATGGGTCGTTTCCGTTCTGTAGAGCCGATGACAAGTTCACCATATCTCCTGGGCATAGTATGGCAGTGTCATTTACGGATACCGTTGGAGGTGTGTATGGTTCAACCACAACCGTAATTGTGTCTTGAACAGAACCACTGTAACATGCATCGGTAACTGTAATAATATAGTCTGTAGTTACTGTAGGCTGAACGTTAATGGTACTTGTTACTGCACCATTGCTCCATACATATTGATACGGTGCATTTCCTCCAGAAGCAATAGCTGTTAGAGAAGCGCTCTCCCCAGGGCAATCTAATGTTGCACCTAAACTGGTTTGTAATTGAGGTGCAGGAATTGGATTCTGCTCAATATGAATTGTATCTGCAATGCTAAGAACACCGCAGCCATCTAAGATGGAAACATAGAAAGTGGTGTCCATTGTAAGCGAAACACTATTCGTAGCAGTTGTCGTTCCATTGCTCCAAACGTATGTGTAAGGAGATGTTCCTAACGAACCTGATGCCGTTAACAACACTGTTTCTGGCACGCAATCGAATGTGGCAGGACCTGTTACCGACACTTCTGGATTTGCAGGGATATTTACAGCAACATTCACTGTTTGTGTGGGAGAAGTTGCAGCGCAAAGGTCAACCGCATCTACCGTGTAGCTGGTTGTGCTACCTACTGGAACCCAAATGGTATCGCCTGTGGCGCCATTGCTCCAATTATAGATATAATCAGGATTTCCACTTCCTGCCGCAGCCACCAGCATGACAGAATCTGCGGGGCAAAGCACTTCTACATCTTCAGTAGCTATGGTTAAATTGTAATCTTCTTGAATGAAAATCATACCTGAACTTACAATGGTATCACCGCACAAATTGAGTGAGTAAACGGTGATAATTAGCGTGTCTCTAGTTGGTTCAAAAACCCCATCTTCCAATGCAACAACAGTAACGGTAACTACTGAATCACCAGGTCCGAAAGAGATTACGCTAGGTAGCCCTGTATAATCAACTCCATCCACAGCATTACCACTGGCATACACGTCAATAAGGTAAAGCGTGTCTGCTGATGGTCTTCTGAAATCGATAGTTGCTGATGTACATCCTTCTACAATGGCTGAATCGCCAGAAATAGTGCTAATATTTACTTCAACTGCGTTTGAATTGAATGATCTCGCCTCCAAGAAAACGCCAGAATCATAAGATGAATCGCCCGCATCAGCGATAGCAAATTTTAGGTGATATTCTTCTCCACACTGAACCTCGGCCAAGGCTGTAAGTGTTACCGTATAACCATCATAAACAACTCCATTAGCTCCACCGCCCGAATTGTCGATATAATACTGACTATTCAATCCATCATTCACGTTATCAATTGTAACGGGCGTTACAGTACCAGGAATGAGAGCAATGTTCACTCCTCCGTTTGCAAATGGCCCTGCGAACCCTGGGCCAGAAATAATAAAGGCAAAAACATCATTAAATCCACCATTTACGAACTCTGGATATTCTTCAGACCCAAATATGTAATCAAACTTGATTGAGTCGCCAGTTGGAACAAAATCAAATTCTAAAACCACCGCATCGTTTGTTCCTGCATTTGAAACCACATCTAAGTCGACATCTCCTCCTACCCCAACAATTGTACTTGCAAAAGTTCCTCCAGCTGCCGGAATATCGGCAACATCACCAGAAGACATGACAATTCCTTCAGAAATTGGAAAAACAGCATTGGTAGAATTGAAATAACCAATCTGCATTGGATCACCAGTGTAAGTGATATTAGAAACTACTACACCTTGACCTAAAAGCACATCTTCTACAAGTTGAGTTGGCGTTTGTGTGTTGTCAATTACCATTTGACCGAACGCATTTTGCCCAAAGACTCCGAACACTACAGCCGTTATAAACCAAATAATTCTTTTCATTCTGAAGGTTGTTTTTGCAATTGGCTAAAAATACGTTTTATAGCCATCTAAGTACGAACAAGACCAACCCAATTCCTTTAGGTTGTCTGCTGTAGGTCAAAATCCGAGTTGAAACCGAAACGTGAAGTTCTGTACTCCTGACTCTCTAAATGGAGCTACAAAATCTACCCGAATCAGTTTGAAGATGTTTTCAATACCAGCTGTTACTTCCCAATAGTGACCAAAAGTTGGTTCGTACAAGTAATGTACGCCACCAACCGTCTGCCATTTCAGCTTCTTGATGAATGGGATTTTATTGAAAATAAATCCATTAAAATGTTGCTCAGCATGCAGCTGAACATAGTAATTGCTTGTGCTTGCCGAGTAATAAGGCAACGCCATAAATCTGCCCAAACCGCTTGGAGCAATATGTACTTGTGAAGTACTAAAATGGTATCTATCGATAAAAGGAACGTTATTTGAATTCGGGAACCAACCTGCACTCGTTTCCCATTCAAATCGCCCCACCATTCCAAACGAGTGACTATCAGAAATACGGAGTTGTAAATGATCGTAATCGGTTGTGAGTATTCCAAAGCCGCCAATTCCTTTTTCGTACATAAAACGTAGCAATGGCCATTTAGATCCTAGATTAATTTTGCCGTTCGGACGTTCCATGTATTTCTGCCCAGGCTGGTAACTCAACGCTAGGTTCCACACTAAACCTATCGATGGCCCAAAAGCTGGGTCGTTATACGGAAGCGCCACGTTTCCTGGTTCGTTTAAAGACAAATATTTGGTTTTGTAATCAACCCTTGTTCCATCCAAATCTTTGGCATTTTCCAATTTATTTCTTTCACCCATATACACCGAAGTGTGCACCCTAAGTCCGTTTACAACTTCCATTCCCCAGCCAGCTTTACCGTAAGAATGAGACTGGATTTTGAGGTAATTCTCCTCCAAAAGAAGCGTGTAAAGAGAGTTTACAACTTCATTTATAGCGCCATCATTATACTGCTGCACATAATGACCTCCCTCAGCATGAACGGTCATTCGGTTTACCCGGTTAAACCGATAATGCACTCGGGCCTTTGAGTAATAAGTATTTGACGAGAACCCATATCTGTTGAACCACTGTGCTGTAAATCGCGAACCTTTTTCTAGGTTTCGCTTAGAAAACTCTATTCGGTAATCGATTAGATAACCTTCGACAGTATTGTAATGAACGGCAGTAAATGGTGATTGAAACTCGAGGCTAAAATCTTTTTTACTGTTTTGATAAGTGTAGCCGTAAAGTAGATTTCTAAGGGCCAATTTGTTGTTCTTTTTATCTACAGAGTCTTTGTAAACCACCGTCTCTTTTACAATTTCAATGCTGTCTTTACGAGCGTAGTCTTTTCGCTCGAGTGCTGTAAGAGGAACGGTTCTGATTTCTTGCCAAAAAGCTTCGTCTTTCTCGTTAGCCTCGGATTCTACTTTTAGCATCGGCCCTGTTCCCCAACTTTTGAAATCGAAGTTCGTAGCACCCTCACCCACTTTAGCGGTTTCCTTAACTTCTTTTTCTGGTTTATCATCGTCCATCTCAGCTTCATCAACAACCGAGTATCGATTCAATCTAACTGTGTCGGTCAGGTATTCGCGTACGTTATAATCGGAGAAAACGGAACTAAAAGTTCCCCACCCTTTTACTTTAAAAAGTTTAACGTTGAAAGCAAAATCGAAGCTCAGATTTCCCTTCATCCAAAGATCTTTGTTGAGCGGGATAAAATCCACTTTCATTCGAACCGTATCAACGAAATCGATACCAGACTCACCTGTCATAAAAATATCTACACCATGTATCCTCCACGTGTTTTCCTGAATATAAATATGCCCTTTAAATAGTGGCACACCAGTCACTTTCGGGATAAGCTCAATCTTATTTACAACGATGGAATCTTCAGTGTAAAACCCTCGGTACACATATCTGTAATACAGGTTGGCTGATGGAGAAAGTGGAGAAACCAAATCGCGGTCGCTCAGCCCCTCTAGATTATACGTTCTATCGTAAAAGTTAAAATTGAGACTGGTTGCATTATTCCAAGTAAACCCTTGAGAATTCCCGCTAACCTTTGACGCAATTACTCGCTCCTTTGTCTTGTTTGGTGCCTGAAAATGAAACTCACTTAAACTTTCGGAGAGGTAAATAATCCCGCTTCTTGTCTTGTCCAATCCAGTTACATCTAGGGATTGCCCTAGAATTCTTTTGGGGAGATTTTTTACGTAATTCAATCCCTTTACATAAACCTTACAGGAGTAGTCTCGAACCTGTTTTTGATAAAACTTCCTTCTAGAACGAGCCAATCGCATAATCCTGTATGCAGGATCTTCACTACCGTCTATTTGCGCCTCCCCAAGCTGAAAAACAACTCGGCTGAGCACCACATTAAGTTCGGTGTTCCCGTTTACAGTAAGTGGGTGTACAGAGGTTTTATAACCAACGTATCTGAATACAATTGTATGGTAGCCATCTGATAGGTCGAAGTGATAATTACCTTCAGAGTTGGTGGTAGTTCCAATGGTTGACCCCTCAATGTAAACGGTAACAAATGGAACAGGTTCACCAGATTCATCGGTCACTTTCCCATCTACTCCTGAAGCTATTAGCCAAGTAGAGAGGAGAACTAGAAGTAAGGAAAGATAGATTGATTTGTGCAAATGATTCAATGCTTTAAAGATACTGACGGCTAACGATAATCGGGATGGTGAATTGCGCCAAGAAGTCGTTTTTTAAATTCTTGAGACGTGAATTCGCAATAAGACACTTCTCTTCCATCATGGTTTTCCGAAATAAGTAAATACGGTTTAGTGGATGCTTTCACTTGATTTTTGGTGTCATTTTCTGCAACCTCAATGTAAGCCGGAATTGATTCGATTATTTCAAATTCTTGCGCATAATGGAAAGCGCCAAACGTTGCGCAATCAAACGGAATAAAACCCTTTTTTGACCCCATAAAAACCCGCCACAAATTCTCCCACTCTTTCAATTGTTTGTACAACCATTTATCTCCTTCGTTCACACTTTTCTTAAGATGCTCAAAGTCTTCTTTAGCAATGAAAAGACTATCCGAGCAATCATATCCTGCTAGGGTTAAAGGAATATCAGAATTAAGAACGATTTCAGTTGACCTTGGATCTAAATCGAAATTATAATCGGAAAACTTCACCTTGCCCGAACCTGGGTTTAGTAGCATTCCAGGACGCCTTCCTGCACAATAAGTGATAGACAGGATATTCCTTTGTAAATCGGGCCGATTTGAAATGAGGGTAGCGATATTGGTAAGCGGACCTAAGGCGAGGATATGCAGTGGCCCCTTATCAAGCGCTTTTGCCAAAGCTTTGAACGCATCGGATTCTAATCCAAAATCAGCCTTTCCATTTGCTCCCTTGTAAGTTTGAATGGCTGCATTTGGCTGATACCATTTAAGCAGTTTCTGAACGACTTTTTCCGAGTAATCTACGTTTTGCACAAAGCTTATTCCCTCAATCCGAAGAGATGAATCTTGGAAGGCCATTATTAAGGCTAACCCGTCATCTACATCCTTCCTGAATTTACCTGTAAGAATATCAGTATCAATCCAAACTTTTACTTGTGGTTTTTGACCAAAAACTGTGGTTGCAAAACAAGCTAGAACGATTGCTAAAAGTGGAATTCTCATCCGTGAATTACCAATTCATACGCTTCATCTAGCATATCCAACCTTTCCTTTAAAGTCAAATCGAGCGGAAGTTGAGCAAGGCCTATTAGTCTTCTAATCATTTCCATTCCAGCAAATTTGGTAAAAAGCGACCCGTCAAATCGGCTATCAAAATGATAATAGACAAAGAGGTCTTTCATTAAACCGCTTGTTTGCTGAGCCAGTTTCAAATGTGCAATCATTACACCTAGCTCAAATTCTGGCTTGCCATGGAAGCAAAATTCCGGGTCAATTATCTTGATTCCGTCTTTCGTACGTAACCAACTTCCTGGGTAAAAATCTCCGTGCAGTAATTTTTCTCCCCCGCCATTCAAATAGATATTTCCAAGATTATTGGCACATTGCTGTAATCGAGCGTTTCCACGAAACTTCTCTGTTCCCTCGTGCAAACCAGATACAACTGAATTTAGGTCAAACCCATTATTTACAACCAGTGGAAGTTCAAAAATGTGCGAATGATTAAGCCTTTTCATTTCCACATTCTGGATAGAAGGACCTTTCAAAGGAACTGTATGCAATTCTGAAATTATTTTGGTCAGTTCGGCAATTTCCGCTTTAGTTACGTCAACTTCTTTGCGGTATATATCCGTGAAATCAGAACTCACGCCTAGGTCTTCCATGCACAAAATATGGTGCTCCTTATCAAACCAAAAAATCTGTGGCTTCTTGGTTTGCCATGCTTTAGCTTTTTCCATTTGGCGATAAAATTCATGTTCCACTTCAATTCTAGCTACTGGAGCTAGTACTGAAGGGTATTTTTGAACGTAAGGTCTAGATTGTTTGAGCACAAAAGAGCGGCTGTTGGTTTTAACCCGAAGCACCATATTCATATTCCCGTGTCCGGCAATTTCTAGGTGTTCCAATTTCTCTCCACCGTCTAATGCTTGCCTGTTAAGCAAATATTGTTCTAACCCTTCTTTGTCCTCCAGAGAAATCTGATACATGGTTCAAAATTAGTCGCATATGCTAGCGTATGAGACACAATGTAAATTAGGTTAATAATTCAAAGTGTCTGACATACGTTAAACGATATATTTGCCACCATGGTAAATGGGCAATATGTAGTTGGCATTGCAGGAGGCAGCGCATCGGGCAAAACTTCTTTCCTTCAAAAGCTGAAGGAAAATTTGCCAGCAGATAGTGTTAGCGTCATATCACAAGACAATTACTACAAACCTAAAGCTGAGCAAGAAAAGGATGAAAATGGCGAGGTGAATTTTGACCTGCCGACCTCTATAGATAGGGAAGCGTTTTTAAAGGATTTGAAATTGCTCTTAAGCGGACAGCCTATTTCCTTTGATGAATACACATTTAATAATGCAGGTGCCCCTCCAAAAACTGTCGAAATAAATCCAGCTCCTATCCTAGTTGTAGAGGGCTTATTCGTTTTTCATTACCCAGATATCAGACAACTTATCGACCTAAGAATTTATCTTGATGTAAGAGAAGAAATAAAGCTAGAGAGGCGAATAAAAAGAGATAGAGACGAACGCGGTTATCCTGAAAGTGTAGTTAGGTATCAGTGGGAGAACCATGTCTTGCCATCCTTTAAAAAGTTTTTGAAGCCTTATCGAGACGATTCTCACATCATCATTACAAATAACATTACGTTCGATAAAGGATTGGCGGTTTTAACCGATCACTTGCATTATAGATTGGAGAAAGAATTGATTCTTGCCAGCAATTCGGAAGGCTTTAAAGGCTGACTGCTGCTTCCGACCCATTCTTTAAAAATGGCGTAAACTGCCGAATTATAAGGCACTTCAACATTGACTTTATTCGCCAATTCTAGGAAGTATCCATTTATCTCTTCCAATTCAGTTTGATTGGATCCTGTGGCCAAATCTTGAGCCATACTATTAATGGACGAGGCTTCTGTTTTCTTTATAAACATGGGTAAAACCCACGATGTTGGAAGTGTTTTACTTAACCAAAGAAAAATCCACGATGGCATACCAGAAATACGAACTTCTTTGACACCATGTTTTTTTATCACTTGTACCCCTTCCCACATAATTATTGCGGTAAGTTTTTGAAGTATAGGCAACTCTCTGTTCCTATTATCGTGAAACCCTACAATGGTAAAAAGAGCGTTGCCTAGGTTAAAAACCAGCTTGCAGTGAGCCGCATCCATCGGGTTTTCAATTATTGACACGCTAATCTTCCGTTTAAGAATTTTGTGAACTTCTTGAAGGGTTTTACTATTGGGATTGGAAGCCGAAAGACCGATTGTTCCGCCAACGGCTACAGCAGATTTTGGCGTGGTACGATATGCGTTGAATGCAATCGTTGCGAACAAAGCATTTGGAAATCGATCGCTTATCAAATTAATATGACTGACTCCGTTTAGAACCGACATCACAGGGATATCCGTCCCAAAAGCTTTCTCAATCGTATCCATTACCGTAGACAATGAATAGTTTTTAACTCCGATAACCACCAAATCTGGGCGATCTACTTTCTCCAAGGAAGAATATGCTTTGCAGGTATAAACTCTAAAGTTTTTATCACCCGGAAGAGAGCATTGAAAAGCTTGCGTTTTGAGAAGTTCGTTGTCTTCAGACCGAACTAAAAAAGAAGTTTGATTGGTTCCTGAATGCATCCATCCAGCTAGACACAAATTAACAGCCCCAGAACCAACGTACAGCACCTTCAATCTACTGTTCTTGTAGGTGTTTAAAAGCCACGAAATCGGCTCTAATCTCATCCATCACTACCGATTTCATCAGTGGAAGAAAAGACTTAACCAATAAACCTTTTCCTTTTGCCTGAACAAAGACTTGCATATCGGTGGTTAGACCATTTATTTCGAAATTGGTACTGACTTCGATTTCCAACATATCGTTATGCAGTTTGTATTTCATGGATTTTAATGGAATCAATTCAATAATTTCTAGCTCATATTTCACTTCAGTTTCGATACTCTTGAAGTGTAACTCAAATGTGCTACCGGGCATTGCTAGAATGCCACCAGTTCTTTCAATTTTCTGAAGATCTTCTACCCATTCTGTAAGGTCATCGGTATTCATAAGCCCAGCATAAACAGTAACGATGGGCGCCTCAATATTCAATTCTATTTCCTCATCAATTTCGGGAACAAATACCCCTATCATTAGGAGCATTGCGGCAAAAAGCAATGAAACAACAAAAAGCGCTTTAAAAAACTTCATTCTTTCCTAGTTGGTTTTACGAATATACGACCAGCCAGTTCATATCAAATTTCTAAATTTGCGGACCATAAAAACAACAAAAATGGAGGAAGGAAAAGAAACGGTTAAGCTAAAGGGAAGTCTAGTCCTATTGAAAGGATACATTCCGGAAATAGGTGAGATTGCACCCGATTTTACATACGTGCAATCAGATATGATTGAAAAGAGCCTTTATGATTTACAAGGATTAAACAAGATTATTATCTCCTTACCAAGTATCGATACTGGCATTTGCGCTTTGGAAACCAAGAAATTTAACGAAGCAGTGTCTAAACTCGACAATACCGTTTGCTTGGCTATTTCTAAAGATTTACCATTTGCACTTAAACGATTTTGCGCGGCCGAAGGCATCGAAAACCTGAAGGCTGTTTCTGATTTTAGATATTCTGATTTTGCTAACGAGTACAATGTTGAAATGGTAAACAGCCCACTCAAAACCCTACTTGCTCGTGCGGTTTTTGTGTTGGACAAAACGAATAAAATTGTTTACACGGAATTGGTAGAAGACATAACGTACGAACCAAATTACGAAAAAGCGTTAGCCGCTGTTGCCAAACTGAATTAACATGTTCGACTTCTTAGAGAAGGATTTTTATTGGAACACAGTTGGAGAGTGGTTTTTGGCTCTTGCAGTAATTCTTGGGAGTGTGCTTCTGGGCAGGGTTATTTTTTGGCTTTTCAGCAACGTAGTCAAAAAATTTACGGCAAAAACCAAAACTAATCTCGATGATATTCTCATCGATATGGTTGAAGAACCCCTGTCATTCGCAATCGCAATTTTAGGAATTTGGTACGGGCTCGACTCTTTGAATTTACCTGACGCTGGCCATGTTTGGATAAATCGCATCTATTACCTGCTTATCATATTCAATATTGCATGGCTAATAAACAGACTAATTGATGCCATTATTGAGGAATATCTAGTCCCAATCATTGAGAAGTCAGAAAGCGACCTAGATGACCAACTACTTCCGATTCTAAGAAAAGGTATACACGTTACGGTTTGGATTATGGCGGTTATTATTGGCCTAAACAATGCCGGATATGATGTAGGTGCTCTTATTGCAGGTCTGGGAATTGGTGGTTTGGCTCTAGCACTAGCCGCCCAAGATACCGTTGCCAATCTTTTTGGAGGTATCACCATTTTTGTAGACCAACCCTTTACTATTAATGACTGGATTAAGATTAATTCTTACGAAGGCATAATTGAAGAAGTTGGAATAAGAAGTACCAGAATCCGAACGTTTGAAGGTAGGTTAGTAACTATTCCGAACAAGGTGTTTGCGGAATCCGCTATCGAAAATGTATCTGCCGAACCAAGTCGAAGGGTAATCTTGATGCTTGGATTAACGTACGACACCACTCCAGAAAAAATGAAATTATCTCTAGCTACTCTAGCAGAGGTATACGCTGCGTTTTCGGAACATTTGGAAGAAAAACATTTGGAGTTATTTGACTCATTTGGAGATTTCTCTCTGAACATAAAATTCGTCTACTATATAAAGAAAGGAGAAGATGTTTTTGATATAAACTCAAGAATGAAACTTGAAATTCTTGAACGCTTCAACGCTGCTGGTCTTGATTTTGCGTTCCCTACGCAAACGATTTATGCAACCGTTGAGAAATAGTTAAAACTTCTATTTCAAAAATTTCGACTCCCGATTATCGCGGCTATTTTTGCATTAAATAATTAGCAAACAATGGCATCATTTGAAGTAAGTGGTAAGTTAAAAGAGGTAATGGAAGTACAATCTTTTAGCAGCGGGTTTACCAAAAGAGAATTTGTACTAACCACCGAGGAACAATATCCTCAAGACATAAAATTTGAACTTATTAAAGACAAAACGTCTGCAATAGATAAGTTCAAAGAGAACGACACAATCAAGGTTAGTTTTAATCTTAGAGGCAATGAGTTTAACGGAAAATACTACGTTAATCTTCAGGCGTGGCGAGTAGAAGTCGGTGAAGGAACCGATAGCGCCACAGTTCATCCAGCACTAGATCCAATGGCAAAAATGCCTACAGCGTCCGCAAGTTCTGGCCCTGCTCCAACAAGTATAGACGATATTGGAGAAGACGACCTTCCATTCTAATAGAATTCGATGAGCAGCAAGAAACTTCAACGTAAGCAGGGTAAAATTCTAGGCGTTTGTGCCGGAATTGGTGATTATACAGATTTTGACCCTACGATTGTAAGAATTGCTTTTTTACTTTTTCTATTCTTTGCCGGAGGTGGAGTATTACTTTACCTGATTCTGGCCATAGTAATGCCAAAAGCATACTAATGTCTGAAGTTGCAATTCTTCTAGTTGGGTTGCTATTAAATAGCATTGGTATCCTTGGTTGCATATTACCCGCACTGCCAGGACCATTAATTAGCTGGTGCTCACTCCTGCTCTTTTTCTTCCTGCCAGAGCAAGATATAAGCCTCACAACTTTAATAATTTCTGGTGTGTTGATGTTGGTGGTTACCGCACTGGATTACATTGTTCCTGTGCTTGGCGCAAAAAGGTTCGGCTCTTCTAAGGAAGGTGTTGTTGGCGGCATGATTGGTGTTGTCGTTGGTCTAATTTTATCATTCACTGGCGTTGGCGCCATTTTCATTGTTTTAGGTCCATTAATTGGAACAATTGTGGGTGATCTTATTGCTGGAGGTACATTTATTAAGGCCCTCAACAGCGGGCTTGGATCCATGATTGGATTCATTGTTGGAACTTCTATCAAACTTATTTTCTCCATTACCGTATTCGTAATATTCACCATCAAAGCAGGTGGTGCATTTATGAATGTGATGGGACAATGGTTAGGATAATACTCTGCATTACTTTTTTTGGTTTTAGTTTCATCTCTCGCGCCCAGGTATTTGCCCCTGGTCGAACAACCGCTTGGGAAAATGCTGGATTGACTCAACCTCTAGCGGCCTACACAAATCAAATCTCTATAATTGATTTTGGAGCGGACCCAGACGGACACAACAGCTGTAACCAAGCTTTTAGTCAGGCCATTACCAGTTTAGACGGTCGTTCTGGTACGATTTATTTTCCTGTAGGAGAATATTTTTTCGATGCAGTATTGGTGCTTCCCGACAGTGTTTTTTTGAAAGGCGAATCTGTTGAGACTCAGCTGAAATTTGACCTTGGAGGAAACGGAAATCTCATTCAAATATCTGGGAATTCTTCTTCTACCACATTTGACTTAGCCGCGAACGCCACAAAGGGCACAAACACGCTAACCCTAACAGACGCTTCGATATTTTCAGTTGGGAATCATATTCAGTTAGGCATGTTAGATGAAGACCTTATGTTTTCCTCATGGGCCTATGGTACAATGGGACAAGTGGTTGAGATTACTGAAATTGACGGAAACACACTAACCTTAGCAGACCCACTTAACCATCATTATCCGCTTTGGAGAACGCCATCTGTAAAACTAAAAACGCCCAGAACTGGGGTAGGAATCGAATGTCTTTCAATAGAAAGATTAGACGCTTCTACTGGTCAAACCAGCAACATTGTGATTGAGAATGCATTCAACTGTGTAGTACGAAACATAGAAAGTGAGAGCACGAATTTTGCCCATTTAGACATTCGTTCGAGTTCGCATGTTCAGGTGGAAGGGTGCTTTTTTCATCACGCATTTGCTTATGGCGGAGGCGGACAGGGTTATGGTGTGGTAACACAATCCACGAGTAGTTTTTGCCTTGTTCAAAACAATGTTTTTGAGCATCTAAGGCATTCTATGCTCATTCAAAGTGGTGCTAACGGAAATGTTTTTGGCTACAATTATTCGTCAGACCCATATTGGACCGAAGGCGGATTTTTCCCAGCAAACTCGGCAGGAGATGCAGTTTTACATGGCAATTATGCCTACCTGAATCTGTTTGAAGGAAACACGGTTCAAAACATCGTGGTAGATGCATCGCACGAACGCAATGGCCCGTTTAATACATTTTTCAGGAATCGAGCGGAATTATTTGGTTTCTTTTCTGACCCTAACACTCCTACTGATTCAATGAATGTGGTAGGCAATGAAATCACTGGAAGTGGTGGTTTTCCTTACGGGATGTTGTCTATCAATGGCAATGGACATTATTCTTATTGCAATAACCAAAACGGGACGTGTGTTCCTAATTCAACCGACCAAATTGCTACCAATTCCTTGTATCTCAACACTCTTTCTGACTACAGTTTTTTAGGGAATAATGTATTGCCTATGGCAGGGTATCCGAATCAACTAAATGAGAAACTAGTTCCTGCCGAAGAGCGTTTTGAATTGAACTTGCCAGTAAGTTGCGCTGCTGAAGTTGTGACAAGTATTACAGAATCAAAAGAGGAAATTAAACTAGCCGAATTGGTGGACAATGTGCTTCAACTAGCCCCTTCACTCCTACCAGCAACAGTAGCAGTTTATTCTGCGGATGGTAGACTTCTTCAATCTAGAAACATCAACTCGCAAAGGTCAGAATTGAAACTTCCTGCGGCTAGCGGAATCTATCTGATTGCCATAGATGGGAAGAGCCAATCCGCGGCAATAAAAGCGGCAAGACTAAACTAGGTTACTTTCCTAAAATCTTACGAGCTATAAGTTCCTTCATAATCTCGTTGGTACCAGCATAAATACGCTGCACACGAGCGTCTGCCCACGCCCGAGCTACATCGTATTCCCAAATGTAGCCGTAACCGCCATGCAATTGAAGACATTCATCTGCCACTTGGCACTGAACTTCTGTGGTGGTAAGCTTTACCATACTTGCCATGGCGGCATCTAACTTCTTATCTAAATGAAGCATGAGGCACTGATCAAGAAATGCTCGAGATTTGGTTATTTCTGTAGCCATTTCGGCCATTTTAAAGCGGGTATTCTGGAAACGAGAGATGGCCTGTCCGAAAGCATTTCGTTCGTTTACATACTTAACCGTTTTCCAAAATATACCTTCTGCCGCCCCAATTGCTCCAATTCCTACAACTAACCGTTCTTGCGCCAATTCGTGCATCAGGTACTTAAACCCTTCTCCCTCCTTTCCAATCAAGTTCCCTTTTGGAACTTTTACATTATCGAAGAAAAGTTCACAGGTGTCCTGTGCATGAAGACCGATTTTTTGAAATGGTTCACCTTTTGTAAATCCTTCAGCATCGGCTTCCATTAACAGTAAACTAATCCCCTTTGCACCCAATGAAGGGTCTGTTTTAACTGCTGTTACAACCACATCGCATAAATATCCGTTGGTAATAAAGGTTTTTGAGCCATTAACTAGGTAATGATCTCCCTTATCCTCTGCCGTACATTTCATTCCTTGTAAATCGCTTCCAGCTCCGGGCTCGGTCATGGCAACAGCCGCAATTGCTTCTCCGCTGACCATTTTCGGACACCATTTGTGCTTCATTTCTTCTGAACCAAAATCGAGAATGTATGGCAAAACAATATCGCTATGCAATGGGTATCCAACCGCTGGACCTGCAACCCCGGCCCTACTCAACTCTTCAGCAAAAATGGCGTTGTACCTAAAGTCGGTTATTCCAAGTCCACCATATTCCTCTGGAACTTGCATGCAGAGAAATCCATTCTCTCCAATCTTAGTCCAGCTTTCTCTACTTACCATGTGGTTTTTTTCCCACTCGGCATTGTGAGGCACAATTTCTTGGGCGATGAAATCTCTTACAGATTGACGAAACATATCGTGCTCCTCAGTAAAAATTGGTCGTTCTATAAACTCGGTCATTTGAATAAGATTGAAATTGGTATGCCAAAGCTAAAGGAATGCAGTCAACGCACAACTTTCATGGGTTTTTCTGACTAAATATTCATCGAAATTAGGTGGCGTCTTGTTCAAGCATATTTTACCGTTCTTGGGGCCTCTTAAAACAGACGTATGAAAATTGTAATTCTTTCAAGAAACCCCAACTTATATTCTACCAAAAGACTTTACGAAGTCGGCACCAAACGTGGTCATGAAATGTTGATTGTCGACCATTCTAAATGCGACATCATTATTGAGAAAAAGCGTCCGCATATTATGTACAAAGGCAAGGAATTGACAGGGGTGGATGCCGTTATACCTCGTATTGGAGCTTCTATTACTTTTTATGGCACTGCCGTGGTTCGTCAGTTTGAAATG
Organism: uncultured Flavobacteriales bacterium; assembly: GCA_937900875.1. Taxonomy (GTDB): domain Bacteria; phylum Bacteroidota; class Bacteroidia; order UBA10329; family UBA10329; genus UBA10329. Next base: position 15,769 of record CALCGD010000091.1, read on the forward strand.
ATGAAGGTATTTACCGCTGTTGAATCTGTGGCGCTTGGGCGATCTAGAGATAAGCTTAGAAGCTTACAGATTCTTTCTAGAGCTGGATTGGGAATGCCGAAAACGGCTTTCACCAATTACTCAAAAAACGTAAATGAAGTTATTACCCAGGTTGGCGGAGCTCCATGTGTAATTAAATTGCTGGAAGGAACACAAGGCGTTGGAGTTGTTCTTGCAGAGACCAATAAAGCGGCAGAATCTGTGCTTGAAGCATTTAATGGGTTACAAGCCAGAGTAATAGTTCAGCAGTTTATAAAGGAAGCCGGTGGAGCTGACATTCGGGCATTTGTTGTTGATGGTGTGGTTGTTGGCGCAATGAAACGTCAAGGGAAAGAAGGTGAATTTCGTTCAAACCTACACAGGGGAGGTACGGCAACAATCATAGAACTTTCCGAAGATGAGGAAGCTGCCGCTCTAAAAGCAGCAAAGGTTCTCGGACTAGGAATTGCCGGTGTAGATATGCTTCAGTCAAACAGCGGACCGATGATTATGGAAGTAAATTCTTCACCCGGATTAGAAGGAATTGAAAATGCAACGGGAAAAAACATTGCTGGTTCTGTAATTCGATATATTGAAAGAAGTGTCTAAAAACGAATTATTCATATTTGATACTCCAATTAAGTATGGAAAAACGGTGGTCAATTTTGAGATTGCCAAACTGCATACACGCACACCACTTTCTATTCCCATCATCATTGAGCGTTCAAGAAAAGAAGGCCCAACGATTCTATTGTCTTCAGGAATTCATGGAGATGAGGTAAATGGCGTAGAGATTGTCCGTCAGATGATTACTAAAGGTTTTAACAAACCTGAATGCGGCATGGTCATTTGTATTCCAATTGTAAACGTATTTGGTTTCCTAAATCAAGAGCGTAAGTTTCCTGATGGGAGAGATTTGAATCGATCTTTTCCTGGCAGTCCGAAAGGCTCATTGGCTAGTAGATTTGCTTATTTTATCATGAAGGAAATCGTTCCTCATGTAGATTACGTGATCGACTTTCACACTGGCGGGGCAAGCAGATTTAACTTCGCTCAAATACGTTACAATCCAACTGATTTGGAATGTGAAGAATTGGCAAAGATTTTCGGCACTAAATTCATAATGCGAGCATCAACAAGAGACCATTCATTCAGAGACGTAGTTTCATCCTTAGGCAAAAAGGTTCTCATGTTTGAAGGTGGGAAATCGATGCATCTAGATCGCATTGTAACTAGAGCAGGAATTGACGGCACGTTACGAGTAATGCACAAGCTAAAAATGCGCGATTTCAGTAAAGAATTGGCTAAAGACGAACTAGTTGAACCCATTATTGTAGACAGTTCTTCTTGGATTAGAGCCAAATATTCGGGCATGTTTAGATCTTACAAAACGAATGGTTCGTTCGCAATCAAGGGCGAGAAAATCGGAACCATTACAGATCCGTTTGGCGACTTTGAAAAGGTTGTTAAAGCAGGTTGGGATGGTTACATCATTTGCATCAACCATAACCCCATTGTTAATCAAGGAGATGCGCTGATGCATATTACTCAACAACTTGCTACCTAAATATTCTCGATTCGGATTCCATTCCGTTCTCAAATCAGCGTCTATATTTGCACGGAAAAAGGGGATTTACAAGTGTTATTTCTCAAAAAAAAATATGATTTAAAATGGCAAAATCGTTAGTAACCGGAGGTGCAGGATTTATTGGTGCGCATGTTGTAAATCACCTAGTTGCAGCTGGGCACGATGTGGTTGTGTTAGACGACCTGAGTGGCGGTTTTGCGGAGAATGTCAATCCTAAAGCGAAATTTATTAAAGGTTCTGTAGTGGACCATCAATTGGTTGCGGAGCTGTTTGAAGAGCATAAGTTTCAATACGTCTACCATTTGGCAGCGTATGCCGCTGAGGGGCTCAGTCATTTTATTCGAAGATTCAATTACACCAATAATCTTACAGGCAGCATAAATCTTATTAATGAGTCCATTAAACAGAAGATTGAGTGCTTTGTGTTTACGTCTTCCATAGCGGTTTACGGTTCGCAAACGGTTCCCATGATAGAAACTGCTTACCCGTTACCAGAAGACCCGTATGGCGTAGCCAAATTTGCAGTTGAAATGGACCTCAAAACGGCTCATGAAATGTTTGGTTTGAACTCAGTCATTTTTCGGCCGCATAATGTTTATGGTGCCTACCAAAACATTGGAGACCGTTACAGAAACGTAATTGGAATCTTCATGAACCAACTTATGCTTGGAAATCCACTTACCGTTTTTGGCGATGGTGGACAAACTAGAGCCTTTAGCTACATCGATGATGTGGCTCCTCATATTGCTAATTGCGTAAACCTTCCTGAGGCCTACAATCAGGTAATAAACATTGGAGGAGATAAGGAATACTCTGTGAAAGAATTAGCACTTACTGTGATGAAAGCAATGAGCATTGAAGGTGAATTAAGGCACCTAGATGCTAGAAACGAAGTGGTGCATGCATACGCGGACCATGAAAAAGCTAAGAAACTCTTCAATATAAATGACGAAGATTTGGTTACTCTAGAAGACGGCCTTTACAAAATGGTGGACTGGGTAAAAACTGCTGGTTCTAGAAAGACGCCAAAATTTGAGAACATCGAAATCACCGAAAAGCTACCTAAAATCTGGCTCGAAGATTAATCTCTTATGACCAAAAAGGCGCTATTCATATGTCTTCATCGTCCGGACAGGTCGCCTTCTCAACGCTTTCGTTTCGAACAATATCTAGGCTATTTAAACGAAAGCGGGTTCGATTGTGAGCACATTTATCTGCTTAATCAGCAGCAGGACAAGACATTTTATGCTTCTGGGAAATTCTTTGGAAAAGGTTGGATTTTAATTCAATCCGTGTTGCTTCTGATAAAGCATGCATTCTTCAAAAAATATGATTTGGTTTTTGTTCAACGAGAGGCATTCATGCTTGGAACACCGTTTTTCGAAAAGCAATTTGCTCGAACATCTAAGCTAATTTTTGACTTAGACGATTCTATTTGGATGACCCAAACAGGAGATATCAAGAGCGCAAATAAATTCCTTTACTTCCTTAAAAACCCCAACAAAACCAGAGAGATTATTAAATCCGCTCACATGGTTTTCGCAGGTAATCAATACATATCAGATTACGCCTCGCAGTATAATAATAACGTGAAAATTGTTCCTACAACAATTGATACGAACGAATATGCTTTTGTAGACAAACCAGAAACGACCAGCGTTTGCATTGGCTGGAGTGGTAGCGTAACCACAATTATTCACTTCGAATTTGTATTAGGTGCATTGCGTCAGTTAAAGAAAAAGTATGGAGACAAAATACACTTCAGCGTAATTGGAAGTGCCGATTTTGAAGAGTTGGAACTTGGAATTAAAGGCCTTCCGTGGAGAAAAGACACCGAACTAGATGATTTTCGGAAAATGGATATTGGGCTAATGCCATTGCCTGACGATGAATGGACAAAAGGTAAATGCGCTTTAAAAGGACTGCAATACATGTCGTTTGGCATTCCATGCGTCATGTCGCCAGTAGGTGTAAACAGCGACATTATTGAAGATGGAGTCAATGGGTTTTTAGCTTCAACGGAAGCAGAATGGATAGAAAAACTATCGCTGTTAATTGAGTCGCACGAACTAAGACTAAAAGTTGGAAAAGCGGGAAGATCTACTACTGTAAACGATTTCTCCATTCATGCCAACAAGGACCTGTATGTCAGGTATTTAAACGAAGTTACCGAGTAAAAACCCACGTCCTTTCGTCCGACAAGTCTTGCGTAAATCGATAGCCCCCATCAGCAAATCCCTTTAGATCTTCTGGATCATTGATTCCGTTTCTTAAGATGTAACCAGACATCATTCCTCTAGCTTGTTTGGCCCAAAGGAAGATCACTTTTAGCTGACCATTTTTCATATCCTTAAAAACAGGTGTGACGATCTTTCCTTTCAGTTTCTTAGTGTTTACAGCTTTGAAATATTCTCCACTTGAAAGATTTACAAGACTGTTGTTTCCTGATTGTTCCAAAGCCAAATTCAACCGATTGGTAATCTCATCACCCCAAAAGTCGTACAAGTTTTTCTTTCCTCGAACGGACAGCTTAGTCCCCATCTCGAGACGATATGGTTTTATCAAATCTAATGGACGTAGCAAACCATGCAAACCACTCAATATTCGAAGATGGTCTTGTGCAAAGAGCACTTCCTTTTCGCTCAATTCAGAGTTTTTCATTCCCTGAAAAACATCTCCACTAAAAGCGAGCAGTGCTTGTCTCGTCTCTCCTTCTGCAAAATTTTCAGTCCAAGAACTGTAACGTTCAGCATTTAAATCGACCAGATTCTTACTTAAGTCCATCAGTTCGCCTAACTTCTTGTTAGATGTTTTTTGAAGTTTATTAATAAGTAGGGCCGAACGGTCTAACCCTTCTGGGATGGTGAATTTTTCTGTACAGACATCTGATACATAATCAAGTTTCTTGGCTGGAGATATTAAGGTAATCATATTCTATAATCCTAAAACTTTGGTTCCTTGGATAAACACTACATCTACTGGTATGTTCGCCTCTTTTAATCTATCTAAATCGGCTTGCAAATCTGCAGGTACGTTACCTTTTTCTTCCATCAACTTCAATACACCTTCTTTATCTCCGTTTCCCTGTAGAGTAAGGATTAACTCGCTTAGAGAGGCCATAGCATCTTGCATTTTCTCAAAATCTACCTTGTACTTTCCATCCGCTTTGGTGAATGCACCATGCTCTTTGAAATAGTTGAACCGAACCATGTTGGCTCGCCCGTGAGCGCTACTTGCTCCAAACCGAACGCTTCTAAAAATGCCTGCCAAAAACGTAACGTAATTATCCATCACAGAACCTTCGGTTAGCTCGCCCATTTCAAACAATTCTGTTACCATATAAAGTCCAAGCACATCTGCTTTACCTTCTTCAAGAGCCGAGAACTCTTCTTGCAGTGCTTCCCGAACCGTGCCCTTTCCATTTATCGTGTTCTTTATTCCAAGTCCGTGCGCTACTTCATGAAACATGGTGTTGCCAAAAAATGCATCAAAAGTTATATGCTTTTGTTGTTCCTCCACGATCAATTCCTTCGAAATATCTACCAATATCTTGTCGTACTTGGCTCTCATTGCATTCTTCAATTGCAATCTTCTGGTGCCCTTTTCCAGCTGTACCTTTTCGTCATTTGGAAGATTAACAGCTATCGTTTTGCTCCCAGCGTTACAATCTCCTGCATAGTAAATCACATCATAAGCACCAAGCTGTGAATCTCGCCCTGGAGTCTCGGTTTTATAAGCATCGGGTACCGGAAGCCCCTCCTGAAGCTGAGGCAATAGCAAGGCATATTTGGCAAGTCGATCGCTCCATTCTCTATCCTTCACCAGCACATAAGCTTCATGCGCAGCCTTGTAGTTGTATAATTTGTCCTCGTAATTTTCAATAGGGCCAATAATGCAATCCAATCCATTGTCGGTCATATCCATCCATGCTATATCGCTTTCGTAATAATCATCTGAACGAAGGGCTTTTGCTCGTGCTGTTAAGTATTTCTTAAATCCAGTTTCAGCAATAATGGAAGCCGCACTATCCAATAAATCTGCAGCAAGATTCACCTCTTTGGCAAACTTTTCGTGATACCAAACGCTTTTCAATTGGCCTTCTTCACTTCTTTCAATCAGCGTATACTGAGATGTTTTATTGGCATCTTCCCAACCTTCAAACTCATCTTTGGTCATATCCGTTGGATAATATCCAGAGCCAAGCGGTTTTTCTCCAATTCCTTCAACAAATGGCTTATCCCCATCTAGCCGATCCCAAGGACCGTAATTAACATTAGCGTAATCCTTTAATGCTTCATTTTCAATACTCGCAAGCAACGCATTTTTATCTCCGTACGCTTGTTTCCAAAACAGTACGTCCATAATCTTAGCTGCTTCAATCAGAATTGGAATGACCCGCTTCTCTTGTTCGCTTAAACCAGAAACATCTGTGGTGAGTGTAAACTCTGTGTAAACATTTGAGTAGTCTGGCGGACTAGGTGCTCCTCCTTCTTTAGAGCTTTCTTGTATTGGAGATGTGCAGCTAAAAAGTATAATTGAAAGAAATAGAGGTAGGCAATACTTTATCATAATGAGTTCTATTGAATGAACTTCAAATATGGTGATTTATAGAAATCAAGTTCAGCGATATATTAGACAAACCGCATTATTCTTCAAGGAGATGTAATTTAGGCTTCGAAATGAGTGCTTCAGAAATAGATTATGCTGCTTTTTTCCTGCTTCTATCTAAATGGTTGCTAGGTTTTTTTACAGTATACATTCTAATACTTTTAGTAATTAGGATGTCTAATTACTACCGTGTTTCTAGTTGTCCAAACTGTGCTGGAGAGTTAAAACGTTCGCAAAGGAATGGATCAGACAGATTTATCAATTCCGTTTCCATTGGGATTCTTCCTATTAAAAGGTACCGCTGTTATACATGCTACTGGGAGGGTCAAGCATTGGATATTAAGACGATGCCGAAGAAAAATATTCCTCTCGGTAAAGAAGAGCCTTCTGATGTTTAACCGCCACGAATTCAATTTCAATTGAAATTTACTGGAGAAAACGTACAGATTAGCCGAAATGCGAAAGTTGGGAAAAACGTGCGCATTGGGGACCACTCTGTCATTTATGATAATGTAGAAATTGGTGATGATTCCATTATAGGAAACCATTGCATTATAGGTGAACCAACATCAGATTACTATTCAAATACAGAATATTCAAACTCCAAAACGATTGTTGGAACAAACGCACTCATTCGAAGTCACGCTATCATATACTCAGATGTGCACATTGGAGATAACTTCGAAACTGGCCATCGAATTACAATAAGGGAAGGCAGCAGAATAGGTAATAAATGTAAAATTGGAACCAACTCAGATTTGCAAGGCCATTTAACAATTGGCAACCACTGCCAACTCCATAGCAGTGTTCATATATGTCAACACAGTATGCTGGGAAACTACGTTTTCATTTATCCCTACGTGGTTCTCACCAACGATAAATATCCGCCATCCGAAAAAGTTTTAGGACCTACGATCGGAGACTTCACTCAAATTGGCGTTCACACGGTAATCATGCCGGCTATCAATATTGGAAACAATTGTTTAATCGGTGCAAATAGCTGTGTAACTCGAGATTTTGAATCACTTTCGTTTATTGTGGGAAATCCTGCGAAGCGAGTATCATCGGTGGAAGAAATAAAATCAGATGAAGGAGAAGCGATGTATCCGTGGAAGAGTCGTTTTTCAAGAGACATGCCTTGGGAAGCTTAAGATTCTGGTGCATGGCTTGGGGAATTCGTGTTAACATCTTTTGATAACACGGTTTGTAGACGCACCACCGACAGAATACTTTTGGTCACGTGAAAGACGAAAGCCTACTCGAGGAAATAATGATTGAGATTGAGAATCTCAACAAGTCTATTCAGGAAATTTGTCCAGAAATCATTTCTACAAGTCTTTACCCTTCTATTTTGGAAGAAAGTGACCTCACAAGCAAGCTCATCGAACACAGAATTGAGTTGTTGAGCAAAAGCGCTACGACCTTATTGAGTTCAGAAAAAGCATAAAAACATGTTTGACAAAATGAAACAGCTCCAACAAATGAAGGAGCAAATGGATGCTGCCAAAGAAAGAATGAATGACATTTCTGTAAAGGGCGAATGTCAGGGAATAACCGTGGTCTCCAATGCAAATCGGAAAATTCTAGAGGTAATAATCCCAGATAACGTTTATTCAGCATCATCTGCCGAAGAAATCTCCGAATTAATTACAATAGCCACCAACAAAGCTTTGGAAAATGCAGAGGGTGTTTTTGAATCTGAAATGAAAGGAATGGCTGGGGGTTTAATGGGCGGACTCGGCTTTTAAACTTCATCCGCCCACTGAGGTAAACACCTCTCCCACCAATTACATAATAATGGATAGCACTATCAGTGCTAATGCCATCGTTCCGAATCCGATTAAGTGGAGAAATCTTGTTGATATGGTTTTCATGGCATTGTGTTTTAATGTTCTAACCAAGGAATCCCACAACCGTGCCAAACCGATTCACGATAAGTAAAACCGATAGTCCCAATAATTAAGGAGAAACCGTAATCAAACCAGGATTTAAGACGGGATAAGGCTAGCTTATTGATTTTTCAATGCTATCCCAAAGCAAATCTGCCGTACGCTGCCAAGTAAATTGAGATGCCTGAGTTTTCCCTTTAACAATCAACTTCTCACGCAATTTTTCATTCGAAGTCAGTTGAAGCATAGCTTCAGAAATTGCATCTACTTCAAGCGGGTTAACCACCAAAGCTGCGTCACCAGCAATTTCAGGCATGCTCGTGGTATTAGATGTGATAACGGGTACTCCCGACTGAAAAGCTTCAATTATAGGTATGCCAAAACCTTCAAAAGTGGAAACATAGACATTCGCTTCCGCGGCACCCATCAAATCGTTCAAATCTTCATCTGATACACGTCCTGTAAAGATTACATCGTTCTTGAATTGCATCCCATTAAGCGTTTGCTCCATACCGCTTGTCCACCACTTCTTATTCCCAACTAAAACGAACTTATTGTGTAAACCGGAGCCGTTCTTGAAGGCATCAAAAGCTTTCAACATCCGTTCAATGTTCTTTCGCTGATGAATTGAGCCGACATAAATGAAGTACGGAACATCTGTGCTCCATTTCTTCTTTACATCCTCCTTTTTCTCCTTAGTCAATGACGTAAATCGCTCAGAAACCCCGTTATAAACCACATCAATTTTTGATGGGTCAATGCCGTATTGAGTTACAATATCTTGCTTAGAAAATTCTGAAACCGTAGCTATTCGTGTAGCCTTATCAGCATACTTTGGGAAATACCTATTATAAAACCATGCGTGAGACTTGGCTAAATCTTGTGGATTGTGCGCGAAATTCAAGTCATGAATAACAGGAAGGCATTTGAAGCTTGAATTCAGCGATAGAAAACCATCTGGAGAGAGAAATAAATCAGGCTGAATCTTCTTTAAAACCTTGGGCAAGGCTAATTCGAACCAAACATGCCACAAAACAGGGTGTCTGGCAGGAGGCTTAACCACAATTGGCGTTACGTTTTTTGAGAAAACGAATTCTTGAGAATAAGGTCTGTCGAACAAAAAATAGAACTCATGTTCTGGATGCTGTGTTGTAATCAGCCTAAGAGTTTCGGCTGTAAACCGGCCCAATCCTTCGAGTCGATTCGATATTAAGAGACGTGTATTTACCGCTATTCGCACAGCGCCAATGTAATAAAAGCACTTTAGCTCTAGTTAGGCAAATCCTTAGTTGTGCTACATTTGCCAACCGACCATGCAAAGGAAGTTTCTTTCAAACCTTGCGTTTCTACTGTTCCTCAATCTGTTGGTCAAACCCTTTTGGATTTTTGGAATTGATCGTGCCGTTCAAAATGAAGTGGGCGCTGAAATGTACGGGTCATACTTTGCCCTGTTCAATTTTGCCTTTATCCTCAATGTTTTTCTGGATTTAGGCATCAGTAATTTCAATAATCGAAATGTATCTCAGCACGAACACTTGCTTGGGAAATATTTTCCACGCATAGTGGCTTTACGCCTACTGTTGGCTGTTGGCTACTTCATCATTTGCTTAGCGGTAGGAATTATTATGGACTATTCTGAACACCAACTTCGAATGTTGGCGCTGCTGTGTTTTAATCAGTTCATTCTATCCTCAATTCTGTTTTTACGTTCAAACATTGCCGGATTGCAGCTTTTCAAAATGGATAGCCTCATATCGGTAATGGACAGGTTACTGATGATAATTAGTTGCGGTTGGGTGCTCTTTTTCATGGAAAGGGCGGTTCCGTTTAGGATTGAATGGTTCATCTACATGCAAACATTCGCTTATGTGAGCACCGCACTTTTCGCTCTAGTACTGATATTAAAAAAAGGCGGTCCGTTTATTATTAAGTGGAATTGGGCAATGCTGATTTTGATTCTAAAGCAGAGCTTACCCTTTGCGTTGCTCATCCTTCTAATGAGCATTTATGGTCGCGTAGATTCGGTTCTATTGGAACGTTTACTAGTGGATGGAAAGCAACAGACAGGTATTTATGCCCAGGCATTTCGATTACTTGACGCAAGTAACATGATTGCATACCTGTTTGCAGTGCTTCTTTTACCGATGTTTTCGCGGATGTTAAAGTTGAAAGAAGATGTGGGACCGTTGGTGCAAATGGCATCGAAGCTCATTCTGATACCTGCATTTAGCTTAGGAGTCGTTTGTTGGTTTTACGCCACAGATCTCATGTCTCTCTTATACGACAATCACGCGGTGGAATCGGGACGAATACTTTCGCTCCTAATGTTCTCACTCATTCCTATGTCTGGAGCATATATAATAGGAACCTTACTAACAGCTAATGGTAGCCTTAAGTACCTGAACACCATAGCACTTACAAGCGTTATATTTAGCTTGTCTTTAAATTTTATACTGATTCCCAAACTAGGAGCATACGGAGCAGCTTTGACATGTTTATTCACCCAAAGCATTGCCTTCGTCCTACAGATAATCTTAGCTATGAAACTGTTTAATTTCCGACCTAACAAAAACACTTTTATCATCATCGCAGTCTCATTTTTAATACTTGCTACAGGTTTTTTCACATCGACTTATTCGGTTTTGATTGGTGGACTTCTAACACTTGGAACTGGTGGTGTTCTTACGGTTCTCGCGCTCATTCCTGACATACAATTGATTCGAAAATTGAGGGAGAATACAGTCCAAAACAACTAACCCGACCAGCTTCTAAAAATTTCTACTTTTGCCACGCTCATTTAAGAAGCAAAAAAACCAATGGCTAAAGACAAAAATCAGGGACTGGATTTCGACTCCTCAAACCTTCTGCTGTTCATTGTCCGCTGGAAAAAGCCGCTCATTATTATCACCTTGGCGGCTACGGTTCTTTCAGCAATTTTTTCGGCACCAATGTTTGTTACTCCAAAGTTTGAGAGTACAGTAATCATGTTTCCAACGTCTACAGCTTCCATTTCCAAGTCGTTGTTGGCCAAAAACAACAATTCCAAAGAAGACATCTTATCATTTGGAGAAGAAGAACAAGCTGAGCAACTGATTCAGATTCTTAATTCTGACGAAATTCGCAGCCGAGTTGTGGAGAAATATGGTTTGATGAAGCATTATGAAATTGACTCTACTGATGTCTACAAACAAACCAAACTCTTCAAAGAATACGAGAGCAACATCACCTATAAACGAACTGAGTTCCAATCTGTTAGAATTGACGTTTTAGATACGGATCGATTGTTAGCCGCAAAGATTGCCAACGACATCGCTGAATTGGTAGATTCGGTTAAGAACCGAATGCAAAAAGAGCGAGCTTTTAAAGCTATGGCAATTTCAGAGGCTGAATACGCAGAAATGAAAGCTTATGTAAAGGAATTAGAAGACTCACTGAACACCCTGCGCGGAATGGGCGTGAATGACTATGAATCCATGTCAGAACGGTTTAATGAAGCCTATGCAAAAGCGATTCTTGAGGGCAAATCAGCTGCAGCTGAAAAATTAGCCGTTCAGCTTAAGATTCTTTCTCAATATGGCGGAGCATATGTTTCCATTAGAGACATGCTTGAGCACGAAAAAGAACAACTGAGTCACCTTAGAGCTAAGTACCAAGAAGCTAAGGTGGATGCTGAACAAACATTACCTCACAAATTCATTGTAAACAGCGCATTTCCGGCCGAGAAAAAAAGCTATCCAATTCGATGGCTAATCGTTCTTGTCTCAACCTTATCGACCTTCATTTTATCTCTGTTGGTCATCATTGCGTACGAAAACGTTTCTAAAGCCAAGATCTAACAGCATGACTGAATACAAGAACAATTCGGAGCTTTTGGGTTTGTTGCTTCGTTGGTGGAAACAGCTAGTGGCAATTGCTGTGATTGCGTTGATTTTATCGGCAATCTTTTCTAGCCCCTTTATTTTGACACCGAAGTTTAAATCCTTTGCTGTGCTCTACCCTGCCAACATTATTCCTATGGGCACGGAAACACCAACGGAACAAATGCTTCAAGTGCTAGAATCGGACCAAATCCGTGATTCAGTAGCCGCTCAATTTAACCTATACAATCACTACGGAATTGACTCAGAAGCAGCTGCTGCGAATACAGCTTTCATTCGTGAATATCAGGACAATGTCGTTTTCAAGAAAACAGAGTATGAGTCTGTGGTAATTGAAGTTTTAGACACTGACCCAGAACAAGCCAAAGACATGGTGAATTCAATCATTTTTTACTTCAATCGAAAAGAGCGCTTTCTGCAAAAGGAGAAAGCTATGGAGTTGGTGAAAATTCTCAATGAACAGGTTTCGCGTAAGAAGTTTGAAATGGACAGCATGGAAGTGGTTCTTACCGATATCCGAAAGAATTACGGCATCCTTGACTACGGTCTACAAACTGAATATGCAACCGAACGGTATTTAGAAGTCGTATCAACTCCGAGCCTAAAAGCCAATACAAAAGAAATTGAGCCTTTACTTGAAGCGTTGAAAGAAAAAGGTGGGGAGTTCCTTTCGTTAAGCGAACACTTATGGCGAGTACGAGGTGGTTACAATAATCTTAAAGAACAAATGGAGGCTGCTGTAAGAGACGTTGAAAAAGACCTAACCTACTGCAGCATTATTAGCAATCCAGTCATTGCTGACAAAAAGGCCTCGCCAATCAGATGGCTTATTGTGCTAGTTTCTGTAATGGCAACTTTGCTTTTATCCATTCTATTCTTGGGAATTGTAGAAAATCTGCGAGTTCCAAGCGAATCTTAGAGCCCTGACCTTGACAGGTTCATTCCAAAAACTCTTAACCGGCTCCAAATCAATTTATTTGGTTGGAATTGCTTTTGCATTTATAAATGCAATTCTCATTGCCAATGAGTTTTACTACGCGTCTCTGATTCCGGTACTCATAGCCGTTATTCTACTGGCATTTTTCGCCATGGACAAATTGGTTCTGCTTATCGTATTCCTCACCCCTTTTTCGGTAAACCTTACAGATATTGGATTGGGTGTAGGGCTTACACTGCCCACTGACCCGCTCTTATTTGGGGTTATGCTACTATTTATTTTGAAGCTGTTTGCAGAACGAAAATTTGACAAACGAATTGCGGACCATCCCATAACGTTGGCAATTACAATCAATCTAGTTTGGATTGGAGTTACAACGGTCACTAGCGAAATGCCCCTGGTATCCTTAAAATACTTCGTTTCTAGGTTATGGTACGTGATTACATTCTTCTATGTAATGACCCAGCTGTTTAGAGACTTTAAAAACATTAAGCTTTTTATTGCCATGTATCTCATAGCCTTTATCG
>CALCGD010000092.1 GCA_937900875.1 uncultured Flavobacteriales bacterium
ATCTGAAATTGTATGATGAGGAGACCGAAACGGACGCATGGTGATTAGGGAAGTATTTGAGCCCAAATTACCGGACACGGAATGAATCTTTGTGGTTTCTAAGGCTTCTTTTAAGGATAAGGGTGGCAAAATAGAAGGTAGCCGTTTTGCAAGCATAGTTTTTCCAGCCCCTGGGGGTCCAATAAGCAATAGATTATGACCTCCAGCCGCGGCAATTTCCATTGCCCTTTTAATATTTTCCTGCCCCTTTACGTCCGAAAAATCAAGGTCTGAATCATTGAGTTGCTGATAGAATTCCTCTCTGGTATTTACAACGGTTTTTTCTAGCGGAACGCCCTTATCAAAAAACTTAATTAACTCTTGAATGTTCTCAATTCCATATACATCTAAGTCATCAACAATTGCTGCTTCGCGAGCGTTTTGCTTAGGAAGAAAGAACCCTTTAAATCCTGCCTCTCTAGCTTTAATTGCTATTGGCAAAACTCCTTTTATTGGTTGCAATCCTCCGTCTAAAGACAACTCACCCATTATAATGTAGTTGGAAATTTCCTCAGCCTTTATTTGGCCAGATGCGGCAAGAATTCCAACTGCTATGGTAAGGTCGTAAGACGAGCCTTCTTTGCGCAAATCGGCAGGAGCCATGTTAATTGTGATTGTTTTTCCAGGAATGCTGTAACCAATATTCTTAAGGGCAGCTCTAATACGAAGTTGGCTTTCTTTAACCGCATTGTCTGGTAGGCCAACCATGTAAAAGTTGACCCCTTGCCCTGCAACGTTAGACTCTACGGTAATGATATGAGCATCTACCCCATAAACAGCGCTACCGTAGGTCTTAACAAGCATTTCAAAGTTTTACTTCGGATTCAATCAGCATTACAAGAATGTGAATGACCTTAATGTGAATTTCCTGTATTCGGTCTGAGTAATCTGACTTGGGGGCCCTTATTTCCACATCGCAAAGCTTAGCCAATTCACCTCCGTCCTTACCTGTGAGGGCAATAACGGAAAGACCTCTTGCAGAAGCAGCCTTGGCGGCATTTATCACATTTGCCGAATTGCCAGAGGTGCTTATTGCCAAAAGTGCGTCTCCGGTATTTCCAAAACCTTCAACAAACCGAGAAAACACTTTATCGTACCCGTAATCGTTGGCTACGCAAGAAAGATAACCCGAGTCTGAGATAGCAATCGCTGGTATGGATGGTCTGTCGTCTCTAAATCTACCACTGAGTTCTTCTGCAAAATGCATGGCATCGCTCATAGAACCACCATTACCGCATGAGATAATCTTGCCTCCAGTTTCTACGCACCTCACCAAAATGGAGGCTGCTTTCCGAATTGCGTGCAAATTAGCCGCATCGCTCATAAAGGCATCCAACACGGTAGCTGCCTCCTGTAATTCTCTGTCTATTTTGTCTATTGACATGTTGATGAATGTAGGAATTCGGTACGAATGAACTTATAAATCAGACATCTAGTCATGGCTTTAGTCAATAAACCTTGTGTGGTTTATAATTGAATAAGTCGCTTTTGTGTTTCAATGTCGAATGATCTTAGCCCAAGTTCTTCTGCAGTAAACATTGCTGGTCTTCCATCATCCACAAAGTTTCGTTCATTTCTAGGCTTCAATAATTCTAGTGCCAAGCCTTTGAATTTGGTTTGAATTGCTCCTAAAAAATGCTGCCCAAAAACGGTGTGCCCGCCTTCATACAATTGCAACTGGTACTCTTCGTATGTGGTTATGTAGCCACAATAACCATTTGTATAGGTAGAACAGACTACTTCAGTCACGCCTCTGTCAGCCAAAATTTGAAGAAGCATGTCTTCTAACCTTTGACCTGCAATAGTGGTAATCTCGGCAGGAATACCCACCAAAGCCAAGTTGCCCAGTATGATAATCTGCAAAGGCAATACTTGTGGAATCCAAGGCTTGTCACCCAGACTGCCATTGGCGTGAAATTTTTTGAACTGGCCAATAGCTGGATCTGCCCAAGCAGGAACAACTAGATTCTTTACGTCTCTTGTTCCAAGAATTCTTCGTTCATCGGCTTCAATTAATATGTCTTTAGGTCCGTGAACATGATATTTTTCATAGATACGATCAGCCTTGTCTTTTGGCTTAAATGGCGCTGAAGCCAATTCATACGCTTTTTGAGCACGAATTAATGTACGAGCTAATGAACCTACAGCAGCTGGCATTCCAGGTCCTTCTACGGTTCCTTCAAAAAATGCAACCCCGTGGCACGCTGGGCCAGTTCTAGCCTCTTTCTGCCCGCTAGCAAATTCTTTGTCCACAATTACCTTCCTGAAATCGACAAACGTCATAGCGTAATCTAGCTGCAACGGAATTTCTTCTTGCTTTTTGGCTGATTTAAACAGTTTGTGCGCCTCTTCAAACTGGATGTTTCCGTTGAATTTGGCGCTCTCAAAATCATCTTCAAATTTTCCGCGGGTCCATTTCTTCTTTCGATCCCATTTCCAATTTGGGCTTACATCGCCTGCTTTGCGCTGCGCAAAAATGGAGACGAATTTGTCTTTCTTAGTTTTTCTAACCTTGTCTTCGTGAAATTTTGAGGCATACCCCTTATTGTCGGAACATATTCGATGGTTATCGTTACTCAAACTAGTGGTATGCACTCCAAACCAATTCCACGCTCCAATCGGATTACCTTCTAAATCATCAAATCGAAGCAATAGCATATTTCTGTCAACCGCTTGATTTGCTTCTTCTGGTTTTAGGGGTTTCTTAATTTCTGGATTGGCATTGTAGGCAGGAATCGATCGATTAAACGCTACTTCTTTCTGACCTTCTATCTCCCCTTTAGACACTTTAATAGTAGCTGGCTGAAGCGATTCATTTGCTTGAACTACTGCCTCCACAATGCCATCTACTACCTTCTGATAAACCTCTGGTACAAACCCCGGAATGGTCATGTTGTAGAGCCCAAAATGCGAATATCCCCCAGGAGCGCTGTGCGTATGTTGGGCGGTAATCATGATAGAATCTTCATCAAAGCCAAGCCCTTCGTGCTTTCTTTTCAGTTTTTTCCACACACCGCGTTTAATGGCGATAGTTATAAAGCAAATTTCTGCATTGACAAGTACCACTTTTTTTCCAGTAGTGGTATCTCTAACCACTACGGCCCTAGCGAACAAATCGGTTTCTACCCCTTTCACAATGTTGAAATACATACCATATCCCATCATACCCACACCGAGCTTAAACACGGTGATGTCGGCCTTCCCAACGCCTACTTCATACATTCCATACAGATTAAGTAATCCTCTTGAAATTAAGAGGATTCTAAAGTTAAACAATGGATGCATTTATTCTTGGCTGAATTAATTTTTTCTAGCCATTCCATCGCTATTTTTCGAAATGAATGAAAAGCACCTCATCATATTCGTAAAAAATCCAGTTGCTGGTCGAGTAAAAACCCGATTAGCAGCTGGTATTGGCAATCAAAAAGCTCTAGAGATTTACTTGCATTTGCTAGCGATAACCAGGACAGTGGCAACAAAAATTAATTGCACAAGACATGTTTTCTATAGTGATGAAATTGACTCTGACGAGTGGGATGAGGACCAATTTAACAAGCATTTGCAGAAAGGAGATTCGCTTGGGGATAGAATGAACAATGCTTTTGAGACCGTTTTTACGTTGGGCGCTAAAAAGGCGGTAATAATTGGAAGTGACTGTCCAGAATTAACTTCGGAGATAGTCGATTCGGCTTTTAAGGCTTTAGCTAAGAAAGAGATTGCCATTGGCCCAGCCAAAGACGGAGGATATTATTTACTAGGGATGCAAAAACCTCTTCCATTTTTGTTTGATGACAAACAGTGGAGCACAGATTCTGTGTTTGACGATACGATAGTGGACTTGATGGAAAATAGGTTGAGTTACGAACGCCTACCTGTTCTTTCAGACTTAGATACTATCTACGACTTACACCTATTGAAAGGTGAGTTAGGTAACTAACCTAGTTGTCTTGACCTAGGTTGCTGATTATGGTATAAAGCATGCCCCATAACAACCCAACTAAACCAAGAGCAAGAGAAACGATGCCAGAAATCATTCCGGCCAAGGCAAACCCACGCCCACGTTTTTCGCCAGATCGCGTTTTTCGCATGGCTATTATGCCAGTAACCATTGCCGCTATTCCAACAAGAAGTCCTAGAAGAGCAAAAATCCACCAATAGAAAAGTCCTCCACCAAATACAAAGCTGGCCAGAAAGACGATACCAGTAATAACCAGGCCTAATCCAACAACTCCAAGACTCGTGGATATGATACTCAGTACAGACCAGCCATGCTTTTCGTCATCTCCATTAAAAACAGCACGTTTGAGTTCGCTATTCAGCTTCTGCTGCTTAAGCTCAGCCACTGGGTTCCGCATAAATTTGTTCATAGACCACCAAGCTTCCAATACAGTAGTTTTCTTCTGTGTGTCTTGGTCGGTTGATTCAATATTGGCTTCAAATTCAGGAGCATATTTCTCCGGAGTGATACCAACATAACTGTCTTCACCCATAACTAGCTCTTCACTCGAGTTTTCAATCTGCGCAGAGCCCTGGTCTGCTTTAGCTGTTTTTGCAATTTGCCGATTAGATATTTCCTTATTCTTCACAAAATCGACATGATAACCAGGTAAATGCCGTCTTTTGGTTATACCTAAATCTCCACAAGCGGAAAGCATGAAAGAGGCAAATATCAAGAGTGAAAAAAGGAACGTAATATTCTTGTTCATAACCTTGTTTTTAGGGTACTAAAAATAGTGATATAACAAAAGACCGCCTCATAATAAAGCGACCGGTGTTTTTTCTAGAAAAGGCAAATTAAATAGCTATTAAAACGACCCAAATTGTGAGTGCGATAATGGCTAATCCACCACCAATAATACCGAATATGAGACCCAATCTAGCTTTGGGGTCTGTTCCATTACTCTGTTTGTAAAGAATAGCAAAAACAATTGCCGCCACAGAAAAAATAAGTGCCGGCCAAACAAAGTAGGACGATGCAAACAAAGCCGCGAAAACTACGGCCAACACCCCAAAAATCATTGAAGCCAATCCTGACCCAAACGCTGCCCATTGCATCCAACCTTGCGCTCGTCCTCGAGGTTTAGTGGTGAATACTTGGTTTTTAATTAATTGCAGTTTTCTATCGAAACTGAGTTTACTAAAGTTGGGTAGCGAAGTCAGCTGTGATGTCTTCTCGGATTTGATCTGACTTTTTATATCGGGAGTGCTCGCATTACTCGAAGAAACGACAGATGAGTTAATGATCTCCTCTGTTTGTTTTTCAATAACCGCAATTTCAGTTGCCTTAGTAGTGAGGTTTTTACGTTTATCCGCTGCGACCTCCTTCTCTATTTCATTAGATTTTTGGCGCTTCTTGGTTATATCAACATGAAATCCAGGGCGGTACTTTCTCTTTACTATATCCACATTTCCACAAGCTGATAGCAAAAGCCCCATCAGAAGGACTATCAACAATGAATGCGCTTGAAATCCGATTTTCATAATCAATCCAATTAGTTCAAAAACTAAAATTAGACCGATGGAGTAGCGGTTTTAACCTAGAATGAAGTAATTATTAACGAGACACTATTGATTACTCAATTCCTCAACTTTGTTGACTGCTTCCTCCCACTCCAACATTTTCCTGTCTAACAAACTTTGTTTTTGTTGATATTCAGCAAATACGTCTCGCTCTTCCAATGCTTCTTTATAACCATCAGCATCAAGCATTAGCTCGTCTAAATCGGCAATTTCCCTCTCCACTGACGAAATCTCTTTTTCTAATCTATCAGCTTTATTCTTGGCGTTCTTAGCTTCTTTTTCGCGTGCTTTTCTGACTTTATATTCGTCCTTGCTTTCCGATTGCTTCTCAACTTTAGCAGCCTCTACCTTTGGTTTTGAACTAAATTCTTGAATCGTACTAAATTTAGTTTTCGATAAGAACTCATAAACATCTCCTATGTGCTGCTTTACTCCATGATCTTTAAATTCATAGACCTTATCAGTCAAGCCGCTTAAAAAATCTCTATCGTGAGACACGATAATCATCGCCCCATCATAGTTTTTCAGTGCTTGTTTCAGCACGTCCTTAGAGTGCATATCCAGGTGATTTGTCGGCTCATCCAGCACAAGAAGGTTTACAGGGTCTAACAGCAACTTAGCCAAAGCCAATCTTCCTCGTTCACCTCCAGAAAGAACACTTACTTTTTTATCGATATCTTCTCCACCAAACAGAAACGAACCCAGAATGTCGCGCAATTTTGTTCTCACAGGACCGGTGGCTACATCGTCCAATGTTTCAAAAACGGTTTTCTTCGAGTCTAGCGATTCTGCCTGATCCTGGGCGTAGTATCCCATTGACACGTTATGTCCAAGCTCTAATTTACCAGTGTAATCTAACTCTCCAACCACAATCTTAGAGAAGGTGGTTTTACCCTCGCCATTTTTTCCAAGCAACGCAACCTTCTCGCCCCTATCGAGCATTAGATCTACGTTTTTTAAAACCTCCAAATCGCCATAAGATTTAGAAACTCCTTCGGCTAAAACCACCACTTTCCCAGCTCGTGGAGCTGGAGGAAACCTAAGTCGCATTACAGAATTATCTTGCTCCTCAACCTGAATACGTTCAACCTTTTCAAGTGCCTTTATTCTACTCTGAACCTGAGTGGCTTTCGAGGCTTTATATCTAAATCTATCGATAAACTTTTCTGTGTCGGCAATAAATTTCTGTTGGTTTTCGAATGATGCCATTTGAAGCGCAATGCGCTCTGCACGCTGTTCAACATACTTAGAATATGGCACCTTATAGTCGTTTATTCGGCCAAGCGTAATTTCAATAGTACGATTAGTGATGTTATCCAAAAAGGCCCTGTCGTGCGAAACAAGGATAACAGTCCCGCTGTGCTCTTTTAAAAAATCCTCCAACCACTGAATAGATAAAATATCGAGGTGATTGGTGGGCTCATCAAGCAAAAGAACATCAGGGCGTTGAACCAGAATTTTCGCCAATTCTACCCTCATTTGCCATCCACCGCTAAACTCCTCCATTTTACGTGAGAGGTCTGACCTTAGAAATCCCAATCCCATCAACACTTTTTCAACTTCGGCATCAGCAGTATCTCCACCAAGCAAACTGAAGCGTTCATTGGCAACATGCATATCCTGTATCAAATCCATATAAGAATCCGACTCGTAATCTGTACGCTCTTCTAATTGCTTTGTAAAATGTTTTACCTGTTGCTCTAGCTGCTTTAATTCTTGCAATGCACTGTAGGTCTCGTCAAATATTGTCTTACCTAGCCTAGGTTTTATATCCTGAGACAGGTAACCAATCGAGCAACCACTTGGCTTGGAGATCGCTCCAGACTCTGCCTCAAATTCGCCCGCAATAACTTTAAGCAATGTTGATTTCCCTGCTCCATTCTTGCCAACTAGACCAATACGATCCTTTGGATTTGCTAAAAAAGAGATTCCATTAAATAAAAATTTCCCGTTGAACTGAACGGAAACCTGATTAAGTGATATCATTCCGCAAAAGTGAACAATTGAATCGGTTTTGTGACCAAACTTGCACCATCAAAAGAAGATGATGTGTTCCTTTGCAGTCCTAAAGACTCAATATGCTAAAAGGAACTAAGATCTACAGTATTGTAATGTTGAAATGCCCTCGATGCCAAGAGGGGGACTTGTTTGTACATAAAAACCCTTACAGTTATTCTAATCTTGAAAAAATGCCTGACAACTGTCCCGCCTGTCAGCAGAAATATTTACTCGAACCTGGATTCTATTACGGTGCTATGTATGTAAGTTATGCACTGACAATCGCTCTCAGCGTTTCTGTTTTTGTTGTGATGACCATATTATGGCATTTCGAAATTCTGTGGTACCTCGGCATTAATGCGCTACTCATCATTCTTTTGTTTCCTCCCATATTTCGGTTTTCCAGAGCTACCTGGGCAAACTTGTTTATCCATTATTCCAAAAAATAGCCAACTTTCCTTTTTTGGTTATTTGCCTGAGCAGCACTTTTCGTATAGCTGGCCTTTTGCGGTTAAAAAAAATCAATCGTCTGAATATTAAATTAACAGAAACTGATATTCGTCAGTTTTGATAAAGGTTAAACCTTGTATTTGTGACTATAAACAGCTTCATTCCTAATAATTTCTTCTGCTTTATTTCCACATTAATTGTTTGGTTTAAAGACTAAATAATTAACGAGTTAAATGTTGAAATGACGAACTTTCCTTCAATTATGTAGCACCGTAAGAGACATTTGTGCTACTTTTAGTATTCTGAAAAATTAATTTATTCAAAATGAAAAGATTATTTACTCTCCTCTTTAGCATT
>CALCGD010000093.1 GCA_937900875.1 uncultured Flavobacteriales bacterium
GATGCCGTATTTACAATACATGAAGTAGAGGGATTCAAGTACGATTTGATTCTTCATCCTGGGGCAAATGCTACCATTATTCAAATGGAATATCCATTAAATCAGAAGCTGAAAATTGATTTACAAGGAAATCTAATCATAAGCACTTCGTTTGGAGATATCATTGACCATGCACCGAAGACCTCCCATGCCGCTACACAATCAAGCATTGAATCTTCCTTCAAAATCAATGAAAACACCGTACGCTTTTCAATTGGCACCTACGACTCTGAGGAGGAAATAGTAATCGACCCTTGGGTTGTAACACCCGCCTTTCCGAATTCAGGTGGCATTTGGGATATAGATGTAGACGATTTGGGAAATGTGTACATCTACGGAGGAGACACTCCTATGAAACTCCAGAAGTATGACCCTGCAGGGGCTTTGCAGTGGACCTA
Source organism: uncultured Flavobacteriales bacterium (assembly GCA_937900875.1). Classification (GTDB taxonomy): domain Bacteria; phylum Bacteroidota; class Bacteroidia; order UBA10329; family UBA10329; genus UBA10329. Next base: position 438 of record CALCGD010000093.1, read on the forward strand.
TAACACACCTTGGGATTCTGCTAATTACTGGATTGGAACAATGCTTACCGAGCCAACCACTGGTGACTGTTTCATTACCGCAGGTACCGATCCCGTTGTTTCTAGAGTTTCTACAGGCGGCTCACCAATTTGGACTGCCAACGGAGGCGCGTTTGATGAATATTGGAAGCTATCTCTTAACTGCGATAACACACGCTTATTCTTAGGCGGAACCAGATTAACGCTTGGAGGTGCCCTAATTGAGGGCTACGGTTATGTGTTTGAAATAGATATGAATAATGGTTCGCAGTTAAACAACGTAGAGGTTGCAAGCGTAACACCTGGTCCATTGGGCTTAATTAGTAATCCGAACGAAGTGAGGGCAATGTGTCCTTCTCCCAACGGTAACTATTACTACATGACGTTGGATACAATTGGTCGATTTGATGAAAGTCTCACGTTAGGCTATCAGGATAATCATGGGTACGGATTTTCCTATCAAGTTGCTGGTTATGGTGTAACTAACCAAAGCATAAATGCGATGGCCGCCACCACAGATTTTATTTACACCACCAACGGTTCTGTATTGGATAAAAGGAATATTGTAAACGGTTTTGTAATCGCTTCGGTAGCAATTCCAAACGGAAACACGAGTAATGAATTAGGCTTTAATTCTGCCGAAAACGGTGGATTGGTTTTGGACAGCTGCGGCAATGTTTATGCAGGTTCTAGCACCGGGGTTTACAAGTATGATGAGGACTTAAATCAATTGGCATTTGAGGCTACTCCAGCACCAGTTTACGATGTGGCTGTGAATTCTGCAGGTGAAGTTGTAGCCTGCGGACAAGGCTTCGCAGCTTCCTTGGCGCTACAGCCTTGCGCACCGCCAAAAGCAGTTTGTCTCAATTGTTTAGAGCTAACGCCAGCTGGTCCATATTGCCAAACAGATGCTGCTGATACGCTAACAGCTGAACCTGGAAATGGACTTTGGACTGGACCAGGAATCATTGACGCAATTTTAGGAATATTCGATCCATCAGTGGCGGATACGGGCTCACATGTAATCCATTTTTTACCAGAAATCCCATTAGAATGTGGAATAGATTCCATGGTAATTCGTGTGAATTTTTGTACCGAATTGGTTGGTTGTTTTAACGGTTCAGGCGACATTACCGTACTTAACGGTGTTGCTCCGTATACATGGTCTCAAACGGTAGATACACTGGATTGCAGCACCTGCTTTCCAGGAATTCCACCATTTATTCAGCCCTGTTCTACACCACCAGGTTGTGCGGTTCAAACTACTATGGTACTGGAGTTTGCTACGGATACTACAGTAACTCCCACCGGAAATTGGCCATTATTTGTAGAAGATTCTCAGGGAAACATTCTCGAAATAGGTTCAATGTCAGAACTCAGCCCTTGCGAAAGCGGTTGTTTCATTTCAGTAAACCTTCCTGATACCGTAGTCGCATGTCAAGGTGATAGCGCCTTTGCCACAGCCGTGGTTACAGGGGCCATTGGAAGTGTGATTTATTCTTGGAGTACAACACCAGCGCAAACCACTCAAACTGCTATTGATCTTGCCCCAGGATCTTATTACTGGGTTACTGTTACAGACGATAGTCTTTGTACAGCCATCGATTCTGTTTACGTAACGGAGCAAGAATGTAATGGGCCAACTGCTTGTGCAACTCCGTTTGGAGATATTCAGGCGGAAGGATTTGGACCATTTACGTGGCTACAATTTGTCGAATCCTCAGATTGTTCCACTTGTCTTGAAATACCAGGATTTCCTCCATGTTCATTTCCTCCGGGTTGCGAGATAATCACTCAAGAATGGGAGCAATTTGCCACAACCGAAATAATTACACCAACAGGCAACTGGCCCTTGGCTTTGGTAGACGGAGTAGGAGATACGCTGTTTATCAATTTTCTGGCGGAGTTAGCGCCTTGCCCACAAAGCTGTTATATAGAGGTGGATGTGCCGGCACAAATAACCGTTTGTTTCGGACAAGCTGATGGAGAGGCAATTGCAACTGTTACCGGAGCTATTGGTGCGGTAACTTATTCGTGGAACACCACACCAGGACAAAGCAGCCAAACAGCAACAAACCTTTCTGTTGGAGAATATGTGGTTACAGTAGTTGATGCAAACAATTGCGAAGCAACAGATACCGTGGAAGTGGTAATGACACCCGAAATCACTCTGATAATACAGCATACCGATTCGCTATGCGTTGGCGATAACACTGGAACCGCCACTGTAACTCCTTCAGGCGGAGTTGGCGGATATGCCTATAGTTGGAACACAAGTCCAACGCAAAACGTGGCCACCGCAAACAACCTTTCTTCTGGAACTTATGAAGTAACTGTAACAGACCAGGCCATGTGCGAAGCAAGTGTTTCAATCGATATAGCTAGCTATCCTCCTGTTCTTGTTAATGCAGGGGCAAACGATACCATTTGTATTGGTGATGAATCTTTTCTTAGTGTTTCTGGTGGAGTGTCTTACTTGTGGAATTCCGGTGAAACTTCCGCTCAGATAACGGTCAGTCCAGATTCTACAACAGAATACACTGTTTTGGTAACTGATGCCAATGGGTGCTCAAATTCTGATACGGTTTTAGTTTGGGTAACGCCATTGCCAGTTATTAGTTGGGGTGAGATTTATCCAGTTTACTGTATAGAGGAGCCGCCATTTCAGTTGTTTGCAACACCAAGTGGAGGAGAGTTTTTCGGTCCGGGTATAACAAGTTCAGGTTGGTTCGACCCTGTTGCAGCGGGTCCTGGCATACATGAGTATTTCTACAATTATGGCGAAGTAGATGAGTGTTACGGAAGCGGGGCTACACTCATTACAATTGATGAATTTGCTTGTGCAATTACCCAACCTAATGTGTTCAATCCAGGAACGAATTATGTCGGTCAGGTAGATTTCTGTGGTAATGTTCCTCAGAATAATGTGTTCAATCTCACATGTCTGGAGCTGCATCCTGGTAATCGTGTTAGAATTTATGACCGTTGGGGAAGAAAGTGCTACGACCAAATTGATTACCATTTAAAGCCATGGGATGGAGATAATCAAAG
>CALCGD010000094.1 GCA_937900875.1 uncultured Flavobacteriales bacterium
TCAAGGCTAATTGCTCTGCATCTAGCTTTGCTTGATCGCCAGCTTCATTAGCTAATTTTGCATCTTCCGCAGCCTTTGCTTCGGCAGCTTCCTTTTCTTTTCGGAGCCTTTCTGTTTCAGCTTGTAGGGCCAGGATATTCTCTCCGAACACCACTTCATCCAGCTCCACTACCCCATCATATTCAGCATACGCTTCCTCATCTCCAACCGGAACCTGAGAAACAATTGGGTCATACCCGTCAGCCTCATAGGTCAATGTGTATGTTTCCCCTGGCTTCAAAATAACCACGTAAAATCCAGTCGCTGGGTTGGGCCGATAGGTTCCAATCTGAGCACCGCCTTCATCGCTTACGGTAATTTGGGCCTTAATATTTGCGTAGTCTTGCGCAGGTACTTTCATAACTCCACGAGCTACGGCCACGGCATTAGATTGCTTTGGGTCTAGACGTAATTTATACAGATCATTATCTCCGTATCCTCCGTCCATTCTTGAGCTATAGAATGCATGTCTTCCATCTGGAGTAAGAGTGAAAAACACATCGTCCTCGGCAGTATTAATCGGATAGCCGATGTTCTCTGGGTTTGTCCAAGCTCCGTCAATAAACTCTGATTTAAAGATGTCAAAACCTCCCATCGAAGTATGCCCCTGTGAGCTGAATATTAACGTGCTTCCATCTGGTGAGATAAACGGAGAGTCTTCTTCATACTGTGTATTAATCACACTTCCCATGTTCATAGCCAACCCCCATTCACCGGTTGGTAATTTCTTGCAATACCAAAGGTCCCTACCTCCATATCCTCCTTCGCTTCTATTAGAAACAAAAATGAGCATGTCTTGAGTTGCATTTACACTTGCGTGTGTTTCCCAAGAAGATGTGTTGATGTCTGACCCTAACAGCTCCGCCTTTGTCCAACCATCAGCATTTCTCTGACTCTGATAGATATTGCCATCACCGTTATCGTCTTTATAGATGAATAGTAATTGTCCATCTGGAGATAGCCCGATTGCAGCTTCGTGACCAGCGGTGTTAATGTTTGCCCCTATGCTTTTAGGCGCGCTCCATTTTCCATTAGGTTGCTTTTGGCATACATAGATGTCATCATAATAACTTCCATCTTGATCAACGGCTTCGCTGGTACCCCCAGCACGCCTTGAAGTAAAGATGAGTACTCTTCCATCAGCAGAAACAACAGGGCAATAGTCTGGGTATTTGGAGTTAATCTGAGGGCCGAGGTTGGTAGCTTTTACACCAACGGGAGTTTTAATGAGCTCCATCGCATTTTCGGCATACTGAATTTGTAATCGAACTTGATTATAGGTAGCAACGTCATCCATTTCAATGAATGAACGGTAATTATAATAGTTGGTCACTGCCCGATCAAACCTGTTCTTAAAATGATATGCTCGACCTAAATAATAGTACGCCAAACCAGGCGCCTTTCTTTCTTTCCAATTTGCTTCTTGGTGTTCTAGCGATACATCTTTTGTCGCACTTTCAAGCCTTCTGATTGCTAACGTATGGTCTTTCTTGCCCATAAGGTAACACACGCCCAATAGGTAGTTGAGATTTGCGTTGGTAGTATCATAGGCATACATGTCTTCCAACAATGGAAGCGCCTCTAAATAGGACCCATCGTAGGTAAGTGCATCAGCCTTGTTGAACTTGGCTTTGAATTTTGAGTCTCCGTAAGGCTGAGCTAAGCAGCTAGCTGACAACACTAATAGACATACACACGAAATCAAATATCTCATAACACTTTTTCCTAAGAACTTTTCTAGCCAAGTTCTATAAAACAGATGCCGCAGCACGGACTACTCCATAATTGCGGCAAAGATAATAGAATTCCGAACTTGGTTTTGACTCATCAAGCTGCTCAAATTAGGCGCCAAATTACTCGGTAACAGCGATTGGCTTTAGCTGAATCGCTCGGTTAATTTCGAAATAGGATGTGTTCTCCGGAACATACAATTTTTCCGATTTAAACAAGTATCCATCTGCCTCATAAGCGATGTTGTAGTTCTCTCCTGGATGCAGAATTAATATAAACCTGCCGTTGTCTTCACGGGGTTTGTACAACCCAAACAAGTCGCCTGTTTCGTTGTCTGTAACCTTAATGGTAACGTTTTTCGGACGTTTCCCTTTCGCATCAGCAACTATTTCTCCTTTATAAACCGTTAACGGAACGTCTCTATCGGTATCCAAATGAACCAGAAAAATATCCTTCCCGCCCATTCCTTTTCCATTTGAGGATGAGTAATACGCACGATGTCCATCCGCAGACATCACGAAAAAGTACTCATCGTCTGCAGTATTCATGGGATGACCAACATTCATAGGTGTTGACCACTTTCCGTTTTCATTTATTGAAAAGAAAATATCGTAGCCTCCCATGCTGTTGTGGCCTTTAGAGCTAAAGAAAAGCGTTTTGCCATCAGGATGAATAAAAGGCGCTTCTTCATCATATTTTGAATTAAGCATGGAGCCCAGGTTTTCTGAGACCCCCCATTCACCATTAGGAAGTCTTCTGCTTCTAAATATGTCCATTCCTCCCTCACCGCTTCTATCCGAAGTAAAATAGAGTGTCTGCCCATCAGCAGAAACACTTGCATGAGTTTCTCTAAACGGAGAGTTAACGTTATCATTGAGTTGTTTTGGCTCGCTCCATGAGCTACCTGTTAATTCGCAGACATATATGTTTCCGTCTCCAAAATCATCCCTATAGATGTAAAGTTCTTGACCATCGGCAGACAAACCAATTGTTGCTTCATGGCCTTCCGTGTTAATCTTAGACCCAATGCTTACTGGTTTCCCCCACACGCCATTTTCCTTTTGAGAAACAAAAATATCTTCGAAATACTTGTCATCCACATCTAAAAACCCACCTGTACTAGTAGGTCTCCTTGAGGTAAAAATCAACATGCTCTCAGCAGCATCAACTACAGCCGAATACTCATCATAAATGGAGTTGATGTTAGGTCCCAAGTTTTCGGTTCTAGCGCTAATTGGAGATTCTACAATCAACTTGCCATTCAAACAAGTTTGAATCATCCATTCAATCTCAGCTTTGTGATCTTTGTCTATCGATTTATCGACCGTCATATATTTTCTATACGCAGCAATTGCATTGTCAAACTGAGAGTCTAAATGATAAGCTCTTGCTAGGTAGAAATAAGCGTCAATAGGTGCGTCCGTCTCTTTGTAATTTTCCTTCGCACTAGAACTCGTGTGTACCACCGATTTTTCTAAATATGGCACAGCCTCACTTTTCTTGCCGTTCAGGAGCAAATAGCATCTACCTACTTTGTAACTGATATGTGAATTTTGTGGATCAATCTCAAGCAAGTCGAGAAAGTTTTTGATGGCATGGTTTGCCTTATTCTCACTCAATTGTTCGTTAGCAACTGGGTAAACTCGTTTAAAATGGGCGTTCTTATCCACATTGCGTTGCGCAAAAGTGACTGAACTAAATAACAGACATACCACAAGGGGAAGAAGTAGCGGTCGGCTCATGTGTTGCATATAGGTTTACTAGCCCGAAAGCCAGTTGAATTTATCAGTCCGATTTATCTCGGATTAACCCAATACGCAAATAATCCTAAATGGTTCTATTGATATCCCAATTTTCAAGGAAATCGGCCACTTTTCTAACAAATGACCCACCTAGTGCACCATCAACAATACGATGATCGTAAGAATGAGAAAGAAACATCATGTGCCTGATTGCAATTGCATCTCCCGCAGGTGTTTCTATCACGGCTGGCTTTTTACGAATGGCTCCGACAGCCATAATTGCAACCTGTGGCTGATTAATAATTGGCGTTCCCATCACATTGCCAAACGTGCCTACGTTGGTTAGTGTGTACGTTCCGCCCTGAATTTCCTCGGGCTTCAACTTATTTGTTCTTGCCCTATTTGCCAAGTCATTAACCGCCTTGGTAAGGCCCAGAAGATTTTTCTGATCAGCGTTCTTAATAACAGGAACTATAAGGTTTCCAGATGGCATGGCAGCAGCCATTCCCATGTTGATGGATTTTCTTTTGATGATGTTTTGTCCGTCTAAGGAGACATTAACACCTGGCATTTCCTTAATTGCATTTACCAAGCACTCAATGAAAATCGGAGTAAAAGTGAGCTTCTCTCCTTCTCTTTTGAAGAAATCGTCCTTGACCTTATTTCTCCACATAACCAAATTGGTTACGTCTGCCTCAACATAACTAGTAACGTGCGGTGATGTCTGCACACTCATTACCATATGCTCGGCAATAAGTTTACGCATGCGATCCATTTCCACAATTTCATCTCCTTCCATAAGAGGAACGGTTTGATGACCGATTGATGCTAGCGGCTTTGATTGAAGCGCAGGCGCTATTGGTTTAACAACAGGTTGCGCCTCCTTAGTCGGAATGTAATTGAGAATGTCGGTCTTAGTAACTCTACCATCTCTACCCGAACCCGAAATAGACTCAAGTTCCTGAACGGATACGCCTTCTTTTAAAGCAATAGTTCTTACAAGTGGCGAGTAAAATCTTCCAGACTCGCTTCTTCTTGGCACGTCCATTACCTCAACAGCGCCATTTGTTGAATGACCGTTTGAAGCAACCTCTGGTGTAGCTACAGCAACAACTTCTGCAACAGCTTTTGCAACAGGTTCTGGTGTGGCAGGGGCAGTTTTCGCTCCTTCGGCCGCTTCGGTTGTAATGTAGGCTACTGGGCTTCCAACCTGAACTACATCATCTGTCTGACAGCATTGCTCCGCTAGTACACCATCCACTGGCGATGGAATTTCAGAATCAACCTTATCGGTTGCAATTTCCATAATTGGTTCATCCATTTCAATGGTATCGCCCACCTCCTTCAGCCACCTGATAACGGTAGCTTCGGCAACACTTTCACCCATCTTGGGCATCAACACTTCAACTTTAGCCATTGCTTATTTTTTGAGAGCACAAAGGTAAAAGATCGTCATTAGCCAATTGTCAATTACGGCCCAGATTTCGGAAACCTTTTATGATCACGTTCAAATCGTTTGACACTCGATAATCTTTTGCATACATCATATTTAACCTAAGCAGCCCTTCTTCATCAGGCGTTCCAGCCTCCAATCCATCTTTCGGATTAAGAACAGAATCTGGAATTTTTGGCAGATTAAAATTCTGATGAGCATTCAAATCACGTACATACCCAACCCACGTGCGTTTGCCAATTATCACGTAAATAATATTTCTAAAAAGCCCCAACGGGCTCTTCATAAACCAAATAATTAGAGGCAAAACGGCTGTAAATATTAGAGCAAGCAACACATCCAACAGGCGCTTTACGCGCTTATTAGTGGGTTTCGTAATTGCATTTATTCCAAAGGCATATAGGTCGCCAGCGGTATTAATTGAGTTGCTACCAATGAGGAACATAGATTCGTTTGGAGCAATTTTGAAATCAACTTCCTGAAACTTGGTTTGAGTCATGCAGTCGATAATCTTCTGCGCAGGAACGTCCTTAGCACAAAAAATCACCTCACCAACCTTGTTTATTCTGATAAAATCGTCAAGTCTTGATAAATCTGCGGCATCGTCTACCATGTAATGTCCAACAAAACCAGGTGTGCTAAACGTGTCTTTTAAAAGGCTTTCAACCCGCTCAATCTCTTCAGATTTTCCAACCACCAAAAAACGCTTGGTCTTTTCGCTATTGAGATTATACCCATCTCGTTTAAAAAAATGCAGCACCAACCTAACTGCAGGTACAATTGCAAAAACCCAAATAGAACCTAGTAAAATTACTGCCCTGCTAAACCGAATCTCCTCGCCTAATAAACCATATCCCATTAGGATGATAGCTGAGCCTGCAATTAATCCGCGAATAATGTTGGAGAGTTTGATGGGCTTATCGTAGCCACCAGAAAACTGCATAGAGACCAACCAAATAAGCACGTAAAAAGGCAAAACAAAGAGAAAAAACTCCTTCGGGTAATGCAGCCCTTCGCTTGCCCTTACAGTCATTTCCCAATAATTAGAAATGAGAAATAGACCTGCATAAATCAGTACGCCATCTAAAATGGGCAACGAAATACGTTTCACAAATCGGTTTATTAAGGAGATAGATGCCCTTAGCAAAATTGCAAAGTTGATAAGCAAAGAAAACAGCTGCGCCCGCTCTTTAGAGAAATGCTTTCTGGCAAAAATTGCCATCGCATTATAAAAGACGAACACATAATTGAGACTTCCTTTTTTTGTGCTTTCTCCTTTATAATGGATTATTCGTGCTTCGTGGTAGTAGTAATTCTTATAGCCTCCCTGAATTATTCTGTAGGAAAGATCAATGTCTTCTCCATACATGAAATAATCTTCATCCAAAAGACCAACTTTATCTAACGCCTCCTTTCGCATAAGCATAAAGGCGCCAGAAAGCACTTCAATTTCGTGGGTTTCGTCTTTCGATAAATATGTGAGGTGGTATTTCCCAAACCGTTGAGATTTTGGAAACAACCAGCTTAGACCGAAAATCTTGTAAAATGCTACTTCAGGAGTAGGAAGGCTGCGCTTACTCTCGGGTAAGAAATTGCCTTTTCCGTCCACCATATTTATTCCCAACCCTCCAGCTTCTGGGTGGCCATCCATAAAAGCTACCACCTTTTCAAAAGTGTCTTCCTCTACAAGTGTATCAGGGTTTAGTAAAAGAACGTACTCGCCTTTGGCAATTTCCATTGCCTGATTATTGGCTTTAGAAAACCCAACATTATCTTTATTAGCAATGAGATTTACGGTTGGAAACTTGGTTTCCACCATTGTAACCGAACCATCAACAGAGTTATTATCGACCACAAATACCTCCGCATCTATGTTCTTTATTGCTACTAGTACCGACTGAAGACATTGCTCCAGAAAGTGCTGCACATTATAATTGACAATGACGATGGAAAGTTTCAAGCGGCTTGAATATGCGAAGGCGCAAAGATAGTTTTCAGTATTAACCTGCTAACGTGTTCTCGTACGGTACTCGGTTTACCAACGAACGACCAAGTGTCAATTCGTCTGTATACTCCAAACCTCCTCCAATTGAGACTCCTCTAGCAAGAGTACTCACATTCACATCAAACGGTTTTACCTGCCTAAAGAGGTAGAAATTAGTAGTATCTCCCTCCATAGTTGTGCTCAAAGCAAAGATTAGTTCTTTTACTTCTCCCGATTGTAGCCTATCCAATAATGCTTGAATGTTAAGGTCGGAAGGACCAACTCCATCTAACGGAGAAATGATTCCGCCAAGCACGTGATACATGCCTTTAAACTGTTCTGTGTTTTCGATAGAAACAACATCTCTAATATCTTCCACCACACAGATTGTTGTTCGGTCTCTTGACGGGTTTGAGCAGATATCGCACATATCTAAATGGGTGATATTGAAACACTCTTTGCAATACCTTACCTGCTCTTGCAACTGTATAAAGGTGTTTCCAAACTTTTTCAACTCTTCGGGTTTCTTCTTCAGTAGATGTAACACAAACCGAAAAGCTGTTTTGTGCCCAACACCCGGAAGTTGGGCAAATTCATCTACGGCTTGTTGCAATACTTTGGAAACGAGGTTCATGCCAGCGAAGTTAAATAGGAGTGCTCTATTATTAACATGATCTCAGGTTTTTTGAAATCAATACTTTCGGGCCCAATGGCTAAGCAAAAAGTTTTCGGAATAGGATTCTCTCGTACTGGAACTTCTAGTCTAAACGAAGCTTTGGAATTGCTAGGGTACCGTTCTATTCACTTTCCCATCATTATGCAAAACACTTCGGCTTTAGCCAAAGTGAAGTATAGAATAAACAGGTGGGTACAAGAAATCGGTTTTAAGAAACCGTTGTTCGAGAACTTTGTACTTGGAACAAGCAATGAAGCTGTATTCAAGTCTCCAGGCCCCGATTCATTCGATGCAATGACCGATCTTCCGGTAGCACTGTTTTTTAGAGAACTTGACAAAGCTTTCCCTAATTCTAAGTTTATTTTAACCGTTAGAGATGAAGAAGCGTGGCTTAAATCTTGCGAGAAATTCTTTGATGCTGGCAACCACCAATTCTTTAAATGGATACAACTTCATTTCGATGTTTATGGCTCTAACGCGTTTGACAGTCACCAGTTTCGAGCTGCCTATAGGAACCATATTGAACATGTCAAGTTGTATTTCGAATCTCGCCCAAACGACCTAGAGATTATGGATATTACCAAGGGCGATGGTTGGGGTAAATTATGCCCGTTTGTTGGGGTCGAAATGTCGAAAGCTCCATTTCCTAATAAGAATGCTTCTAAGTCTTAGGAAGCAAACCAGCGCTTGTACCAAGGCTGCTTATCTGGGTTTAATTCAGCATTAATAGTCTCGTTTTTCACTTCAAAAACTGCTGTAATCCAAACATCCGCATTTCCGTTAGGGTAATCGACTAGCACTCTATCAATTGTTCGATTAATTGCTTGTCCGCGTCCGAACCAATGAAATGTAAATGGCTTAAAAGCTTGTACCTCATAATGTTTTCCAAGCACAATACTAAACGCCATTTGTTCTGATAAATGCTTTTGAAATTTAGAGTGCATATCATCACAAACCGAAAGGATTTCGGGGAGGAGTTTCTTGCCGCTTCCTGGAATTCCAATAATGCCTGAGTTCCAGCATTGCTGATTCATGTCAACCGAATAATTCGGTTGACCAAAAACGCTTGACTTTTTAAAAAACCGCTTGTACTTCTTCCCTACCAAATCAGCTGGTTTTTGAAGCACGTACTCTAGCTTTTCCATGATGACTTTGTCTTCATTCCAAGCATGTAGAAAATCAGTTGGATCATGAATTGCATAATTGTCACTATCGATAAAAAGCAGCTTTCCATCATGCTTTTCTTTCGCCTCAATCATAACCATAATCTTCATTCGATGAATAAAGTTTATAGCTCCTTTCCATTCTACTTTCTGGCTCTCAGAAACAAGATGGGTGACAACACCCAATGGTTTAAAAAAATCAGGATTGTCGGTAAAGACAATTATCCTGTGTTCCAGATTTGACGTTTTCAGAAATTGCTGGTAAGAGAGTATAGAAAATACTGTTTGGCGTAAGTATCGTTCTTGAGAATGTGCGAGATAGATGAAATTGACCATGCCCTGTTACGCACAAACATAAGGTGAATAACTAATCCAATTTCCATTATTTGAGAATATCCTATACCATAACTTCGAAACATGTCGCCAATACTCATTCTGTCAATTATTGCCGCGTATTTCGCGGTGTTGTTCGCAATCGGAAAAATCACCTCGAAGGGGGCCGACAACGATTCATTTTTTATCGGCAACAAGCAATCTCCTTGGTGGATAGTTGCCTTTGGAATGATTGGCACCAGTTTGAGTGGAGTCACCTTCATTTCGGTTCCTGGTTGGGTAGGTACTGCCCAATTCAGTTACATGCAAATGGTTTTGGGGTATTTGGTGGGGTACGCTGTAATTGCCACAGTGCTTATGCCGCTTTACTACCGGCTCAACCTTACATCCATTTATACTTATTTGGATGATAGATTTGGGCGTTCTAGTTACCGAACGGGGGCTTCGTTCTTTCTACTTTCAAGAACAATTGGGGCTGCCTTCCGACTGTATTTGGTAGCTGGCGTATTGCAACTAACCATTTTCGATGCCTGGAATGTTCCTTTCATCGTCACCGTTGTTGCCACCATCTTATTTATTTGGCTTTACACCTACGAGGGCGGGATTAAAACAATCATTTGGACGGATACCCTGCAGACTCTTTTTATGCTGCTTGCAGTCGTCCTAACCGTGGTAATTATTAGCAATCAACTTGGTTTCGGGTTTTCTGAAATGATCAGCACAATTAAGAACAGCGATTATTCTAAGATCTTCTTCTTTGAAGACGTAAATCACCCCAAGTATTTCTGGAAACAATTTGCTGCAGGCGCATCCATTTCTCTTGTTATGACTGGGCTAGATCAGGATATGATGCAGAAAAACCTTAGCTGCAAAAACATTGGCGAAGCGCAAAAAAACATGTTCAGTTTCAGCATTGTATTAGTGGTTGTGAATCTATTTTTCTTGGCATTAGGTGCGTTGCTTTATTTGTTTGCAGCAGCTAAGGGCATTGA
>CALCGD010000095.1 GCA_937900875.1 uncultured Flavobacteriales bacterium
ACAACTGACGCAGATTGTAATGGTGCGGCTACTGGTGCTGCTTCTGTATCTGCTTCGGGCGGAACGCCTCCTTATTCTTTTGATATTGGTGCTGGACCGGTTGCCTCTGGAACATTTACTTCCCTGGCCGCTGGTGCATATTCTGTGACCGTTCTCGATGCCAACGATTGCTCGGATGTCGTAGCTATCGTTATCGATGAACCTACTCCGGTTGTTGGAGCTATCCTTAATCAAACTGACCCGCTCTGCTTTAGCGGATCTGACGGCTCTTTTGAAATTGACGGCAGCGGTGGAACACCTGGATATCAATATGATTTAGGAACAGGTCCACAAGCATCTGGTCTATTCACAGCACAATCCGCAGGAACACAATCTGTTGATGTAATTGATGCAATTGGCTGTATAGGAACGATTTCTATTACACTAGACGAACCGGCCGAACTTCTTGGAGCAGTTGACAATCAGACCGATGCATCATGCAGCGGAATGGCAGATGCAACAGCAGACGTTTCTGCTTCAGGCGGCATGCCTCCATATACTTTTGATATTGGAAACGGACCTCAAGCAACAGGTGCATTTACAGGACTTCAAGCTGGAACTCATTCAATTACCGTTGAAGACAGCCAAGGCTGTACAACCAACATTTTGGTTGACTTATTAGAGCCGATTTCTTTGACTGCCGAAATTGTGACGCAAACTGATGTCAGCTGTTTCTCTGGAGCAGATGGTAGCGTAGAAGTTGCCGCACAAGACGGAACAGACCCATACACATTTGATATAGGTTCTGGGCCACAAGCGACCGGAACATTTACCGGACTTTCCGAAGGAAATTATACTGTAACCGTAGCAGATGCGAACGGTTGTTCCGTTCAAGTACCTGTTGTAATCACTGAACCAACCGAGCTTACTTCTTCAATCGTATCGCAATCCGACCTAACGTGCAACGGATTGGCTGATGGCTTATTCGAAGTGGCCGCAGCTGGAGCCACTTCTGATTATACCTATGATATTGGATCAGGGCCGCAAGCTTCTGGTTCGTTTACAGGATTAGCAGCAGCTACTTACACAGTCAATATTCTTGACGCCAATGGTTGTGCAACTTCAATTGACGTGATTATCGGGGAACCAACGCTAGTTGTTGCTTCCATTTTATCTCAAACAGACCCGCTTTGTTTTGCTGGAACTGACGGAGAATTTACCATTGAAGGAAATGGCGGAACACCAACATATCAATTTGATATGGGTGCTGGTCCTCAAGCAACAGGTGTGTTTACTGGACAAACTGTCGGAACCTACTCCATCGATGTAATAGATGCGAATGGTTGTAGTTCTGCTATTTCCATTACGCTTGATGAGCCAACTCAACTTTTGGGTACAGTTGACGTACAAACGGATGCTTCTTGTAGTGGAGTTGCAGATGCAACCGCAGATCTCTCAGCATCTGGAGGAACTGCTCCTTACACTTTTGATATCGGTGCTGGTCCGCAAGCTTCTGGTTCGTTCATCGACCTTGCCGCTGGCAGTTATTCAGTCACAATTGAAGACGTACAAGGTTGTACAATCGTAGTTCCTGTTGATATACTAGAACCTGTTTCTCTATCTGCTGCTATCGTTACACAAACTGAGGTCAGTTGTTTTGCTGGAGCAGATGGAACAGTCGAAATTACTGCACAAGATGGAACAGGTCCTTACACCTTCGATATTGGCAATGGGCCACAAGCCACAGGCATTTTCAATGGGCTTGCAGCAGGAAATTACACGGTCGCTGCTGCGGATGCGAATGGCTGTTCGGTTACCGTTGATGTCGTAATCACTGAACCTACGGAGCTTACTTCTTCAATCGTATCGCAAACCGACCCAACGTGCAACGGATTGGCTGATGGCTTATTCGAAATGGCCGCAGCTGGAGCCACTCCTGATTATACGTATGATATTGGTTCAGGACCGCAAGCTTCTGGTTCGTTTACAGGATTAGCAGCCGCTACTTACACAGTCAATATTTTAGATAATAATGGCTGCGCAACTTCAATTGACGTGATAATTGGAGAACCAACGTTAGTTGTTGCTTCCATTTTATCTCAAACAGACCCGCTTTGTTTTGCTGGAACTGACGGAGAATTTACCATTGAAGGAAATGGCGGAACACCAACATATCAATTTGATATGGGTGCTGGTCCTCAAGCAACAGGTGTGTTTACTGGACAAACTGTCGGAACCTACTCCATCGATGTAATAGATGCGAATGGTTGTAGTTCTGCTATTTCCATTACGCTTGATGAGCCAACTCAACTTTTGGGTACAGTTGACGGCCAAACAGATGCTTCTTGTAGTGGAGCTGCCGATGGAACAGTGGAACTTTCAGCTTCGGGAGCAACACCACCTTACACTTTTGATATTGGTGCTGGTCCGCAAGCTTCTGGTTCGTTCATCGACCTTGCCACTGGTACTTATTCTATTACGATTATTGACGCTCAGGGATGTACGGTTATTGTTCCTGTCGAGATTTTTGAACCAGTTTCACTTTCGGCTAACATTTTTACTCAAACAGAAGTTTCCTGTTTTGCCGGAACGGATGGTTCAGTAGAAATAACTGCGCAGGACGGAACAGGGCCATACACTTTCGATATCGGAAACGGACCGCAAGCAACTGGAATCTTTACGGGGCTTTCTGAAGGGAATTACACGGTAACTGTGGCTGACGCAAATGGATGTGCAGTTCAGGTGTCTGCAGTAATTACAGAACCAACAGAGCTTACTTCTTCTATCGTATCGCAAGCTGATCTAATCTGTTTTGGTTCAAATGATGGTCAGTTCGAAGTTCTAGCAGACGGAGCTACCCCAGATTACACATACGATATAGGAACAGGCCCTCAAGCAACGGGTGTGTTCATTGACCTATTACCTGGGACTTACACCGTTAATATTCTAGATGCGAACGCCTGTCCGACTTCTATCGATATTACCATTGATGAACCTGCCCCACTCGTAATTGATGCTGGCGTAGACCAAGTTATTTGTGATGAAGAAGTAGCTTCCATGAATGCTACAGGAGCAGTTTCTTACACCTGGGATCCAATGACGGATTTATCTGACCCGAACATTCCTAACCCAGATTTCAGTGGATCTTCAACCACCATTTACACGGTTACAGGTACGGATGCTGATGGCTGTATTGATACAGATGAAGTAATGGTTACAGTGAATCCGCTTCCCGTGGTTACCGCTGGGCCAGATGAAGTAATCTGTATTGGTTTTACGGTGCAGCTAGGTGCTTCTGGAGCTACTTCTTATGATTGGAATTCTGCAACAAACCTTGACGATGGAACGCTACAAAACCCAACATTCTCAGGAACTATTACCGAAACATTAATTGTTACAGGAACCGATGATAACGGTTGTCAAAACACTGATGATGTAATTGTAACGGTAAATGAATTACCAGTTGTTGATGCTGGCGCAGATGAGGTTATTTGTGAGGGGCAATCTGTTCAATTACAGGCATCTGGCGGTGTGAGTTATTCTTGGGGACCTCAGAATGGTTTGAACAATTATGCCATCTCAGACCCAGTTTTCTCAGGCCTAAACACTACAACTTACACAGTAACGTCAATTGATGGAAACGGATGTACTGATTCTGATGAAATCACAGTTACGGTAAACGCAATCTTACCTGTTGATGCTGGATTAGACACTGCAATTTGCTTTGGCGAAACCGTTCAATTACTGGTCAGCGGTGCCGACACGTATGTTTGGTCTCCAGCAACAGGGTTGGATGATACTGCAATTGCCAATCCTGTTTTCTCCGGAACAACAACCACTGATTTTACTGTTATCGGAACGGATTTAAATGGATGTAACGCCACCGATTATGTAACTGTAACTGTCAATCCACTTCCGATTTTAGATGCTGGTTTGGATGAAGCTATTTGTATTGGCGATCAAGTTCAGTTAGGCGTTTCAGGAGCTACATCTTACGTCTGGAATCCTGCTACTGGACTTGATGATTCGCAGATATCAACACCAATCTTTTCTGGCACATCAACCACACTATTTACGGTTACTGGAACCGATGGAAACGGCTGTGTTAACACCGATGATGTTGAGGTAGTTGTTAATCCACTTCCTGTGGTTGACGCTGGTTCCGATGTTGAGATTTGTTCAGGATTCACAACACAATTTGCTGCCTCTGGAGCGACAAACTACTTATGGAGTCCGATTACAGATTTAGATGACGCGACAATTTATAATCCTCTTTTCTCTGGATTATCGACAACGCTATTTACAGTTACTGGAACGGACGGAAACGGTTGTGTAAACACCGATGATGTTGAAGTAGTTGTTAACGGTTTGCCTGTTGCAGATGCTGGTTCTGATGTTGAAATCTGTGTTGGTCAAACCGCGCAATTACACGCTTTAGGAGCCGCAAACTTTAGCTGGAATCCGAGCATTGGTCTAGATGACGCAGCCAGCGCAAATCCAATATTCTCAGGAACCGTAACAACCCTATTTACCGTGACGGTTACCGATGCCAGCGGATGTCAGGATACGGATGATGTAGAAGTAACTGTACACGCTTTACCTAACGTGGTTGCAAGTACCGATGTAGCGATTTGTATCGGGGACCAAACCCAACTAGCGGTTTCTGGGGCAGATACTTATGTGTGGGATCCGAGTGCAGATTTGGATGATGCAACGAGTGCTACTCCTACATTCTCTGGCCTATCCACTACTCTGTTTACGGTTACAGGAACAGACTTAAACGGTTGTGTTAATTCTGATGATGTTGAAGTAACGGTTAATCCACTTCCAGTTGTAGATGCGGGAACAGATGAAGCAATTTGCTTTGGCGATATTCTGCAAATGGCAGCTACGGGAGCGACCAATTACGTTTGGGACCCAAGCACCGGTTTGGATAATGCTAACATTTATAATCCAATATTTTCTGGAGGTGCTACAACCACTTTTACCGTGACTGGAACAGATAATAATGGATGTGTTAATACAGATGAAGTGACGGTTACCGTGAATCAACTTCCGATTGTTGATGCAGGATTAGATCAGTCTATTTGTGAAGAAGAAATAGCACAGTTAGAAGCAACTGGAATCGGAAGCTTTGTTTGGTTCCCAGGAAATTCGCTTTCGAATCCAACCATTGCAAACCCTGAAGCTACACCAGCTGCAACACAAGAATATGTTGTGCATTTAACCGATGCAGAAGGTTGTTTAAATACCGACACAGTTGTGGTTACAGTAATGCTTAATCCAACATCTGTAATTATTGCCAATACGGAGGCTTGTGAAGATGAGATAATCGATTTCGAAAGTGCATCTATAGGTACGATTGTAAGCACTACTTGGGTATTAGGAGATGGTAATTCAGAAACTTCAATCAATTTCTCTCACAGTTATCCTACAGAAGGCAGTTACCAAGTTGTTTTAGCGGTTGTTACTGATGAAGGTTGCTCGAATGTAGCAACCCAGCAAATTGACATTCATCCAAATCCAACAGCGGCATTTAGCGTAGATAATGCTTGTCTAATCGAAGCTGTGAACTTTAATGATTTGAGTTCTGTTCCAAGTGGTTCCATCACAATATGGGATTGGGAATTTGGCGACACCAATGGTTCTGCTGTTCAGAGTCCGGCTCATAACTACGCCACGGAAGGAACATATTCAGTTGAATTACTCGTAGAAACTGGTTTTGGTTGCGCAGATTCTATCACACAGGATGTAACGGTTTATCCAATGCCTGTTGCAGACTTTACTTTTACAAATGCTTGCGCAGATGTGCTAGCAACAATTACCGATAATTCGAGCATAGTTTCTGGGTCTATTGCTCAATGGCAATGGGTAATTGACCAAACAGATACACTGAATGGCCAGTTTGCCGTTTTGGGTCAACTTGATGTTGGATTACACTCTGTAGAGCTCACGGTTATCTCTAATAACGGATGTAGCAATACGTTAGTTCAAGATTTAGAAATTTATCCGTTGCCGGTTGCAAGTTTCAGCGCCAGCGTTGTTTGTCAAGGACTTGAAACGGAGTTTACAGATCTTAGCACTGGAACTGCATCCTACCCAATTACCGAATGGAATTGGATGATTGATGGAAACACTCCATCTGGGGAACAAAATCCTGCTTTCACTTATGAAACATATGGTAACAATCTTGCGGTTCTTGAAGTGACAAATTCTGCTGGTTGCAGTACGCAAATTTCGCAAAGCGATATTCTTGTTCATCCAGCTCCAATTGTTGATTTCAATTTCACATCGCACTTCTGCGAAAACGATTCAGTGTTCTTCTTTGATCAATCTTCAGTACCGGTATTCACAAATGACTCGCTCGTTTCTTGGAATTGGTCGTTCGATGCAGTTGGTTCCGCGGTTGGACAAACAGCGAATTACGTTTATTCAGAATTTGGACCACACGAGGTGGTTCTAGAGATTGTAACCAACAACGGATGTATCGGCATCGACACGCAAATTGTGGATATAAATCCCTTACCAAATGTGATTATTAACGCTAATATATTTGAGGGTTGTCAACCGCTAGCTGTTCAGTTTACGTCTCTCTCAACCATAGATGAGGGCTATCATATTGCAGGTTGGGAATGGACTTTCGGAGATGGAACTGGGCCTGTTTATAATCAACATCCTGGACACGATTTTATGGGTGCCGAACCTGGTGATACGTCCACAATTATTTATGACATTTCGCTTACCGTTACCACCGCTGATGGTTGTGTTGCAAGTGTAACTGAGAATCAACTAATCACGGTCCACGCTAACCCTAGCGCGCTATTTGAGGTAAATCATTTGATTAGCGATCTTGATGATCCACGATTCGTTTTTACAGACTTATCGAGCGATAACGTGATTGATTGGGACTGGGATTTTGGTGATGGAGATTTCTCTTATGATCAGCATCCGCAACACATATATGAAGATACTGGCACGTATCCCGTCATACTAACCGTAACCACTATTAATGGGTGTATGGCTATGATTAGAACAGAGGTGCGAGTAAATCCAACCTTCACGTTTTACATACCAAACAGTTTCACCCCTAACGGAGATGGAAACAACGATTTCTTCTTTGGACAAGGACAAGGCTACAAGGAATACAATATGTACGTGTATAACCGATGGGGAGAAGAAATCTTCGTTTCACACGATAATGAATTCCACTGGGATGGAAGTTTTAGAGGAAATCAGGTGGAGCAGAGCGTTTACGTATATAAGTTCATTATTTACGATTGGCAGAACCATCAACACATTTATACTGATGGTGTAACACTTCATCGATAAGAAAAAGACCCGCAAATGCTGGTCTTTTTTGTTTGGTGTGTTCAATCAAACTGGTAGAGTGTTTTTCACTCCTAGTCATTCTAAAACCACCTAAAAACTCATATAGTATTAAACAAAACAACTAAGTTTTCGTGCCTTTTGAAAGCGATTCACATTTTACATCTATTCAAACAACCATCAGGTTTCAAACGCTCAAATCAGTCTTCAATAAAAAAGCCGTTCAAACTGGCGCCCTTGCTTTTAGCAATAGTTAGCTACTTCCACCACTTAAGCGGATTCAGCAACCTCAAACTGCTTTCAGGGTCGCCACCTGGCCCGAAACTCATCATAACCATGCTGATTTCATTGTCTATCACCACTTTCTTAAGCTCCGGTTTCTTATACGTTCTCTTCTTGCTCATAGCTTTTTTGATAATTCGTTATTTGATAAAAACGCGTTGGCTTACTATTCCGGTTACGGTGGTTACGCGCACCAAATAGACGCCTGTCGCAACATTCATGTCGAGATTGGTTTGAGTTCCAGAAATAAATTCCGTGCGCAGAACCCGTCCTGCTAAGTCAAGCACATCGGCACTAGAACCTATCAAATTCTCATCAATAAGAATGGTTATCCTACGATCAAATGCATACACCTTCGTACTGCTGGTTTCATCCTGTATTCCCGTTACGCTCATCCCAAAATGCAAGGCAAATCGCGTTGGAATGTTTCCACCAATTGTAGACGTGAAACTGTAATTCGGTTCTTCATTCAAGTTTTGAAAAACACTAAGTAATCGATCTTCCAAATAAACCTCCTCATTCAATGTGATGCTTGTTGCGTTGAAGCTGTAATCTCCTGCCGCAGGCAATTTTACCCCAAGATCAACCACTGGATTGGTAACGGTGCTGTATAGGCCATTGATAACCAAAGAGTCTGTTCCAATAGTGGTGTAAACCTGTGGCACACTTGCGGCTGCCCAAAACTTCTGCGAATCAAAATCATCATAACTGTCTTGCGCTTCGGCATTGAAAAGCACAATGGTCTCGTCCGATACGCTTCCGTTGCTAAGCGTCATCCGCACCGTTCCTTCTTCAGCAGCTACTTTGTAAATACTTGTAGCCGTTCCATGGCTTCGCATGGAATTGCTAAAGTCCAACTGGCCTGTATTGCCATCTGCATCTACCCGCACCCAGAAGGCCTGCGTAGGTGGTATATTGCCCGTAACCGCACTACCATTGTTGCTGGTACCTATAGTGCTGGTTGCGTTGTAGGTATCATACAGCATGGTGGTGCCTTGGTGTGTTCTGTAGTACATGCTCGTCTCCAAATTGGTCGCTAAAAGTTCGGCAGCATCCCAGCTTAAGGTTGATGGATATGGATTGCCCACCAAGTTGTATCCTCTATTGGTTTCGGTTGTTCCTGTTCTGGTCATACCAGGTAAACTAATGGCCCCAGTGTTGAATGAAGAACCATCAAAGGTGATGGCACCAGTGCTTCCCATACGCGCCACATAGCCTTGTCCAACCTCAAGTGGAATACCAAAGTAGGTGAACTGTGGGTAGGTCTGATTTACCTCGTCAGCAACCCAAAGTTTATTGCTCGGAATTCCATAATCAGCAGCCGTGGCGTTTGGTATTGGACTGCTTACATAATAGAACAGACCATCAGGGCTTGATCCACCACCAGAACCTGTGAGGTATTGCTCCATTTGAAAAGAGCCTGAACCTGCAATAGGCTCATATTCAATGGTTTCGAATACAACTGGTGGATATAACACCGCCAATGGCGTGCAGGCGCTTTCTTCTAACACAGATGGAGAAGATAATACGGCTACAGGGTTTAGCGCACTCTATGACAATACTAGTGGTACTGAAAATACAGCCATCGGATCTTATTCACTCAGGAACAATACTACTGGAGATGAAAACGCTGCTTGCGGTTATTACGCGCTTTTCTCCAATTCAACCGGATACAGAAATAGTGCTATGGGAGTAAGTGCGCTTTTGGGAAACACTACAGGATATGCTAATGCCGCCCACGGTTATCAGGCATTATATTCCAACACGACAGGATTCTATAATACAGGTACTGGGTACAATGCGCTTTATTCCAACGTTGGAGGAGACCAAAATACTGCCTTGGGATATTCGGCCTTTAGCACTGGAACCGCTTACAATAACAGCACGGCTTTGGGTTTTAACGCAGAGCCAGGAGCATCTAATACGGTAAGATTAGGCGATGCTTCAGTTTCTAGCATAGGTGGTTATGCCGGCTGGACCAACCTTAGCGATGGTCGTTTTAAAACAGATGTACAGGAAAACGTTGGTGGCTTGGATTTCATCTTAAAACTACGTCCGATTACCTATCATTTAGATATGGATGCCATTGCCAAATTCAACAACACACCAGACAGTTTGCGATTACCAGAGAGTGAGAAGCTTAAATCAGCCGAATTGCAAGTGGGTTTTATTGCCCAAGAAGTGGAGCAAGCAGCACTTGCCGTTGATTTTGATTTCCACGGAGTGGACAAGCCTAAGAATGAAAACTCCCACTATGGATTGCGCTATGCAGAGTTTGTTGCTCCGTTGATAAAGGCGGTTCAGGAACAGCAGGAGATGATAGTTACACTTCAAAATAAAAACACCAACGTCCGCCAATTGCTTGAAGTAGCTCTTTCGCGCATAGAAGCTTTGGAAAAATAGTCTGATGGCTTTGCTACCAAAAACAAGGAGCGATCTAGAATCAGTCAATCCCTAGAGAATGATTTGAATCAAAAAAGCCCCGCAATTGCGGGGCTTTTTTGTCTAGTGGAG
>CALCGD010000096.1 GCA_937900875.1 uncultured Flavobacteriales bacterium
TTATTATTCCTTAGAAAAGGCCGTTAATCTCGGCATCAATTCTTGTAATAATCTTACCCAAATCTTCAGGGTCTTCTGAGAAATTGTTATCATCAACTTCAATGATTAACACTGGACCTTTATCATATGTGCTAATCCAAGCTTCGTACCGCTCGTTAAGTCTTTTAAGGTAATCTAACCGAATAGTTTCTTCGTAGGCCCTTCCTCTTTTTTGAATTTGATTTACAAGCGTTGGAATAGAAGCACGCAGATAAATCATCAAATCTGGTGGCCCAACAAACTCATTCATCAACTCAAAAAGCGATTGGTAATTCTCAAAATCGCGACTAGTCATTAACCCCATTGCATGCAAATTGGGCGCAAATATGTGGGCATCCTCAAAAATGGTTCGGTCCTGAATAACCGTTTTAGTACCATTTTTAATATCCATTACTTGCCTAAAACGAGAGTTTAGGAAATACACCTGCAGGTTAAAAGACCAGCGTTGCATTTCTTCATAGAAATCGTTGAGGTACGGGTTATCATCAGCAGCTTCGTACTGTGCTTCCCACTTATAGTGCTTAGAAAGCAACCGTGTAAGTGTGGTTTTTCCGGCTCCAATATTACCGGCAACTGCAATGTGTTTAGGCTTTGACATAGGCGACCAAAAATAGTAATTCGAAGTACGCGTTCAAACCGAAATTCTGTCTAAAATCGAATAAGTTGCTCACACTTTTCACTTTCGCAAGGAGTAAAGTTGAACTCCGTCTTTTGTTAATATATAGAGCATGCTTTTTTCAATCCTTACAGACTTAAAATCCTCTACCGGCAGATCAATTTCTATCGGCTCTAGGTTCAAATCGTCATACTTCACAATTTTTTTTCCAATCAAAAGGAACAATCCGTTTGCCCTTACTTGCATCTGAGTCGCACCCGCAATTGGGATAAGCTTTGAGTACGTTCCGAAGGAATCAAAAACAAAAATGCCATTCTGGGGGTCATTCATATACAACCAGCTATCGAATTCCTCAATCTGAATTGGATTTACCTCAGCGCCCACTAATTGATTAATGTTGGCTACCTCATTGGTCACATTTAATCCTTGATCAAACCGCACCAATCGAAAACTTACAGGGTCGTAAACCCAAAAACCATTATCGAAAGAAGCACACGCGAGTTGCGCCAGTGCTAAATCAAGAGAATTTAAGTCTACATATTCCCTAGTCTTGCTAAGCGTGTTATCTAAGAAGTTTATTTGGCTATAATCTGGGTAAAACAGCAGCAATTTCATTGGGTTTCTTGTGTCCAAATGAACAATCTCACCCCTGCTTAGATCGCTAAACTGATAGAGTAATTGCCCTTCTGGTGAATACAAAAAGAGCTCTTGTCCTTTGCTCAAATACAGCCTTCCGATGTGATCTGTAGTCATGTAATTGAACTCACCTTCAACCGTTCCCTTCAACTTAAGCTCCTGTGCAAAAGCACCAAAGCCAAGCAGCATGAAAGAGAAGAAAAGAAGCAAGAATCGCATAGGAACGAATCTACACAATGCCAATCCATATTTGAAATGAACTTGTTGATAAGTAGAATTGAGCACAAAAACGGTCATACGTGTAATACTTACTTTTGAGCAAAATTATTGTCAATGAAACTGACTGGAATACTTTCTATAGCCGGATACCCGGGATTGTTTAAAATGGTGAGCCAAATGAAAACGGGTTTGGTGGTAGAGTCTTTATTGGACGGCAAGCGAATGCCTGCTTACTCTACCCAAAAAATTCTTGCTTTGGAAGACATCAGTATTTACACCGAAGAGGACGATGTTCCTCTTGCAGATGTTTTTGCAATGTTTCTTAAGAAAACTGGTGGCAAAGCGGCTTTAAACCCAAAGAAGGCTTCAATTTATGAGTTGAGCGATTTCCTTACCTCGGTTCTACCGAACTATGATAAGGAGCGTGTTTATAACTCAGACTTGAAGAAGCTTTTTCAGTGGTTTAACCTGCTAGCTGAAAAAGGATTGCTAGAAGAGGAAAAAGAAGAAAAGAAGCCAGCCAAAAAAGCTGTTGCTAAAAAGGAGCCGAAAGAAGCTAAGCCAAAAGCAAAGTCTGATTCTAAGCCGGCAAAAGGCGCTTCAAAAAAGGTCAAAAAATAAATCGTTAATGCAAAAGGAAGCTGTAATACCTAGTCGCCCAGCAAGAAGATATTTATCTGAAAATTTTCAGGTTGAAACTTGGGCTACGCTCCAACCTTTGCTTGACGAACTTTTAGAAAGAGAAATCTCTAACGCTACCGATTTAGAAGGTTGGATGCGCGATTTAAGTGAAGTTGAGGCTGTTTTAAGTGAAGAGACAGCTTGGCGCTACATTCGGATGAATATTGACACCACCAATGAAGAGTATGCAAAAGCATTCGATTTTATGGTAACGGAAATTGACCCAAAAGCTGCGCCTTATTCAGATAAATTCAATAAAAAACTTGTTGACTCTCCGTTCTGCAAGGACCTCGACACACAGAAATATTCAATTTTCTTGAGGGCTCTTCAAATGCAGATTAAACTGTATCGACAAGAAAGCATTCCTGTTTTTACAGCATTACAGCAATTGCAGCAGAAATATGGTGCAATAACCGGTGCCATGTCTATAGAACATGAAGGCCAGAAGTTGACCCTGCAAATGGCTAACAGCTTTCTGAAAGACACCGATAGAGAGTTGCGAAAAGCCATTTATGAAACTGTAAATGAAGCTCGATTAGAAAAATCGAAAGAACTTGATGAGCTTTTTACAGAATTAATTCGTCTGAGAGACAAGGTTGCAAAACAGGCTGGATACGCCAATTACCGCGACTTTAAATTAGACGCTCTTGGTAGGTTTGATTACACCGCTGAGGATTGCTTTACGTTTCATAAAGCAATAGAAGCTGAGTGTGTTGCATTGAACAATAAGGTGGATGAAGCCCGAAAGAAATCACTTGGATTAGAAACTCTAAAGCCGTTTGATACAGATGTGGATCCATCCGGAAAAGCAGGGTTAAAGCCATTTAAAAACGAGCAGGAATTAATTCGTTTGTCTATTGAGGCTTTCAGAAGAATCCGTCCATACTATGGGGATTGTTTGGACACGATGAACGCAATGGGCCACCTTGACCTTGGTTCGAGATTGGGAAAGGCTCCTGGAGGGTTTAACTATCCATTGTATGAAATTGGAGTACCATTCATTTTTATGAACTCTGTAGGTTCGCTTCGCGATCTAATTACCATGGTTCATGAAGGTGGACACGCAGTGCATTCTTTTCTCAGCAAAGACTTAGAAATTACAGGGTTTAAAAACCTTCCATCAGAAGTTGCTGAATTGGCAAGCATGAGCATGGAACTTATTTCTATTGATCAGTGGGACGTATTTTTCGATAACGAAACAGACCTAAAGCGAGCTAAAAAAGAGCACTTAGAGAAAATTATGGCTACCCTGCCTTGGATTGCAACAATAGACGCTTTTCAGCATTGGGTTTACGAAAACCCAACCCATAGTGAAGATGAGCGAGCTGAAAACTGGCTTAGAATTAGCAGCAGATTTGGCAGCAAGGTTGTGGATTGGACGGGTTATGAAAAAGCCAAAACATTTCAGTGGCAAAAACAACTTCATCTTTATGAAGTACCGTTTTACTATATCGAGTATGCCATAGCCCAGCTAGGGGCTATTGCGGTTTGGAGAAATTACCGAGCCAACCCAAGTAAAGCGCTAGACCAATATGAAGCTGCGTTAAAACTTGGCTATACAGAGCCAATTGGCAAGATTTATGCAACCGCAGGAATTAAATTCAGTTTCTCCCAAGAATACGTCCATGAATTGATGGAGTTCGTGTGGGAGGAATACCAAAAATTATAACCAAATCGAAATGAAAAAAATCTACTCACTTATCTTCTTGTTGGTGTTTACAGGAAGTGTATTCGCAACTGATCCGTCATTTACTATTCCTGAAGGAACGGATTCTACAAAAGCTTGGACTTTTGGAGGATTTACCTCTCTTCAGCTGAATCAGGTTGCTCTTGTCAATTGGAATTCCGGAGGTGAAAATTCCTTCTCTGGAATAGCACTTGCTCAAGTGTTTGCGAACTACAAAAAAGGAAAGTGGGCATGGGAAAACAGACTAGATCTTGGATACGGAGTTTTGTATAGCAAAACCTTCGGATGGCAGAAAAACGAAGATAAAATCGACCTTCTATCTAAAGCGAAACGAAGCATTGGAGCGTCTAAATTCAGCTACGCTGGAGAGATGAATTTCAAAACTCAATTCGCACCTGGGTACACTCTTCCAGATGATAGCACAGTAATTTCTCGATTTATGGCACCAGGATACTTAATCCTTTCACTCGGTGTCGATTACAAGCCAGCAGATTGGATTTCGTTTTACCTGTCGCCAGCCACAGGAAAATTCACTTTTGTTGCAGATCAATCATTAGCCGATGCGGGTTCATTTGGTGTTGAAGGAGCAACATATGATGCAACTACAGGAGCACGATTAACAAAAGGAGCCAACTACAGAGCAGAGTTCGGTGCTTACTTTAAGATGAGTATTAAGAAGGATGTGATGAAAAACATCACCTTAGGTACCGATTTAAACCTGTTTAACAATTACACTGATAAAGACCCTGAAAACAGGAAAAAGGTAGATGTTGACTGGCAGACTTCAGTTAACATGAAAGTGAACAAATGGATTACGGTAAGCCTATTCACACATTTGATTTACGATTTCAACATCAAGCAAAAGGTATTTGATGGAGACAATGCCGTATATGAGGTAGATGATAATGGGCTATTTGTTTTGGATGCAACAGGAAATAAGATTCAGAAAAAAGACGCACTTATCCAGTTCAAAGAGGTACTTGGAGTTGGATTCTCATACAAGTTCTAATTACAACGCATGCTAAAAGAAACCTGCTCCATTTTGGGCAGGTTTTTTTATGCGCCAATGTTTAATTTGTAAGCGTGAATTCGACCCCAAAATTATTCGGGCTTTTTTTCATTGCAGGCCTTTTTACCGCTTGTGGAGGAAGCAAAAAGCAAATTCCTAATCCAGTTTCGGACCGGGCAACTCTTTCTAAAGAAATAGACCTATCAAGCATTCAGACCAATCCAAACAAAAACTTGTATTGGGGCGATTTGCACGTGCACACAAGTCTCTCATTCGATGCATTCTTTTCAGGCACGCTAACTTCTTGTGATGAAGCGTATGAATATGCCAAAGGCAACGAAATTGAAGTGTTCGGACGAAAAGTAAAGCTCCGTAAGCCATTGGATTTCTGTGCAATCACAGATCATTCCGAACTCATGGGAGAATCCTATTGCGTAACGACCAAAGGTGCACCAGGATACAATTCGCTGCCCAACCAATATTTCAGATCCATCTTTAAAACGGAATCAGAATTAGGAGTAGATACAGCTAAACAATGGCGAATTTTCAGCAAAATCATGAATCATGCTGAAGAACCAAGCAGAACGCATCCATTCTTCTTTCAAGGATATGAAACCACTGCTAAGGCTTGGGAAATAACCCTGGATGCTGCCGAAAAACACTACCAACCCGGCACTTTCACAACCCTTGCAGGTTTCGAATGGACTTTAGCAGAAGGCCGTTCTCATTTACATCGAAATGTAATTTTCAGAGATTTAGTAGTGCCAGATTACCCTGTGAGTTCGTTGGAGGCGAGAAACGAAAAAGAACTTTGGGATTGGATGCAGCAAACCACTAATCAAGGGGCGAAATTGCTGGCCATTCCTCACAACACCAATTTGGCAGAAGGCAGCGCATTTCAAGCTACCGATTGGGAAGGAAAACCAATAACACGGGAGTATGCTCAAATGCGTCAAGAATTTGAACGCTTGGTGGAGGTTCACCAGGTAAAGGGAAATTCAGAGGTACATGCAGCTTTCTGGAAAAATGATGAGTTTGCTGGATTTGAAAACCACACATTCGGAGATCCAAATGAGCATAATTATGTGAGATATGGACTGAAAAAGGGAGTTCAACTGCAGCAGGAATTAGGAGTAAATCCATTTAAACTGGGCATGATTGGCAGCACCGATACCCATACAGGAACTCCTGGGAATACTGAAGAAAACGACAAAGAAATTGGGAATAAAGGCATCGTTGATATTGACCCAATAAATCGAACATATGACAAATGGCCACTTGATCAAACTCAAAGAGTAGATGAAGTGGTAAACCCCGGAGGCCTAGTTGCAGTTTGGGCCGATGCCAATACCAGAGGGCATATTTACGATGCGCTACAAAATCGAGAGGTTTATGCTACCAGCGGCAATCGAATTCAAGTACGATTCTTTGGTGGTTCTGGTTTTGTAAATGGATTGAAGGACGATGCAATGCTTGATGACGCTTATGCGAAAGGAGTGCCAATGGGGAGTGACCTTAAACCCATAAACGGCAAACCTCAATTTCTAATTTGGGCAAAGCGAGATGTGGATGGAGCTAATCTCGACCGCATTCAAATAATAAAAGGTTGGTGCGATACTGAAGGCGCGATGTACGAAGAAACTTTCGATGTGGCGCTTTCCGATGCTCGTGTCCTAAACTCCAATGGTTCTGTTCCAGATAATGGCGCAACGGTTAATCTCGAAACAGGCGAATTCTCTGAGGATTTAGGAGATGAGGAGCTTCAAGTAATTTGGACAGATAACGATTTTAATCCTGAGCAATATGCGTTCTATTACGTTCGTGTTTTAGAAATTCCAACTCCAAGTTGGAGATTGCTTGACCAAGTGCGATACGGAATGGATCACAGCAAATCTGACGGATTAATTATTCAGGAAAGAGCTTGGTCCTCCCCTATTTGGCATTCGCCTAAAAAGGACTAAAATTTAGAACCGCCTTGGCGTAACTCGCTGCGAAACTTGGCTCCATTATTTCTGAAAATATTGAAGTACTTCTGGCCTGTTCTTATTTGTTTAATCAGGTAGCGTTTGTCTTGCTCATTTTCGGTTTCAAAAGCTGCATCAAATGCCTTCTCAGTATCGTCTTGCAGCCAATCAATCAGAGTCTTACCGTCTCTTTCTACAGTATTCATGTCAACCTTTGCATCATACACAAAGAAGAAACAAACACTCAGTGCATCTTCAAAAACAATTTTTCTGAGAA
Organism: uncultured Flavobacteriales bacterium; assembly: GCA_937900875.1. Classification (GTDB taxonomy): domain Bacteria; phylum Bacteroidota; class Bacteroidia; order UBA10329; family UBA10329; genus UBA10329. Next base: position 7,129 of record CALCGD010000096.1, read on the forward strand.
TACCTCCACCTCTAAAACCCGGCTCCTGCTCGCAGTAAAAACATTCATAATTAGCCTTCGACCAAATTAGTACCCGATCTTGACTATTCTGGCCACTCTTACGCTGCATCAAATCCTTTATAAATGCAGCATTGTTGTTCTCCACTCCGCTACAAACTTTTTTCTGGAAATAAGCGCTAATCTTGTTGCACTCAGAAGTTTGGGCATTTGCACCAAAACCAACTAAAACCGCAAAAGCAGCGGCCATTATCATCTTCTCAATAAACATTTACTTCTTTTTCAAGTTGCACGCCAAAAGTATTGTAAACAGAGTACATAATTTGCTCTGATAATTCGAAAATTTCAACACCCGTTGCGTTGCCATAATTAACCAGAACTAAGGCCTGTTGGGCATGACTTCCTGTATTACCTACAACCTTGCCTTTCCAACCACATTGTTCAATAAGCCAACCCGCAGCAAGCTTAGTTTTATCTCCTGCAGGATAACCAGGAATGTTTGCGGACTTCTTTTTCAATTCTTCATACTTGGCCGTTTCCACAACCGGATTTTTGAAAAAGCTTCCGGAATTACCCAACACTTTTGGGTTCGGCAATTTGCTTTGGCGAATATTAATAACTGCTTGACTCACAGTTTCTAATGTAGGACTGGAAATATTTAATCGCTCAAGTTCCTGTTCAATAGCACCATAAGTAGTGTTCAATTTGGGTGTTTTATCAAGCCTAAGCGTAACTGCTGTGATGACAAACTCCCCTCTCAACTTTCGCTTAAAAACACTCTCTCGATAACCAAATTCACAGGCATTCGAATCGAAATGATGAATTTTTCCTGATGCAATATCCACAGCTTCAAGAGAACTAAAAACATCCTTTAATTCCACTCCATAAGCGCCAATATTTTGCATCGGAGCTGCACCAACATTGCCGGGTATTAGTGATAAATTTTCGATACCCGCATAGCCTTTCTCAATACAATGCAACACCAAATTGTGCCAAACAACGCCCGCTCCAGACTTAACGAAAAATGAATCGGAAGTTTCTTCAACAAGGGCTATCCCGTCAATTTCGTTCTTAATTACAAGCGCGTCTACGTCTTTTGTAAGAAGAATATTGCTCCCGCCACCTAGAATAAAACGCTCCTCATTTACGAGTGAAGCATCGGATAAAACTGACTGCAGGGAAGGAACGTCTACAACGCGAGCCATGAGTTTAGCTTGCGCAGATAACCCGAACGTATTGTAGGGCTTTAAAGAAACGTTCTTCTCAATCATCTTTGGCGAATATAGACGTATTGAAGGCTGGATTATTTGATGTTTTCAAGAGCTATTAACACTCTTTAGTGTATTGTAAAATTGCTTTCGTGGCTCCGGTTCTAGCTTGCATGAACTCAAGAATAGAGTTTCTTAACTCCTTTTGGTCCGCATTCATCAATTTTTCCAGTCTGTCCTCCAATTCAGTTTGATTCTTAATGCTGAACGCTGTGCCATTTGAAACCATTTCTCCAGCATCTGGAAATCGCGAATGATTTGGCCCAAATACTGTTGGAACACCGTAGGCGGTTGCTTCAAGAATATTATGTAATCCTGTTCTAAACGCTCCTCCAACATAGGCTAAAGTGGCATGTTTGTAGAGTTTGCTTAACAGGCCGATAGAGTCTACAATCACAACCTTAGCATCCGAATTTTCTAGCGTTGAAAAACGGACTGAATTCGAAAACAATTTTTCTAATCTAGCCATGTTTTGCTCACCTACTTCGTGTGGTGCAATTACCCATTTTGTATCTGGGAATTGACTAATGCATTGCGTCAGCAACTTTTCATCCTCTGGCCAAGTACTGCCGCACACAAGCAAATTACCCGTGCCTTTAAAAGCTTCTATTGAGGGAGTAGATTCTGCTAATCGAGCAATTTCCATCACCCTATCATAACGCGTATCGCCACAAACTGTAGTATTCACTATTCCAACCTGCTGAAGTAGTTTTTCTGAATCCGCATCAACCAGAAAAATTTGGTCAAATAGCCCTAGAGCTTGCCTTCCCACACCTCCGTAAGCCTTAAAATAAGACTGGTTATCTCTAAACTGAGCAGATATCAGCATCAACTTGGAGCCAGCATTTTTAGCCTCATTTAAATAATGAAACCATAAATCATACTTCACAAAAATGGTTTTGCTAGGCTTAATTGCTTCTATAAAGCGCAACGCGTTTGACTTCGTGTCCAAGGGTAAGTAAAACACATGGTCTGCCAAGGAGTAGTTTTTGCGAATTTCATAACCAGAGGGAGAAAAAAATGTGAGTACAATGCGAAGTTTTGAATCGGATTCTTTGAGACCATCGATAATTGGACGAGCCATTTCAAACTCGCCTAGGCTAGAACAATGCACCCAAACCGTTTCGCCCGAAAAATTACCGACCTGCTGTTCTATAGACTCAAGCAAACCTTCGCGCCCATTAAGCCAAAGTTTAGCCTTGGGATTGAAAAAGGAAGCAACGAATACTGCTAGCTGATAAAGACGAATTCCGATGTTGTAGAAAACCAACATCAGCGAATTAGTAGTAATAATATTTGTCCTGATTTCGCTTGTAAAACGGCATCATCCAACCCACTCGAAAGCCAAAAAGGAAGTCATTGTATTTTTCATCCTTCACACTCATTGTTGGAATATCGTAGCTCCTTCTGTTACCAGTAAAGCCTTGAGTAAACTCAAATCCACCATAAAAATTGAGCAGCTTGGTATTGCCTTGAAAATGGTATCCGATAAATTCTTGAAGGATTATCCCATTGGTTAATCTATCGTATCCCTTGTGATAATCGCCAACTAGTTGAGGTACATTATCACCTTCTGCATTGTATCTAATCCGATGCTCCATAAAACCACCTCCAACAGTAAATAAAAATCCTGAATTTGGGTTAGGCGAAAGCCAAGGAAAGATTTTTCCAACTTGAAAATTAAGCATGTAGCCTTGCTGTGAAATGTCTACAAAAGCTTGTTCGCCATTTACGCCAATAATGATGTTGTTTGAATTAAGAAGATTAGCCAATAGGCTGTCTTTCCCCACAACATTATTCCCAAACATATAATAACCGCCAATGCTAAAAATCCAATTTGAACGTGTTTTATACGCCATGGAAGCCCCAATATTATTGGTGAACCCGACTCGATTAGCGAAATCTCCTACTGGAATTTGTGCTGCGTACGAGACCCTAAAAAGAGGCGTTGCAAGTGCAGTGTCCTTAACGGAAGTGTCGTCTTTCTTTTTCTGTTGCGCAAAAACAAGAACAGAAATGAGAACGAATAATATTGAAAACAGGTGTTTCATGCGTTGGCAACAAAAGTAGTATTAACCTGAGTTCAGGAGATTAATTGCAATCACAGGATTAGGGATTAAATCGGACTCCTTAGAGGAGGTGACATGACCTAGGAATACAAGCAAAAATCGCAACCTGTTTTACTCTTTTTCGGTGTAAAAAAAGCACAAAACTAGAAACCCCCAAAATAGCTTCAAAACATGTCTAAAATCAGGCGGAAATGCAGCACTAAATCGTTAAGTTTGCGCTCGATTTTAAATACAGAAACTCAATTTATATAGAATGAAAATCTTAGTACCTATCAGCAAAGTACCTGATACTACGTCCAAGATTGCCTTTACCGATGGCGACTCGAAGTTCAACGAGGAAGGAATCCAATGGATTGTTAACCCATACGATGAATGGTACGCACTTGTACGTGCATTAGAATTAGTTGAGGCTGGCGGTGGTACCGTTACAGTTATTAACGTTGGAGACGCTACTGCCGACCCTGTTATTAGAAAGGCATTGGCACTTGGAGCAAACGAAGCGGTGAGAGTAGATGTTAATCCATCCGATTCATACGTAATTGCAAAAGAAATTGCTGCTTACGCTAACGATAAGGGTTTTGACATGGTTCTTCTTGGAAAAGAGACCATTAGCTACAATGGTTCTGAAGTAGGCGGTATGCTTGCTGAGTTTATGAACTTGCCTTACATCTCGCTTGCTTCTAAATTGGAAGTGAATGGTGATACTGCAACGCTTGACAGAAGCATTGAAGGTGGTTCTGAAGTGGTTGAGGTTAAATTACCGTTAGTTGCAAGCGCTTCTAAAGGAATGGCTGAGCAACGTATTCCTAACATGCGTGGTATTATGGCAGCACGTAGCAAGCCTTTAACGGTAGTGCCAGCTAGCGGAGCAGAAGCAAAAACTGCTTATGTGAAGTATGGTTTGCCTGCGCCAAAATCGGCTGTGAAGTTGGTTGACCCGGAGAACATGGACGAGCTGGTAAGACTGTTGCACGAAGAGGCAAAGTCAATCTAAGAACGATTTAAAAGAATTAAGATGTCAGTACTTATTGTAGTAGATACGAAGAACGGTGAGGTTAAGAAATCATCGTTGGAAGCGGCTCAGTATGGAGCTAGCGTAGCGGCAAGTCTTGGTGGCGAAGCTGTTGCTCTTACATTGAATGCAAACAATGCCGAGGTTCTTGGAACTGTTGGTGTAAACAAGGTTTTGAACGTAACAGATGCGTCTGTTTCTGCTTCTGACCCACAAAAAGTTGTTGCAGCTATTGTTGCAGCAGCAAACAAGGTTGGAGCCAAAGTGGTTGTGTTTGCGCACGATTCAACTGGAAAAGCAGTTGCTCCACGTTTGTCTGCAAAGTCGGGTGCAGGATTGGTAACTAACGTTACTTCTCTTCCAAATTTGGCTAGCGGATTTGTGGTTAGCAAAAACGTTTTCTCTGGAAAGGCACACGCAGATGTGAACATCCTAAGCGATGAGAAGATTGTTTCTATCCTTCCAAACGCATTTGGCGTAAAGGCAGGTGAAGGTTCTGCTTCTGTGGAAGCTTTTTCCGTAGACGTAAGCGGAATCAATTCTGGAATTACAGTGAAAGAAGTGAAAGGCGGAAACAGCAAGGTTGTTCCTTTGCCAGAAGCTGAATTGGTTGTTTCTGCAGGTCGCGGTTTGAAAGGACCAGAGAACTGGGGAATGGTTGAAGAAATGGCCGAGATTTTGGGAGCTACAACTGCTTGTTCTCGTCCAGTTGCTGATATTGGCTGGAGACCTCACCATGAGCACGTTGGACAAACAGGTGTTGCTATTCGTCCAAACCTTTACATCGCCATCGGTATTTCTGGAGCAATTCAGCACTTAGCTGGCGTAAACGGAAGTAAGGTGATTGTTGTAATTAACAAGGATCCCGAAGCGCCTTTCTTTAAAGCAGCTGACTACGGTGTAGTTGGAGACGCATTTGAAGTGGTTCCTAGACTAAACGAAGCATTTCGTAAATTCAAAGCAGCCAACGGTTAATCCGTGGGTAAACAAATAAAAGTTTTGTTTCCGCATAGCGGAGAGCTGCATGGATAAAATTAAGATGGGCATATATGGGCTACAGTACAGCCAAACCCAAACTGGTGCTTATGCACTGGTTTTGGAGGAGGAAGAAGGTACGCGTAGACTACCAATTATTATAGGCAGTACAGAAGCCCAAGCCATTGCCATCGAGCTCGAAAACATGAGCCCGACTCGGCCATTAACACATGACCTTTTCCGAACATTCGCACAAGAATTTCATATAGACGTCCAAGAAGTCATCATCTACAATTTTGTAGATGGTGTCTTTTATGGCCAAATTGTTTGTAGCGATGGTAAAATGGAGCAAAAAATAGATTGCCGTCCATCTGACGCAATAGCCCTTGCCGTGAGGTTCAAATGTCCAATTTACACGCACGAATTCATTTTAAATGCAGCGGCATTTGAGAAAGATGCAAATGAAGCCGGAAGCCTAAAACCCATATCTATTGATGACTCTGAAGCACAGCAAACGGAGCAAGGTGGTTTTAATGAATTAACAGAAGACGAACTCGAAGAATCTTTAAACGCTGCCTTAGCTAAGGAAGATTATGAAGAAGCCACCATCATTCGTGACGAATTAAATCGAAGGAAAAAATAGCCTCCCACATGACGATTATCATCCTATCGTCAATCGTTTGTCACTCAAAACCAAACACTTCTTTTCACCTTTGCTAAAGTGAAAAACCTCGGCATACTCGGTTTAGCGTTGGCATTCTTCATTCAGATGATGAGTGCATCGCTTATTTTACTGAACTATGAGGTAAACACATCTTATATAATCGAAAATTTCTGTGTTAATACAGATTCGCCAGAGTTAAATTGTAATGGTAAGTGTCATTTAGCCAAGCAAATTCAAGCAGATTCAGAACAGAAATCTGAAACGCCAGCAGCCGAAAATGAGATAATAACTTTGGTTCTAACAATTGAGGAATCATCGGATTTTGAGTTTAAATTCTTTGAATTGGAGTGCGCGCACGCAAACAGCCTTTATCTAGAAGGCCATTATTCCAACCCTTTACATTCCATCTTTCATCCACCGCAGGTTTAATTGATTGACTCGACCGTTTTCAGCAAGAGTTGAAGACCAACATCACGTTAATTCAATTAAAATCTATTAAAATGAAAGTTTCAATGAAACTCCTCGTTGTAGGAGTTGCTCTAATGAGCGCCATATTAGGTGGCTGTGAGAAAAAAGAACATAACCACCATCAAAACTCACATACTGACAACCTCGTTCTGTTAGGAACCAGTTACACGGATGAGGGAAGCATGAAAATCAGCCTTTACTCCACCGACTCGTTGTATTCACGGTATACCAATCTCTTTATTGAGGTGCGAGATTCGGCAACCGATGCGGTGATAGAAGATGCTGAGATTACCATTATGCCAATGATGGAAATGCCGACTATGATGCATTCTGCACCATTCGAAGACCCAAATAGTACATCTGCCGTTAATGGTCTTTTTCCTTGCGCTGTTGTTTTTCAAATGCCAGGAGATATGGGGTGGTCTTTAACCGTGAATGCACACGAGCACGTTAATGGCGGAATGGGCGAAGTAACCTTTCCATTGATGGTTAAGAATCCAGCGCCAACCAGAACCAGAGTAGTAACTCCGATTAATGACCCCGCAAGTCGATTAGTCATCTCTTACGTTCAGCCTCTTAACCCGAAGGTTGGAATCAACGATTTTGAGATTACGCTTCACTCAAGAGAGACAATGTTGTCTTGGCCAGGAATCGAAAACTACACAGTGGAAATTGAACCAGAAATGCCTTCTATGGGACATGGTTCTCCGAATAATGTGAACCCAACCTACACTGCAGATGGTCATTATAAAGGTCAAGTGAACTTTACCATGACAGGTCTTTGGAGAATTAACCTCAATATTATGGATGGTTCTACCGTAGTTGACTCCACCGCGTACTTCGAGGTTACGCTACAATAAGCGATATGAAAGCGCTGGCTTACGGAATCTTCTTCACGCTAATTGCTTTATCGGCAGTTTCTCAAGAGCAGGACAGTGTCCTGTTCTTTAATAAGGGCAACATTACCGAGACGGTGTTTGACGTGGAGGAGATTCTTGTTCGGCCAACTTGTGCATGTGTTGGGGAATGCAGTTGTGCGATGGAGGCTGATGATAATTATTCAGAAAATCGTTTTTCGTGTACTGATGCAATTCTTGCCAAAAACGGCAGAATCGAACTGATGAAGCGAGGCAATTTCGCCTTTGAACCCGTTATGAACGGAATGGCATCAGTCAGATTAAATCTGACTATTGATGGTATGCAGATTTTTGGTGCGTGCACCGATAAAATGGATCCAGTTACTTCGTACGTGGAACCGAATAACATGAAGTCGGTTTCTGTGCAGCATGGTTCTTCTGGCAGCATGTTTGGCTCAAGTTTAGGAGGTTCTGTAAATATGGAAACCAACGGAGCAACCATCAACCCAAATAAACCGATTAGTGGTGAGGTTGGGGTTGGCTTTCAATCAGCATCATTAGGTGCAAATGCACTTTTCTCCCTCAATTATAGTCGCGAACGTTGGGCAATTAGAGCCAACGGTGTTTACCGCAACTTTCAAAATTATCGAGCTGGAGGCGGTAAAGAAATTCAGTTTACACAGTTTGAAAAATGGAACGGAGCTGTTTCGGCCAAATACATGCCTACTGATAAGGATGTTATCCGCTTCGATTTTATCATGGACGAAGGCTACAATATTGGCTACGCGGCTTTGCCGATGGATGTGCTTTTCGCGAAAGCAAAGATTTACGGCCTTACGTATCGGCATTATCCATCTCAAACTTGGTTTGAAAAGTTTGAGATGAAGGTTTACGCAAATACTGTTACGCATTCGATGGACGATACCAAACGACCGAATGTGATTATGCACATGGATATGCCCGGTTGGACAAAAACTTTTGGCGGTTATGCTGATGGACGATTGAAGTTCGAGAAACATAAAATCACCTTAAGGTTAGATGGATACCACACTAATGCGCGAGCGGAAATGACCATGTATCCGAACAATGAAGCACCTATGTTTATGCTTACTTGGCCTGATGTGGATAAGTTGAATTTTGGTCTGTTTGTGAAGGATGAAATCAAATTCAACACCATAAGGAGTTTGAGTTATAGCTTGCGATTGGATTATTTGAACACTTCTGTTATTGATGAATTTGGCGTGCAGCAAGCTGCTGTATTCAATCAAGATGTCTCAGAAGCAGACCATCGCATGTTGAAGAATGCAAACATTAGCTACATGGAGGTTCTTGGTAAAGGTTTTTCAGGATGGTTGACTGCTGGTTTCGCAGAACGCGCTCCTTCTACAACTGAACAATACGCGTTCTACATTTTCAACGCATACGATGGGTTTGATTATATCGGATATCAGGATGTAAAAACCGAAAAAGCGGTTCAAGCCGATCTTGGTTTTCAATATGAGAGCAAGCGTTTTCAGGCACGTGCAACAGGGTTTTACTATCATATATACGACTACATACTTGGAGGAATAGATTCTACTCTTGATGCCATGACGATTGGCGCCAACGGAGTAAAAGTTTCACGCAATCTTTCGTGGGCGTATATGACAGGTGGCAATATTGAGCTGAGTTATTCTCCGCTGAAGGTGCTAACCTTATCCAACAACTCATCATACACTTACGGAAATACATTTGAAGGCGCCCCTTTGCCACTGGTTCCACCTTTTAAAAATGTGAGTTCCATCAACTGGTCGCATAAAAAAGGGTTTGTGCAATTGGAATGTGAAGCTGCCGCAAATCAGCCACGTATCAACCCAGAGTTTGGTGAAATGAATACGCCTGCTTATGCTGTGCTCAACATAAGAGCGAGTTATTTCTTCCCTTTTGGAAAGAAACGATTGACATTGAACGGAGGAATAGAGAACCTCCTCGACAACAACTACCGATCACATCTTGATTGGGGCGGAATTGCCCGAACAGGGATAAACTGCTATTTGAACGTGAGTTTTACTTTCTAAATCAAAGCCAGTAAAAATCCTTATCCTTGAAAGGTTGTACTAAACGCCTTAAAGGATGACACTTACTCTTTCCGAATTACTGCTTTCTATTCCAGTATTAGACGCTGGCATATCGCTCATTGGAGTTGGAAGGGGACTTATTGGCATGGCTGTTTTGGTCGCAATTGGTTTCTTATTTAGTCAGGACCGCAAGGCGATTAATTGGAAGTTAATTGGAACTGGTTTGCTAATTCAACTGGTATTGGCGTTAGCCATTCTAAAAATTGAATGGGTGCAGGTAGGATTTGACACCGTTGGACAAGGCTTCGTGAAACTCATTTCTTTTACAGATTTTGGTACAGATTTCTTGTTTTCATCTTTCGTCACTGGAAGTTCGGAAGCTGCCGTCATTAGTTTTGCTTTCAGAATCCTTCCTACAATTGTCTTCTTTTCAGCCTTAACCAGCCTACTCTATTACATCGGGTTACTTCAAAAAGTAGTGTATGTTTTTGCTTGGTTGATGAAGAAAACCATGAACCTATCAGGGGCCGAAAGTCTTGCCGCTGCTGGAAACATTTTCCTTGGTCAAACCGAATCTCCCTTTCTTATCAAACCCTACTTGGATAAGATGACTAAGAGTGAAATAATGTGTTTGATGACAGGCGGCATGGCAACTATTGCTGGAGGTGTTTTGGCAGCTTACATCGGGTTTCTTGGTGGAGATGACCCTGCACAACAAGTTCTATTTGCAAAGCATCTTTTAGCAGCTTCCGTTATGTCTGCACCAGCAGCTGTGGTAGCGGCAAAATTGCTTGTTCCTGAAAAAGAAAAGTTCAACGAATCTATGACCATCAGCAAAGAAAAGATGGGAGCAAACGTGCTTGAAGCCATTGCAAATGGAACATCAGATGGTGTGAAACTAGCCGTGAATGTTGGAGCAATGTTGCTCGTTTTTACGGCCTTCGTTTATATGGGTAATTGGATACTTCGCGATTTAATTGGAGACGCTACTGGCCTCAACACCATCATTGCTGCAAACACTGGTTTTGATGGGCTTTCCTTTCAGTTTATTGTTGGATATGCCTTTGCACCCATTGCTTGGCTAATGGGAGTTCCGACAGAGGATATTTTCTTGGTTGGTCAGCTTTTGGGTGAGAAGACAATCCTGAACGAGTTTTACGCCTATAAAACCTTGGGCGAAATGAAATTCAGCGGTATGTTCGTTCACGAAAAATCGATGATTATGGCCACGTACATTCTTTGTGGCTTCTCCAATTTTGCGTCCATCGGTATTCAGATAGGTGGCATCGGAACCTTGATTCCCAATAGAAAAGGCTTGCTTTCTAAGCTTGGCTTGCGCGCCCTGCTTGGCGGCACCTTGGCTTGTTTGTTTACCGCTGTTTTGGTGGGAATGTTTTTAGGATAATCCTTTCAGAATCTCTTCAACAATCACTCTGAAGTCCACTGGATGATGCTCATCATTTGGACCTCTATTATGACCCAATCGCACAATTACCAGTTCGTGCTCGGGAATGACAATGATGTACTGTCCCAAAATTCCGCGTTGGTAGAAAATGTGTGTTCCGTAGCTATCATCAATCCAAAAGCCATGGCCGTAATACGGAACCGCAAACGGCACTGTAGCCGTATCTACAAATGAACTATCCAAAATCTGAGTTCCATTGTAATTCCCATGTTGGAGCATCATTTGACCAAAACGAGCAAAATCTCTAGCATTGGAATTGAAACAGCAGAAAGCCAACTCCTTTCCATCCTTATTATCAAGATGCCACTGCGCAGCATGCGTGGCGCCCAGAGGTTTCCATAATTTCGCTGAAGCATACTCCGCTAGCGGTTTTTCAATTGCACGCAAAAGCGCTAACCCTAGAATCTGAGTAGCCCCACTTTGATATTCATAAGTTCCTGCACGCTCATTTACCGGAACTTCTTCAAACAATAACTTCTCTACATCTGACCCATAATACAATTTGGCGGTAATGTCGAATGGGTTGGAGTAATGCTCGTTAAAATCTAATCCTGCTGTCATGGTAGAAAGATTGCGAAGACTCAATTCGGAAGCAAAGTCTCCTTTTAGTTCTGGTAGAAAATCAGCCGCCTTACTATCCCAGCTATCAATGAAGCCATCCTGAATAGCGCATTGAACCAGCATGGTGGTTATGCTTTTAGCCATACTGAAGGAATTACTACGAGAATCCTCTCCATACCCATCCCAATATTCTTCGTGTATTATCTCTCCGTTCTTGGCCATAAGAAATGCCACAGAACGAGAACTCTCGAGGCTACTTCTAAGTTCTGCGCTCAGTTCAACTTTATTCAAATAAGGAGATTCAACCCACGGAATAGGGGTGCCTACTTCAACGGTTCGGGTATCAAAAAACTGAGCATCACCGATTGTTGCAGAAGTATTTCCATGCAGATATGCTGCCCATAAGCCTTTAATTAGAAACTGATTTCCAGTTATGTACATGCTTATCACGAATAGGGCAATGACAATAAACGTCCATTTAAATATTCGGTAGACTACTTTCATTTGAACAGCAATTATTGGTTACAAAAAACGGTGTGCCAATAGGCACACCGTTTTCATTTAAAGTGTTTCAATGTTTAGTTTCTTTCGAAACGAGAATCGGCTACTGCCGTTTGTGTAATGCTTACCACTTCTTGAGACAGGATAACCTTACCCGTAGAATCTCGCTTTATCATCTTAACCGGAAAACCGTTTGAACTTATTTTCGGCATGTTTCGCTTGATAATAAATGGCAAATCATCAAATCCAATTTCTAAGCCATCGGCTAGCCAGTATGTGGTAAGATTACTGCCATCAGTATAAACTACTTTAGTGCAGGTAAATCCATTTACAGTCACATTAGGTGTTTCTGAAACTATTTCCTGAGCCGACATATCAACTTTCATAGCTGCTTGAGGCACTCGAGTTACCTGACCTTCAGCCACCATGTCCATTCCATTTTCGTCTGAGATAACGGCATAGGTGGCACTGTGCTCACCAGCTTTCGAATCAATATCCATTCGGCTATCATCACCTTTCAAATACCACGTAATTGAAGCCGACTCTTTCATGGCTTCGTTTGTTGTATTCAAGGTAATTACTCCTTCGAAATTGCTCTGTGCGTTTGCCACTCCTACTACCAGCATAAAAGCTGCGACATATATATTTCTCATTGTGCTCATCTTTCTTAGGTCCTACTATTATGGTCCAACTTCTCCTCTAAGGAAAGAGGTATTGTAAAGGTTATCAGGAATGTTGGTGGTAAATCCGTTATGCTTCACTGCATGTCCACCTTCGCCAGCTGCTGGCGGAGGAATTGGTAGCGGCAGCGCTAAGTTGGTTACCACTGGAATTACAATTGGTCCGATAAAAGGAATGTTAACCACCACACTTACCGAGATTAATACTTGCATAAACCCTTGAGTACCTGGGTAGCCGTAAGGTCCTCCATCACCACCAACTGCATTAGGATTAATATCAATTTGGGCTGGTCCGATTGAAAACGTAATTGGGAAGTTTAAGCTTCCTCCGTTACCCGGAACACCAAACTGTCCACCAGTTCCATCCGTTCCTTGACTATACCAAGAAAGGCCAATCAAGTTTGGTGGTTGCTCTCCTCCTTCACCCAAATTAGCGCCTCCACCCCCTCCTGCTCCAAGGAAAAACCCAAATGCTGGGGCTGGAGGTGGAATTAAATTACCAGTACTTATTGAGAATGCCATTGAGCCTCCACCTCCTCCACCTCCGTAGATATTAAAGTTGTTTACGATATCTGCGTCAAGTGTAAGTTCAACTGCTGTTCCCCCAGGGAAACCTTCACCAGTCAATCCAAGAGCTGGGTCGAAAGCATCGCCTCCGTCTCCACCTCTACCCAGAATATTCCCAGCATTAACAATGGCCACTAAAGAACCTGCTGGCAAAACTGAACCTGTTGTATATGCAGGTACCGCAGCGTCTGGACTTGAGATGGTAACACCAGGAAATATATTGTTGACCACACAAACCGAAACACTCGTTGGTGCTGTAGGGTGGGCTAAGTAAAACTGTACTCCTAAATCTAAGTTGTCAATACTATTATTCGTGTCAACTATATAGCATGGCAAAATGGTAATCGAATAAACAATATTGTAGGTGCTATTGTTACAAAGCACTTGAAAAACAACGGGGTACGTTCCTGCTGGAGCGAAAGGAGTCGCAAAGAATTCGATATCTACCACGCCAGTTGATGGTGCTGGATTGGGCGTAATGGTTGCTGTTAATCCGCTTGGCAATGTGGTAAGAAGTGTGATTGCAATCTGCTGTGGATTTCCACCAGTTTGAACGATATCGAAACTAAGATTTTGGGTTTGAGAGATTACCCGATCAATAGTGTCAGCTATGCTGCTTGGCGTTACATTCAGATAACAAGAATTACAATCCTCAGCGTAAGATGGCAGCCAACAATCTCCATTAAAGTAGTCAAGCGTGCTGTCAGTAGTGTTTACCACAACTAGCCCAACAGCGGGGTTTTGAATATTGTCTCTGGATGTTTCATCCATTTGAGGGGCGAGGAATCCTTGACCTTCTGCAACCAAATGGAGAACGGCACTTGAATCTGGCTGATCGGTATTTATACCCACATGATATTCGTTATTCCAGATAAAGCTGTTGGCCACCCAGTCATCAAAAAAGACGGTGTCATATCTCAAAGTTTGGCCATGCAATCCTGGAGTTAGCAGCGCATCGTCTCCCTGAGGTCCAATTCCCTGCCTCCAATAAATACCATCGAAATACCAAAAACTACTATCAGTAGGAGTATAAATGAGGAGACCAGTTGCAGGATTTGTAATAGCTAAGGTGTCTGTTCTTGGGATTAGAAGACCCTTATCCAATGCCTGAATTTCAACAAGCGCACTTGGGTCTGGTGTAATCGTTCCGATACCAACATTATCCTGCGCATATAAGTTAGCCGATTGGGTGAAGAACAATACCGCGATAAGCGCGATTATAAAAGGGTTGATTTTTTGCATTTCAATTATTTCTCTCCGTTCAATATGTTAGGCATGCATACAAGTTCGAAATTTACGCAATTCAATCTTTACAAACGGTAACTTTTAGACGGATAAGGCTATTTTTGCGCTGCCTTAGGGCGTTTAGCTCAGTTGGTTTAGAGCACCACCTTGACAGGGTGGGGGTCACTGGTTCGAATCCAGTAACGCTCACTAAAAGTAATCTGGGAGGTTTTAAGTGATTGTACGCCTCCCTATTTTGTATTCGATTGAAAGAACTATTCAAACATATTTTTCTAGCTGGCATTTTTGCTTTTAGTTTTTCATTAGCAAAAGCTGATATTGGCGAGACTTATGACCTGAGGCAAGAACGGTCCAAGGTGCTTTCTGAAATAAAATTATTAGAGATTGATGCCGTAAACAGTCAAACCGAAATTATTGCTTTGTACAAGCAGGTACGCGCCTTGGATCAGGCCATTTTTGAGAGTTATCAGGAAACTATTGACAGGGAATCATCGCGTAACATCAATCTTGTCAAAAACCAACAATGGGTAGTTTATTTGGCATTCTTGACTAGCCTTTTAACGGTTTTCTTTGCGGTAATGCTATTTGTGGTGAGAAAAAAAATCATCGACAAAGGGTATTCTGGGTTAATAGCTTTTTACAAAGATTTAACCCTCGATTTTGCTGGTCAAGTATCGCCCGACCAAACCTTATCTAACCGAATGCTTAGGGTAAACATAGTAGTGTTAGTTGGTCTTATAATTATGGGTGTTTCAATCATTTCTTTCCTTTTATCCGCGTTTTAAGCGTTCTTAGTTCTTCAAAACCAACTAAGTTGTAGACTTGAAGTTCTACCAAATTTTCATTCTTCTTTTTCTAGCAATCGCTCCGAATGCTAGTGCTCAGGATTTGAATGATTATAAGCCCATCTTGGCTTCCGGCAAAATCCCGTCAGACATAACCATTTCTGCAAAAACCAAATATGAAATTGCCGAGCAAAATTTAAACACTACAAAAGCTAAAAATCAACACACAGAACACCAGTTAGACTTTCTATTGGAAAGCAATTTTGTAATTGATCAAGTGTTGGGAAGCGGCCGAGTTCTTTTTAACGATTCTGTCACCAATTACCTTAATCAGATTTTGGACTTGATCTTAAAAGACGAACTCGATTTACGAGGAAAAATACGAGTGTATGCCGTGCAGTCTTCGGTAGTTAACTCATTCACAACGCATGACGGAATCATACTTGTAAATCTTGGGTTAATAGCCCAGTTAGAAAATGAAGCTCAGTTGGCTTTTATTCTCTGTCACGAGTTAACCCACTTCACAGAAAAACATGTGTTCACTGCATATCTACAAAACGAAGAATTCAAGAAAACGAATGTTGTTAAACAGTCCTCTTTTGATGAAAAACTACTTGAGAAAAGTAGATATTCTAAAGACCTAGAGAAGGATGCGGATGAAGTTGGCCTAAGGCGGTTTTTAGCGACAGACTACTCAACAGAAAACCTTTTAAACGTATTTGAAGTGATGCGATTTGCGCATCTCCCATTCGATGACATTCCTTTTGCAAAGGACTTTTTTAATCGGGAATACTATAAGATAAACGACTCCTACTTCTTGAATCGGGTAAATCCAGTAGAAGCGTATGAGACCGTAGACCCATCTCAAACCACACACCCTAGCCCTACAGAACGACAACGAATTATGAGTAGTCAATTAGCTTCGTCTAAAAAATCTGGCGGCACTCAATACCTAGTTTCCCAAAATCAATTTAAACACATCAGAGATGTGTGTCGGTTCGAATTATCAAATCTTTACTTAAAGTCCAACAGACCGGTAATGAGCATCTACAATTCGTTTTTGTTGCTTGAATCCTATCCAGATAATTCATACCTAAAACGAATAGTTGCACGTTCGCTTTACACACTTTCCAAATTCAAAACAGGAGGAAATTACGGCCAGGTACATCCTGGATACTCACAAATTGAAGGCGAATCTCAGCAGATATTTCATCTTTTTTACCGCCTAAAACCAGAAGAACTTGCTGTGCTTGCAACGGGTTACGTTTGGAATTTAAAACATGAATTCCCCGAAGACAAAGATTTGAAGTTGATGGCAGAGGACCTTCTTCAAGACCTTATGTACAAATACTATGTTCCAGGCATGTTTTCTCGAACAAAACCACCAAAGGAGTGGGATCTACCAGATACTACACAGGTTCTTGGAAAATATGAGAAACTAAAGGAAAAAAGCAAAGAGAACCCTCGTCTTACTATGATAAAATTTGCCTTAGTCGACCAATTTGATGACCCTGAATTTTCTGAGCTTTTTGACAAACTTGAGAAAGATAGGTGGGGCGGTAGCGCTGGACTAAAAACGGGTTTTCCATTCGAAAAACAGAACAGCGATTCCGTGCGCTATTGGAAAAATCACGGATTTTCGCTTGGCGCCAAAAAGGTTGTTGTGGTCTCGCCTACTTACGCCAAATTAGACTTAAGGAAAAATCAGAAAGAAAAATATTTAAGCTCGGAAAGTGCAAAAGCAAACCTGACTAGCCAAATAAATCGGTCGGCCAATTTGTTGAACTTAGAGGTTGAAATTATAGATCAAACGCTCTTAGACTCAACACAAGTAGATGACTTTAACGACATCACTTTTCTCAACGAATGGGTAGACAAACGGTTTACCCAATTGGACGTTTCCATGGCAAACCTCCCCTCTGTCCAGATTGAAAAAATGATAGAGAAATACGGAACAGAATACTTCGTATGGACAGGTATTATCAACTATCGCGAGAACAAATCACTACTCTATTATTACCTCCTGTACGCCTTAGTTCCCCCCGCCATACCGCTTGGTGTTTACTACATGGCGCGTCCAAATTTCGAGACATATTACTATTGCATCACCTTTAATCTTCGGACAGGGCAACCTGTTCAAGTGAACTACAACAATTATCGTAAACGAGATGCGAGAGACTTGATTAATAGCAGTATTTACGATTCGTTTTGGCAGATGAAACAGCCGCCAAAAAAGAAGGTTGTGAAAAAATGAAATGGCTCACATTCATATTGATATTACTTAGTCAAACCAGCTTTGGTCAGGCCTCTGGCTACATGGGTAAAAAGCTTCTCATTACAGGTGAAGTGAGCATATTAAATGCGATTTTCAATCCAAACCACAACCTAAACTCCGGGTTAAGAAAGTTTAGCATGAATGTGCGTTCAACCACCGATTTGGATTATGTCATTGCCAGAAACGGAACCTTCGGACTAACCTTTGATGTGTTTGCTACCGGAATGAAATATGACTGGAACACCGTTGAACATAGCGAGTTGTTGATTTCGGATGCGACTGACCGTTTCAATCATGCAAGAATTACGGGTTATGGCTACGGATTAAACTACAAGGTATTCCGAAATCCATCTAAAGCTGGGATAGCACCAGTTGGCAGCTACGCCAAATTTGATGTAATGCTTTTGGATGTTCGCGTGAGGCCGATAGATAAAGACATGGATGTTGGACACGCTTATTCGCATAGATTTTTTACTCCGGTGATATCCATCACCTTTGGCAGGCAGCGTGTATTCTGGGATTTTTTAATTCTACGTACTGGTATTCAATTTGGCATTGTACCAATGGGAATTCCACCTTACATGCAAGCACAAGGAAAAGGAATTGAACGCGAAACTCAAGAACAAGACGTACGCGCTAATGCCGAAGCACGCCTGATGTCCTATTACCTTCTAAACGTCAACTTTGGTGTTGGATTTCTTCTTCCGTTTAGAAAGTCTTACAAATCCTTAAACTGAGCCCCGCTCACTTCGCAAATAATGTCTTTTCCGTACGCCAAACTTGGGGTTTGAAAACCTGGTTTGAAATTTCCTGAAGCAATTTTGGCGGCAATATCTACCGCAGTCATGGCCGTGAGTGTGTAACCTTCATAGGTCTGAATGGTTGAGGTCAACGAATTGCCTTTTGTATCAGTCACCGTTCCAACCAGATAGGATGCCGCCTTCACACGCTGCTCATCGCTCGGACCAGCCTTTCCTGCAATAATTTTTGCACGAGCTTGCTTTTTCACAAATTCGCTTCGCATCAACCAACCAAAATATTTACCCCATTTCATGCTATTGATGACTTTTTCTGGCAAGCCCATATAAACCTTAATATTTGGTATTCCGGTGCTAAAAAATGCCGTATAAACATCACCCCACGGAATAGTAACTGCCGTCATATTTGTTGGCCCAAAATCAAATCGCTTTACGTCATACGCATCAGGTACCTGCTTCAACTTTCCGTTTTCACGAATCGTTCCACCCATTCCCAAACCTTCCACCACGGTTAAACTTGTTCCTCTAGATGCTCTACCTGTTCCGAAAAATGCCAAAACCAAATCATCAGCATCAGCCATTCTCGATTTAAGATGCGCAGCTAAGCAATCACTCGGCACTACATCGAAACCAGTTCCGGGCAGCAACATTACGCCAGCTGCTTTAGCTTGCTCATCATACTTTCTTGCCTGAACAAACACTGCAATCTCACCTGTGATATCGGTGTAATGAACCTTATTACGGATGCACGCCTCAACCATCAGTTTAGAAGTATGAATAAAAGGACCAGCTGCATGGATAACCACTTTAGCTCCTGCCAACAATCCATCTAGGTCGCTTGTAGTCAAATCAGCCACTGTATATGGCATGCCGTATTTTTCTGCAATTGGCTTCAGTTTCGCTTCATTTCTTCCAGAAAGAAGCGGTTTGATTCCCAACTCCTGACATTTTCTCACAATCAGTTCGCCAGTGTATCCGTATGCTCCGTAAATGATGATGTCTTTGTTTTCCATGATGGTCTATTTCTATAGCTCGCAATTTGTCTAAATTAGGCGAGCCGCCAATGGAAAACACCACCGACTCACCCAAATTAGAACGCACACTTGGTCCCGTAATGCTTTGGGGATTGGGTGTTGGTTATGTGATTTCAGGTATGTATTTCGGTTGGAACTTGGGCCTTGCCGAAGGCGGAACCTTGGGATTGGCCATTGCTACATTCTTCATTGTGATAATGTATGTCACATTCACTTTCAGCTATACCGAATTGGCATGTGCCATACCAAAAGCAGGTGGTGCATTCGATTATGCTGATAGAGCCCTAGGAAGAAACTGGGGGTTTGTTGGCGGAATGGCACAGATCATAGAGTTCGTTTTTGCTCCGCCAGCAATTGCCGCGGCAATCGGTGCCTATTTCAATCTTTTCTTGAAAACCGAACCATTAATGCTCGAACTGGCGGGAGTGAGTTTTGAGCTCCCGTGGCTTGCCATTTTGGCCTATTTCGCATTTACCGCTCTCAATATTTTTGGTGTAAGAGCTGCTGCCATGTTTGAATTGGTGATTACCATTTTGGCTGTAGCTGAATTACTGATTTTCGCAGGAGTTACACTACCAGAATTTGAAGTTGTCAATCTTACGACCAACTCATTCCCAAATGGAATCCCAGGAATTTTTGCAGCAATTCCATTTGCCATTTGGTTCTTCTTAGCCATTGAAGGCGTTGCTAACGTGGCAGAGGAAACCAAAAACCCACAAAAGAATGTGTTAATCGGATTTGGCTCCGCGATACTTACATTGGTTATTCTCTGTGTGCTCACGTTCGTGTCTTCAGTTGGTGTGGCGGGTTGGGAAGCCGTTGTTTACGATGCAGAAGGCAACATGTCCGACAGCCCTTTACCGCTGGCAATTGCTCACGTAGTTGGAAATAGCGGATGGATGTATCATCTACTTCTAACTATCGGATTACTTGGATTGATTGCCTCCTTCCACGGAATTATAC
Source organism: uncultured Flavobacteriales bacterium (assembly GCA_937900875.1). Lineage (GTDB taxonomy): Bacteria > Bacteroidota > Bacteroidia > UBA10329 > UBA10329 > UBA10329. Next base: position 27,330 of record CALCGD010000096.1, read on the forward strand.
TTGCTGCAGGCCGCGCCACCTACGAATTTGGTCGCCAAAGCCTCGCCCCAAAAGCATTGGGAAGAGTTCATTCTAAATTCAAAACACCTGCAAATGCGCTCATTTTCAACATGGTTATCGGCATCATTGCTTTGATGACTGGCAAGACGGGTGAGATTATCACCATTGCCTGTTTCGGGGCCTTGGCGCTTTACATCATATCCATGATTTCCTTCTTTGTTTTGAGAAAGAACGAACCCGATATGGAACGGCCATTCAAGGTTCCCTTCTACCCTATTTTTCCTGCCTTAGCATTGATTATTGCAAGTATTTCAATGATAGCCATGTGCTATTACAACCTACAATTAGCACTCATTTTCTTTGCGCTTTTGGCAGGGTCATTTATCCTATATAAACTCGTTTACGCGAACAAATAATGAACGAAAAAGAACTTACCCGCGAACAAATTCTGACTGAAGTTCGCAACTCATCGCACAATAAGATTAAGGTTGCCATTACCGATATTGATGGCGTACTGCGCGGCAAACTCATGCGTAAAGACAAGTTTCTCTCTGCCGTAGAAGGAGGCTTCGGATTCTGCGATGTGGTGTTCGGATGGGACAGCTCGGATATAGCATATGATAATGTAACCTACACGGGATGGCACACAGGTTATCCTGATGCGCAAGCACGGATTGACCTAAGTACATTCCGTCTTGTTCCGTGGGATAATGACATACCATTTTTCCTAGCCGATTTCGTGAATGCGAAAGAAAAGCCATTGGGCGTTTGTCCAAGAAGTTTGCTAAAAACAGTAAAAGCCAAGTCTGAAAAAATGGGCTACAAGCCATTTTTCAGTCAGGAGTTCGAGTGGTTCAATTTTGCAGAGAATGCAGATGATTTGCATGAACGTGGATTCACAAATCCACAGCCGCTTACGCCAGGTATGTTTGGCTACTCGCTTTTGAGAAGTTCTCAGGAGAAAGAATACTTCAATGCCATCTTCGAATACATGGACCAGTTTGATGTGCCAATTGAGGGACTACATACCGAAACAGGCCCAGGCGTTTATGAAGCAGCCATCATGTATGGCGATATTCTTTTATCGGCTGACAGAGCGGTATTATTCAAAGGAGGGCTAAAAGAAATTGCTCATGAGTATGGCGTTATTCCAACATTTATGGCCAAGATTAGTCCAACGCTTCCAGGTTGCAGCGGCCACATTCACCAAAGCCTTTGGGACGATAAAAAGAACCTGTTCTCAGATGCAAAAGGCAACAAGGGAATGAGCAAATTGATGGAAAGCTATATGGCTGGTCAGTTGGCTTGTTTGCCATACATCTTGCCAATGATTGCACCTACCATCAACAGCTACAAACGCTTGGTTGAAGGCGCTTGGGCACCAACTACGTTGACTTGGGCGGTTGACAACAGAACTGTTGCCTTACGCTCGCTTCCTGCAGGAGAGAAATCTTGCCGATTAGAAACCCGCGTGGTTGGTTCAGATACCAATCCGTACATCGCGATGTCTGCTTGTTTGGCAGCTGGACTATACGGAATTGAGAACAAACTCAAACTCAAATTACCTGAAACAATTGGTAATGGTTATGCGGATCAAGGTGCTGGAACACTTCCAAAAAATCTTTGGGATGCTACGCAAGCCATGAAGAATTCAGAGATTCCAAAACAACTATTCGGAGAAGAATTTGTGAATCATTTCGTTGCTACTCGTGAGTGGGAATGGCGCGAATTCTCTAAAGCGGTAACTGACTGGGAAACCAAAAGGTATTTTGAGGTTATTTGATTTCAATAGAACATGCTTCGCTTAATGACCGAATGGAAGTACCCAACTGGTGCATTACTGATTAGTTACTCATTTGGAATTATCGCCATTGGGTTAGGAATATTGCAATTAAGGAAATTGATAAAAGAAAACTCCCCAGTTTTTGACGACTCCATTTTTCAGCCTACGTTTAGGGGCTGGCTCGCTGGAATTGGGCTGATTGTTCTGGGTTTATTCATCATAGGTTTCAAATTTTCCAAACAAGTTTGACCCACCACTTTTTGAATCAATAATATGTCCTTTCAACCCCAATTCCCTGATTACAAAGTTAAGGTTGAACGAAGTTTTGCCTCCCAAAAGTTCATGGAGCACATTGGCGCTGAATTGGTAGATGTTCAACCTGGTTATTGCGAAATCCATATTCCTTATAATGAAGGGCTGACTCAGCAGAATGGTTTTTTTCATGCCGGAGTGATTGGAACCCTTGCGGACAACACAGCTGGCTATGCTAGTCTTTCATTGATGAAAGAACATTCATCTGTTTTAAGCGTGGAGTTCAAACTCAATTTGATGCGACCTGCTGATGGAGAGTTGTTAATAGGAAAAGGTCATGTACTTAAATACGGCAAAACCTTAACTATTTGTCGGGCAGACGTTTTCATTGTAAAGAATGGAATTGAGAAATTGTGTGCTGCAGCTCAATTAACAATGATTGAGTTAGGACCAAATTCATCTCGATGAAATACTTACTTTTTTCATTTTTCTTAT
>CALCGD010000097.1 GCA_937900875.1 uncultured Flavobacteriales bacterium
AATCTGATAAACATTGATCCGCAAAAGTGAAGTCAGCAGTAGGATTCTGAAAGACTATAATGTTCTTGTAAACTGTGTCTCTACATCCCAAGGTGTCTAATGCTACCAATTCGATGATGTAATTTCCACCCGTTTCGTAAACGTGTTCTGGATTCACGTTTGCCAATGTTAGGTTTGTCACGGTTTCTGTTGAACCATCACCATAATCCCATTGTAATTCCGCAAATTGATTAAGGTTGTTGAAGTTTCCGCACTGCTCTAAGAATGTAAGGTGAGCTGTGTCTCCTGCGCAAATTTGAGGGGCATCTACTGTGAAATCAGCAAATAGCTCGTAGGTAAAGTCCGAATATCGTACCTGCTGTTGCGAATAATTATAAAAGCCAAACCTTCCAGGCTCAAAACAATCATAAACGTCAAAAATCGTATCTCCATCAACCAAAATTATAGCTCGGTTAACCGTGTAGGTTACTTCTACCTCGTAATCTACATTCTGATTCCAACCGTTGTTGCCGTAATTGGTAGCTACTACTGTAAATTCTGGAGTTGTCGTGTGTCCCCAAAAGGTTGGAGGATACTGTGCTGCTGGGATATTTCCAACTGCGTGACTTAAGGCAAAACCTTCAGATCCAGGAAAGCCTCCATTGGTTTGATTGCCTTGTTTCCAATCGAATAACCACATGTCGAAGTTATCTGTTGCGCCTAAAGGGTCACTAAACCCAAAAACCACACCCATGTAATCATCATCATTATCTGTAGTTCGCATTTTTCCACGCATTCTAACATTGATATAATCGACTGGAGTAATGAAGAATGTTGGATTGCCATTTACTGTTTGAGTTACTTGAGCACCACCATTTTGCACTACCCAGTTGCCATTTGCAGGCTGCCCCGCTTGAACCCAAGTAAAAAAGTCTACATCCGTTAAGCAGGCAGGCACATTAACAGTAATAATCTGCGAACCGGTACATCCATTTGCATCCGTAACCGTAATAGTTTGTGGGCCTTGGCACATACCAGTGGCTGTAGGTGTCGTTTGTCCATTAGACCACGAGTAGGTATAAGGAGGTGTTCCACCAGATGGATTAGCAACCCCACCTCCATCACAAGCACCCACGCTACTTACAAAATTGGCAAAGGCATTTGGAAAAATGGGAGTTGGTTCTGTTAGCACAATATTTTCATTGGCCGTACACCCGTTTGCATCGGTAATTGTAACCGTATTATTTCCAGCAACAAGATTTATAGGGTCTTCTTGGTTAGATCCAGACGACCATGCAAAACTGTATGGAAGCGTGCCGTTATTGACCGTCAAGTTGGCCGTTCCATCATTTCCACCATTACAAGATGGATCAGTGCCGGTTATGGAAGTAGTGATAGCGGTTGGATTAGAAAGCACGATGCTTTCGGTGGCTGTACACCCATTTGCATCGGTAATTGTGACAGTATTGTTGCCTACTACGAGATTGTTAGGGTCTTCTTGATTAGAACCTGACGACCAATTAAACGAATATGGAGGTGTTCCCCCATTTACTGTTAAATCTGCTGTTCCATCATTACCTCCAACACAATTAGGATCTGTTCCAGTGACGGACGTAGTAATAGCAGTTGGTTCTGCAATTACAACCGGAATTTGCTCGATACATCCTGAATTTGCTCCTGAGCTAGCCCAAACAGTTGCATTACCTGAAGGTAAATTTCCGATTGTGTTAATTGGGAAATAGTTAATGCCATCGGGAGAATAAGTGTAGTTGGGATGGCCACCCGAACTAGTTACAGTAATAGTGCCGTCTGAACCACCATTGCAGCTTACATCCGTAACCACTGCCTGGTTTTGAAAAGATAAATCAATGTTCTGACAAGCAGCGTTGTTCTGTAATTGAGGAGCTCCCACAGGAACACCATTCCAAGCAGCATTTCCTTGAACATTGACGTAGTCGCCATCAAACTTGTAATAAGCCAACAAGCCAACCTGGGTAGTTGGAGTTGGAAGATTGGTCATATTACTCTGAATTTCTGCTTGAGTTCGAGCAACATTCCAAATTCTCACCTCATCTAAGTAACCCGCCCAAGATTCACATTGACAGGTAGATTGGTCTCCAATTCCGGTAA
>CALCGD010000098.1 GCA_937900875.1 uncultured Flavobacteriales bacterium
AGTTGTTAAGCCGTTGTACTGAACAATGTTTGGCACTGACACATATCCAGAACCATTAAAGTTTACTGCCTTGGCAACTTGCCCCCATCTATCGGTTCCAACTCCTATTCCGTAGAAGTTTCCATCGTTATTATTGTCCGAAATATCATCAGAACTATTATTGAGTGGCATGTTCAGAACCACATTGTTTTCGGCAGAAACAAATGACGATTCGAGACATTTAATTTCTTCTTCTGTAGTGGCATAGGCTCTCATTTGAACGTTATCTAAATACCCAACCATACGCTCAGAACTAAAATTGAGCGTTCCTAATCTAACCGAGCCCGCTGCTTGAAAAGTTGGCCCTTCATCAGTTATTACTTGCTCTTTTTTTAATTCACCATCTACGTACAAACGAATCTTATCCCCATCCCAAGTGGCAGCCACATGCTGCCATGTATTTATCTCAATTACAATTGAATCGGTTGTAACAAAAGTCAGACCTCCAGAGCGGGTGTAGTGAAAATGTAATTTCCCTCCATCCTGATAGCGGAATACAAAGTTTCGGTTGCTTCCATTGAGTTTGCTGATAATGGCATTTTCGGAAAGAAAAGATGTTGGGTATATCCAAGCAGACATGGTGAATTCCTCTGTCATTGATTCAAATGCAGCGTGCGGTGGAATTGTAGCGTATTGATTCTGTGCATTGAAGTGCAACGCTCCGTCTGCGATTCCATCCTGACCGTTGACGTACGCGGCATTCACAACATTTACGGGATGCGTAAAATCCGACATATCAGTAGATGTGACGGTGATTGGCAAGTCAAGCGTGACATTATTGCTAGAGCATTGAGCTCGCACGGTCGCAGTCCAGGCTAGGAGTCCGCAGATTCCTAAAAGACTGATCAAAAAGGGTACATGTTTTTTCATAATAGATTGATTTATGGGGTTTACACAAGCAAGTGTAGACCTCTTTCATCACCTAGGTAGGTGGCAATCAATAACTGCTATGAAACCAGTAATAACTGTTTTCGAATCAGAGTCGCTTAAGCAACTCGTCTTTCTTTCTTACAGAAATAGGCACCTTTTGCTCTTCGGATAGATGAACCGATAAATTCACTTTATCAATCCTGCTTATATGCGCCAGGTTAATGAGGTGCGAATGATGAATTCTAGCAAATCCGCTTGGTGTCAACAGCTGTTCATACTCCTTCAAATTGGTAGAAACTAGAATCGGTCGATCCATATTTTTAATAAAAAACCAATACCGTCCTAAACGATGAAAAAAGAGAAGTAGTGTTCGAGTATCCCAA
>CALCGD010000099.1 GCA_937900875.1 uncultured Flavobacteriales bacterium
CAGCTTCTATGGATGCTAGTCTCTCTACCTCCTTTTCCAATACAACTATGCGGGCTTCTTTTTCTTCAATCATTTCTTGCTGTTCTTGAATTGCGGCAATGGTGAACGAAATAAGGCCAGTGTAGTTAACCCCTTTGTACTCCATTGCTTCATACTCAATATCTCCTTTGTCATTATACTTTGCTGGATGTTTTATATCCTTGACCAACTCAGGGATAACCTCTTCCAAGTCTTGGGCAATCAGTCCATAATTCTGGCCCTTCGGCAGGTTGATTGACGGGTACTTTGATTGGGCAAATTCATATTTAGTTGGTTTCAATTCCATTATGCGGTCGAGACCGTTAGACAATGGCTGTAAGTCTTTTTTCAATTTTCTGTCAGATGTTCCCCACATGCCACCTGTAAGAACTCCCTCACCATTAAAATAGGCAGCATAGTAGTAATTGCTCGCTCCAGCTTCACCATAGACTGCATACCTGTTTCCAGTAGTGTCAGCACCAGGTACAGTAAAATAGCCCCCATAATCTGTGGCTCCACCGTGTGCTTTGCCATAAACACCATAATTCACCAATGGCCCTGTAGCCCCATAATCACCGACAAAATAACCCCCGTAACCTGTTCCACCCGAAGGAGCTTCTGAGCGACCATGCACGGCTTTACAAGTGGTAGCAACCGTTGCCTCTCCGTAAATAGCCGTATTCGAACTGGCAGAAGAACTATCCACAACATGCAAAACAGCAGTTGGTGTGGCAGTATGAATACCCACATTGCCTTGGTTGGTGGTTTCTCCGATTACTCGCATCCACTCTTGGTTATCTGTGGCAATTACAAAATCCTTCTCATCAGTTGTTCCGATGAAGTTATTGTTTGGTGCACCTGCGGTTGTGCCCGCATTACCAGTAATATGCCAGTCGTTTCCTCCGCTACCATCATCAATACTGTCCTTTACCAAAATCACATCGCCATTGTTATCAATGGTTAGCACAACGCCTGTAGAATTAATCGGGGCTGCAGTAACAAGGTTGGTCAGTCTAAGCCCGCTTAAGCCTGAGGTTCCATGTTTAACTTCTAGGCGGTTGCCAGGGGTTGTAGTGCCAATGCCCACGTTAGCTGTAACCGTGGCACTATTTACTGTATTTATACTGCCAATTACTATTGCATTACTTGCCTCTACCATTGCATTAGCACCAATAGCCGTAGCGTTGGTAAGCGAGTTGGATGCTTCGGTATTATATCCCACCAATGTAAGCGTAGCTCCAGCTGTCATTACAGCGCCACCACTCGTATAGCCAGCATCGGCTCCAAGTATTACATTATGATGGTTTGTACCGGTGCTCAGGTCTCGACCTGCATTGCTACCTGCCATTAAATTATGATTACCTGAAGCTATATTATACGCTGCGGCAAAGCCTAAGAATGTATTATTGTAACCACCAGTATTGGTGAACCCGCTAAAAGCGCCTACCATAGTATTTGAGTTATCAGTTGTATTACGACCGGCACACTCTCCAAAAAATGCATTGTTGGAGGCACCTGCGACATCCTCCCCAGCATAAGTACCCAAGAAGGTATTTTGAAAACCATCTGTAAGGCTGCTACCGCTTAAGTAACCTACTGCAATATTTCTTTTGCCAGTGGTAATTGTGTTCATTTCATTAAACATACCCACGCCTACGTTAAGTGCTGTATCTATATATAGCGCCTCCATGCCGCCAATGCGGTAGAAATTGAAGGTGTCTAGGTTCATGTTGCCCGCCACATC
>CALCGD010000100.1 GCA_937900875.1 uncultured Flavobacteriales bacterium
AACCTTTAATAAGGTGCACGAAGTATATGGCGGATTAGAACTGCATTATGCACCATTTTATCACCCAATTGTTCGTGGCTATGTGCTTGCAGGAGGAAGCGTAAATTATTGGTTCAATTTTGCCGAATCGAATTACGACAAAGCCAAGCCGCTCAATTTCATTGCAGAAGTAGGAGGAGGATTGGTTTTTCTCGATAAACAAGTAAGACCTTTCGCAGAATACCGCTACAATCCCATTTACCTAGAAAGCCGGGTTGAAGTGGGAATCATGTACTTTCCGAGGTGGGTAAAGCGCAACCGAACTACCTGTCCAGCGTACTTATAAATACATAAACTAGATTTTGAAAAAATGACAAAGGCATTTCAAAAACCGCTCTTAATTGTACTTGCATTGGTGGCATTGGCAGCATTTACGCAGTGCTCTAAGCAGCGTATCGCTCAAAATAGTTTCTCAGAACCAGACCAGTTTATGTACGACAATCGTCCTGAAGAGCAGGAGTTTGTGATTGATGGAACTGGACAAGGGCCAATAACAGGAAATCAGGGAACTAGATTGTGGTTAGATAGCTCCATATTTATGTTTCCAAACGGAAATGACGTTTCGTATCCTATTACCATCAAATTGATAGAGGTTTATCTACCTAAAGACATGGAGCTTTACAATTTGCCGACCGTAGCGCAGGGCAATATGTTGGTTACCGATGGAGAGGTAAGAGTAAGAGCTTTTAAGGACGGAGAAGAATTGATATTGAAACCAAACAAAACCTATTACGCGCAAACTCCTTCTGCCAACCCAGTACCGGAAATGTCTTTGTTTTTTGGAGAGCAAGTAGGCGATATTCTGGATTGGCACGACAATTCTTCTGCTGTTAGCACAAACCCAGCTCCAGAGTACATTGCAGTAGATTCTACAGGTGGTTACTACGATTTAGCGGTACCTGTAATGGGATGGATTAATTGCGATTATTTCTACGCTTTAGACCCAAACTCAACAACCACGGTTAGCTATCAATCGAATGACGATGACCTAACTAATGTTGTGGTGTTTTTGTACTTCACCGACATTCATTCGGTAATGCGGGTGTACAATCAGGAATCGGGAAGTGTGCCCTTAGGAGCATCCGTAAAGTCGTTGTGTTTTGCAATGAATAGTGCAGGTAACCTTGCCTATCACTACGAGGAATTTGCCGTGTCGGCCAACTACACGGTTGAGGTTACCATGACCGAAATTGCAGAAGCAGATTTAATCGCTTTAATGGATGGATTCTAACTAGCAAGTCGCTTTTTAGATTGAATTATTCGAAAAAGGACTTGTTACAAAAGTTGATGTTCTTATTCTTTCAGTTGGTCCTTCACCCACTGCTTCAATTTTCCGTCTTTCTGAAGAGCGATTAATTTCTCAACCGCTTTGTCTTTTTTCATGCCGTTTCCTTTGTTTAGCTGGTATACCTCAATTACGCTTTCTAAACCTGCTAAATTGGCTGCCGTTAAGTCATCTGCTGCTTCAGGGTTTGCTAGTGCATACTTGGTCCAACCACCCATAAACGTGACTAAAAGGTCTGCGTTTTTCGCGGAAAAGGTGAGAACGCCCCCGTGTAATTCGATGGTTACATACGGAGAACCCGTAAGCCACGCCATCATAAATACGTTGGCTACCTTGCGCTCCTCTTGATACTCATTAATAGGCTGTTTTTCTAGCCAAGTAATGGTTGCCATCAATTCCTGCTCGTACTTCTTGTAATCCTCTTCTGCCTTTAGAATGTAATTGGCAGGCACCGGAAAATCTTGTGCATGGGAGAGGGGCGTTGCTGTAATGAAAAGTACCAGACTGAGAACGATTTGTAAGATTTTCATGGAGTATTTATGAATTATTGATTATTGGATTTCTCATTTTCCGCTTTGGCGCGACTTGCCTGTTCAATTGCGCTCTGCTGTTGAGATGGATTCAAATATAACAACACCTAACCGAAATTCATTTGTCCCTGTCAATCGCAATCTGTCAACATCCAAGATGGAACTTGAAATCCCAGTTGCTTTGCCATTATAAGGTCGGTGCAATATTGCGCCTGATTGTCAAAATATCGATGACAAACTGCCCTGTAGTAGTATGCGTCAGGGTCTTTAGGGTTGATTCTCACGCAGTTATTCAAGTCTTCCAGAGCCTTGTCAAAAGCTCGCGTGTCAATGCAAATTTCGGCTCGAAACAAACGAGAATCGTAATCATCAGGATTAAGTTCAATTGCTTTGTCGTAATCTTTTATTGCCAAATCTGGCTTATCCATAATTTCCCAAAGAGCACCTCTCTGAAAATAGAAGTCTCCATCAGCAGGAAAACGTTCAATAATAATATTGTAATCCTCTAGAGCGCCTGAAATGTTGCCGCTTTCTTCCTTAATTCCTGCTCGATATTCAAATGCTGAGGCATCCATCGAGTTTAACTCAATCGCTCTGTCCAAGTCTCCTAATGCTTGTTTTGGCTTTTTAAGGTGGTAGTAACAAATTCCTCTAGCAGAAAAGGCATCTGAATCTAACGCATCCAATGAGATCGATTGCGTAAAATCTTTAATTGCTTTCGCGTGTTGGTCCATATCGCAAAAGTTGAGACCTCGGTTGTAATAAATAAGCCCATCAAAGGGTTCCATCATAAGGGCGGCATTGTAGTCTTGCAGAGCATCTGCGTATTCTTCTAACGAGCCTTTTGCATTACCGCGTTCTAGAATGGCGTCTATGTAATTAGGTGATATCTCCAAAGCTGCATTAAAATATTTTATAGCCACTTGGTAGTTTTCCATCGTGTATTCTATGCTACCAAAAGCGTATAAGAAATCAGAGTCAGAAGAGTCGATTGATACTGCTTTGTAGTAATACTCATAAGCCTCATCATATTTTTCTAGCCCTTCATAGGCTAAGCCCATGTTGTAATAGCTTGCCGCAACTGTGCTGTCAAGTTCAAGTGCTTTACTGAAATCTTCAAGCGCCCCAAAAAAATCTCTTAGGTCGTACTTATCTAAGCCGCTTTCATAGTAATAACGTCTGTCTTGAGCTTGGCCATAGGCTGCGTATAAACTGAGTGACATGATTAAAACAAGCCTATTCATTAAGTGCCGTTAGTGGATAATTGAGAGTATACAAAGTTGATAAAATACCGACACTCGGTTTTGGCCTATGTTCTACCTGATTACTATCATGA
>CALCGD010000101.1 GCA_937900875.1 uncultured Flavobacteriales bacterium
ATACTGTTTAGCACATTAAAAACGAAATGAGGATTCATTTGAGACTGCAATGCATTCAGTTTAAGTTCTGCAATTCGGTTATTCATCTCAGCTCGCTCTCGTTCTCGTTCGCGCAATTGCCTTATTCTTATTAGAAAAAAGCTGATGATGGCGGCAAATGAACTTAAAAAGGCTATTACCAGAAACCAAGTGGTCTTCCACCAGTGCTCCTTTACGGTTATTGTGAGTTTGATATTGTCTTTGGATGAAATTCCGTTAATGTCTTTTGCGGATAAACGAAACGTATAATCCCCCGCAGGTAAAAACGGGTAGTGTACGCGTGTGTCTTCCGTTTCTTGCCAATCTACATCTACACCTTCTAGCTGGTATTGGTAAGTAATTTGCCCCGCACTTTTGGGCGATATATAGACGTATTCTAGTTCAAGAGAGTTGTTGTCAGCACTCAAAATGTAGCTCTCAGATACTGGTAGCTTTTTCCCTCGAGACACAGCACTTGTTAGAAGAACACTGTGACCGGATGACGAATTTGAGAGACTAGCTCGATTAACAATATTAAGCCCCTTGGATGTTCCAATATAAAGATGCCGATCATCAGTATAAATGGAGGTGACATCATTGGTTAGAAGTCCGTTTGCCAACGTGAATTTCTTCAGAACGGTAAATTCTTCGCTTATGCTTTCGCGCTTTACTTGAAGCAGGCCTTCCGTTGTAGCTACCCATAACGTTTTATCGTCTTCAAAGTAAACGTCTCTTATCAAGATGTCTTCCAATGCAAGAATTGATTTTGCATTCGTTTCACCTATGCTGTAAATGCCACGGTCTTTGCTAATGCCCCACATTCCATTAGCTCGGTCAAACCCAAATTTCTTTATGGATAAATCATTGTCCAGCAGAACAGAATCACCTGTAGGTAAAATCGCGTAAATCCCATCCAAGGAGGAAATAACCAGCGAACTATCTTGTCTTGTAGACAAGGCCAGAGCTTTTTCATGAAATAGGGTTTTTAATGTGGGTGTTCCATCGTTCAACAGTAATTGATAGCACTTGTGATAATCTGTGATGTAGGCATTTCCATCTAAGCCCACATTCAGACTTTTAGTATTATTGAATTGGTTGAAAATGATTGGCTCAACAGTTCCATTGTTTAGTTGAGTGATATCGAAAACTTGGATTTCGTAATAGCCAATCATTAGAATCAAGTAGTTAGAAACCACCTTGAATTCTCGCAACAACACTTCCAAATTGCCATCTGTTTGCGCGGTGGCTTTGAAGCAGTTTAGAGCCTCATTCTCAACTTTGCAGATTTCACAATTTTTAAATCCAACCCAAATATCAGCTGCTTCTGATACGCCAACGCCACAGATGTCCGAACTCTTATTATCAGAAAGCTGTAGTTGGGTGGAAGCAATCGCCTCCTGTGTTATGTAAAGAAGTCCTTGGTCTGCTGTTGCTAGCTACAGGCTTTTTTCATGGTCTTGATAAGCAGTATTTATAGATAATGGTTCAATGAAATCGTACTCTCGTAAATGGTTGAAATTCAAATCGGTGATGAAGTTTCCTTTAGCATGAAGGAATAGGTATTTGTCTTTTAGCCGGTACGCCTTATAGCTTTCAAATTTTAGCTGCTCCCGAGCAGGGAACAGACCCAGCGAGTTTTTCTCACCACCTATATGGGCAAATAAGCTGTCGTTACGAATAGTGTAGATGCTATCTGGGGAATGGATAAGTAAAGTGGTGTTAGCATCATTAGCCTGACTTTCGCCTTCGAACTTGTGATTTCTGAAGAAAATATTAGTTGAATACTCGTAGAACTTTTCAAACTCACCAGTTGCTACAATTTTCCAAACAGTAAGTGGAGATAAGGTTATGTAAAAGCTATTCCGCTCTTCATCTTGCCAAAATACTGGATAAGAAGCTGGTTGATTTATGCCCAGTTTATCTGCCGCACCAAACGATTCTATTTCGCCTTTACCAAACCGACCAACCCATAATCCGGAAGTAATCCAATGTCGACCATAATTGTCCTGATAAATCTCGCTAAAAACAGTTCCGTCCTTACCAGATTGGAAGTCGGGAGAAATTGACCTAAACGTGTCTCTTTCAAGGTACCAAAGCTTGGTTCCACTGGTGAGTCCCCAAATCTTGTCTTGATTGTCCTGATAAGTCCACCAAACATCGGATGCAAAAGGACCTTTTTGTGGAATAAAAGAGTAGCCATCATACTTAACCACACCTTCAGAAGTTGAAATCCAAAAGAATCCATGGTTGTCTTGCTTTACCTCGTAAACATGTAAGCTAGGTAGTCCATCATCCACCGAAAACTGCTTAATAGAATAACCTTGTCCAACCGAGGCGATTGAATAGAAGAAAAGGATTGAAAACAGGAAAATTCTCATGCAACTTTCGGTGCTTCAATGATACCAATAAACTGAGGGTCCTCCGTATTCGATGAGAATTTGGATGTCAAAACTTGATAGGAGTTCGTTGGTTCCAAAATACGCGTGGTTGTTCCTTTAATCCGACTATTCATTAATCGAGCTAACCAACTGCCAATTGCTCTTTTAGTTTTATGGCATTGGGTCCGTTATTAACCTAATTAATACATGATGATGAACGAGATTTCAGATTTTACAGATGTTTTTTTGAGAGATGCGCATTCTTTGGAGGACAATTGGACGTGTTGGGAAGAATTTCAGTGTGCACCATTTGGACTAGATTACGTTTTTGAGAAGCTAGGGTCGCATTGCTTATTGGTTCAGCGTGTTGAGTCTCCTTTGGTTCTCAAAGAACAAATTGATTTGGCCGTAACTACCCTTGCGGAATTCAAAAAGCACTATGAAACGGCTGCACGAATAATGTTGGTGTATGGTACGGTACTCGTTAAACCACACAACCTTCCGAAAGATGTGGTTGTGGTAACGATAAAAGAGGATGAAATAAATGTTTCAGAGCCAAATCTATTTGAGTTCTCCTTGAATTGAATAGCGCTAACTACTAGCACCTATAACTGCTAGACAAATCAATATTTCCTTACTAGAGTAAACCGCTTTGATTATTTGTGCCGATAAACTGTAACGGTACCTGAAATAATCTTCGGTTCGAATGTGTCAAACCTTCGAATGACAAATTGGTAGATATACATGCCTTGCTTTACAGGCTCTAAGGTGTTCTGATTAAGTCCATCCCACCAATGAGTTGGATTATCGGTTTGCCAAAGTAAACCACCCCATCTGTCAAATACCTTCACGTTGTAGCTTTCGTACTCGAAATAATCTCCAACCGGACCCCAAGTATCATTTTTACCATCTTCATCTGGGGTAAAGGCATTGGGCACATAAAAAGTAAAGAACGGAGCAACTTCTATATAACCAAAAGTGGTATCGGCACAACCAAATTGCGGATCGTTATAGGCAATTAGCATCACCAAAACGCTGCCACTAGCGTCATAAATATGAAGCGGGTCTTCTTCGTATCCAATTTCCCCATCTCCAAAATGCCATTCGTAGGTAAATGCATTCGTACTACCATTGACGAACTGTACGGTAGGGTCTCTCAATTCTTCGGGGTCGCTGCGCGTATCAAATGCTGCAATAGGAGGTGCAATGAGGTCAACGGTGATTGCTGATTGAACCGTACATCCTGCATCATCGGTAACAATAACTGAATAATCTCCTGTAGCCAATAAAGTGTTCCATCCAGTAGGAGGAAGGTCTACGGAATAAATAGAGGCAGAGTCGCGGATTGAACTCCATTGATATTCAAACGGAGCTGTACCGCCTGTAAGTGTTGCTCTAATGGCTCCGTTTTGTAGTCCGCAGGTATCTGGGTAGGATACTAGCTGAATGTTAAATGGCAATGGTTCGGTAACCACCACTGTTGTGTCTGAAATACATCCCTCGGCATCCGTTACCGTGATGGTATACTGACCAGGGGTTAGATTGCCAATACTGGTCGAAGTTGATTGGGATGCATCGTTCCATTGATAGGTGTAAGGTGCTGTTCCGCCAGAGGCGGCAACCATTGCAGACCCGTTGCTTTCTCCTGCACAAAGAATGTCTGTGTGAGAAGCATCAACGCTCGGAAGTGGGTTGACCGTTACATTCTGAAAAGTAGCAGCAATGCAGCCATTGGCTGTTGTGACTCCCAACGAAACAGCATACGTTCCGGCACTGCTGTATGTATAGGTAGGCGATACATTGAGGGATGTGCCACTGTTGTCTCCAAAATCCCAAGCTTGAGCTGCGATACTTCCAGAGCTAACCGTACTCTCGTTTAGAAACGTTGTGGCTACTCCTTCGCAAACTACGGTTGCTGTAAACGTTGGAAGCGGTACTGGATAGATGGTGATTTGTTCTGAATACGTAGCAGCACAGAAGTCGGATGAAAGAACACCTAGTGTTACGGTGTAAGTTCCTGCTGCAGGGAAATTGTAGCTTGGCGATTGCTGAACTGAATTTCCCAATCCATCAAAATCCCATGCCCATT
>CALCGD010000102.1 GCA_937900875.1 uncultured Flavobacteriales bacterium
TGGTCACATTCAGAAAGGTGCAATGGCATTCTTGAGTGCTGAGTATAAAGTACTTTCCATTTTTGTTGTGGCAGTAGCTGTTCTTTTAGCTTTCAAAGGAATGCAAGAAGACAACTCTAGCCCACTTGTAGCACTATCATTTGTAGTTGGTGCTATTTGTTCTGCATTGGCTGGTTACCTAGGAATGGTAGTAGCAACGAAAGCAAATGTTAGAACAACTAACGCTGCTAGAACTTCTATTGGTAAGGCCCTTGAGGTTGCCTTTGGTGGTGGTTCTGTAATGGGAATGGGTGTTGTAGGTCTGGGTGTTCTTGGACTTAGCGGACTTTTCCTTGTTTACTCTGAATTTATTGGTCCAGATTGGAACATTAATAAAGTATTGAATGTATTGGCTGGGTTCTCTTTGGGAGCTTCTTCTATTGCATTATTTGCACGTGTTGGTGGTGGTATTTATACTAAGGCTGCTGATGTTGGTGCTGACCTTGTAGGAAAGGTTGAAGCTGGTATTCCTGAGGATCATCCTTTGAATCCTGCTACAATTGCTGATAACGTTGGTGACAACGTTGGTGATGTTGCTGGTATGGGAGCTGACCTTTTCGAATCTTATGTAGGTTCCATTATTGGTACTATGGTTTTGGGTGCTGCGTTTGTTACTCTACCTGAGTTTGCAGGTAAGTTTAACGGACTTGGAGCTGTTCTTTTACCAATGGTACTTGCTGCTGTAGGTATTATCGTTTCTATTCTTGGAACATTCTTCGTGAAGGTGAAAGATGGTGGTAACCCACACACTGCATTGAACATTGGTGAGTTTGGTTCTGCTGCTGTAATGGTGGTTGTTTCTTACTTCATTATTGGTGAATTCATGCCTGAGTCTTGGGTTTCTGTTGGCGGAATCACTTACACATCTAACGGAATCTTCTTCGCAACCCTTGCAGGTCTATTTGCAGGTTTGGGAATTGGTAAAATCACTGAGTATTACACTGGAACAGGAACTGGCCCAGTATTGTCTATTGTACGTCAATCATTAACTGGGGGTGCAACCAACATTATTGCTGGTTTAGGAGTTGGCATGATGAGTACAGCTATTCCTGTTCTTCTTATTGCTGCTGCTATTATCGTTGCTTTCCACTTTGCAGGAATGTATGGTATCGCAATTGCTGCTGTAGGTATGCTTGCAAACACGGGTATCCAATTAGCTGTTGATGCTTACGGACCAATTTCTGACAATGCTGGTGGTATTGCAGAAATGGCTGACCTTCCAAAAGAAGTTCGTGAAAGAACTGACAAGCTTGATGCTGTTGGTAACACTACTGCTGCTATCGGTAAAGGATTCGCGATTGGCTCTGCCGCACTTACCGCACTTGCATTGTTTGCAGCTTTTATGCAGCAAGCAAATGTTAGTATGATTAACGTGGCTGACCCAACTGTAATGGCTGGTCTATTTGTTGGAGCAATGATTCCATTTGTATTCTCTGCTTTGAGCATGAATGCTGTAGGTAAAGCTGCCATGGCAATGATTGAAGAAGTAAGACGTCAGTTTAAAGAGATTCCTGCTCTTAAAGCAGCTCTTGAGGTGATGAAGAAGAACGAAGGAAAAGATCAGAAGGACTGGAGTGCCGAGGATCAAGCAATTTTTGATGCAGCAGATGGCACGCCTGAGTATGATAAGTGTGTAGACATTTCTACGAAGGCTTCTATCAAGGAAATGGTATTGCCAGGAGTTTTGGCAATTACGGTTCCCGTAGCTGTTGGTTTTATTGGAGGCCCAGAAATGCTAGGTGGTCTTCTTGCAGGTGTAACATCTGCTGGTGTTCTTATGGCAATCTTCCAGTCTAACGCTGGTGGTGCATGGGATAACGCTAAGAAGATGATTGAGGAAGGTGTTGAGATTAACGGAGTTAAGTATGGTAAAGGTTCTGAGCCACATAAAGCTGCTGTTGTTGGAGATACTGTTGGTGATCCATTCAAGGATACTTCTGGTCCATCATTGAATATCCTTTTGAAATTGATGTCTGTAGTTGCTTTGGTAATTGCTCCTTCTATTGCGTTGGATCTTCCAGAAGTTTCTGATTCTGCTCTATTGAACGAGTCTGCAATTGAAATGACTGTTGAAGTTGAAACGGCCGAAGACGGAACCGTTACTGAGACTACAATTACAACAGAAACTGTGACTGATGCAGCTGGTGAAGTCGTTACCGAAACGGTTGAAGAAGTAATTGAGACTGTTGCTGAGAAGGTGACGAAATAAACAACTCACTAATTGATATTGAAAGCCCCAACCGCTTACGCGATTGGGGCTTTTTTGTTTGCGTAAATTCGACTCACAATTTCAACTCCATGCTTAAATACATTCTATTTGTTCTTTTGCCACTTAGCGCTTTTTCTCAAAGTGAATTGTCGCATACACATTCAGCCATCTTCTTTAATGATGATGTGGAGCGGAATGAACGCTTAAACATTCTAAAAAAGCACGGTTGGAGCGAGGCAATGGAACTTTCAGAATTCCATTATAAATCAACCGTTTTTGTACCTGTCAATTCAATTGATCTTGAAGCATTAAGAAATGAATCTGTTGTCGAATATATCAGCCCGTTGTATTCAAACTCCAAACATCAATTTGTGACATACAAGCCCACTTTCTTTGTACGCTTATGTGATGTAAACGATTTAGAAATTTTAGAAGTAGAAGCAGCTAAAATTGGTGTTGAGATACTTGGCGCAAACCGATTCACATCAGCCATTATTAAACTAAAAACCAATAAGAATGGAATTGACGCCATAGAAGCCGTTAATACTTTAAAATCAACGGGTCTTTTCAGAACCGTAAGCCCAAATCTGGTCCATTCAGTAAGCGATTGCTCGGTAGATGACCCTCGATATGATAGACAATGGCATCTACAAAATGACGGGACTGGAATTCAAGGTAATGGGACAATTGGAGCAGATATGGACGTTGAGGCTGCTTGGGAGGTAACCACAGGTAGTACAGACATCACCATTGTAATTGTTGATAGTGGAATAGATACACTGCATCCCGAATTAGAAGGAAAACTCCTTCCAGGCTTCGATGCCATGGGCGATGGAACAAATGGCTATCCAACTCCAAATTATGATAGTGACGGACACGGTACGTCTTGCGCAGGAATAGCAGCCGCCAATACAAACAATACGCTCGGTGTTGCAGGCGTTTGCCAAGATTGTAAAGTGATTCCAATTCGTGTATTCAACTATGAAGTAATTTTAGGTGAAGTGCAGCCATGGTCAGAAACTCAGTTTTTTCTAGACTGCATGGGATGGCAAACTCAGAACGACATTGATGTATCGTCCAACTCTTGGGCTGTGCCCGATGTGCTTCTTGCACTTTATCCTGGTTCTGACACGCTAGTGAATGCAGTTATTGACCAAGTAGTAGAAAATGCCAGAGGCGGGCTAGGTGCTCCAATGCTTTTCTCGAGCGGAAATGATGGAGTAACTGATACCATTCCTTTGTGGCCAGCGCGGTATGAAAACACCATAGCGGTTGGCGCAACAAGTATGTGCGATGAACATAAAACACCTGCCTCTTGTGATGGAGAAAACTGGTGGGCTGGCAATTGGGGGGAAGGACTTGATGTAAGTGCTCCTGGAGTTCGGGTGGCCACAATAGACATGCTTGGCACCAACGGATTTCACAACACAGAATATTACAACAGCTTTAATGGAACATCGGCCGCATGTCCGAATGCCGCTGGTGTTTTGGCATTGGTTCTATCGCACACGCCAACGTTACCGCAATGGTTAGCAAGAAAGGTATTAGCATTTGGTGCGGAAAAGGTTGGTGGATACGACTACTCAACATGGAATGAAAATGGAGGTTGGTCTTTAGAACTTGGCTATGGAAGAGTAAACGCTTACAACTCGGTCGTTTATGGTGCTACTTCGGTAAATGAAATTGGAGCTGACACCGAAGTATTAGTCGAGACCCATCCAGAAAAACACGTGATAAAGACCAACAGCGCTGCAACTGTAAACTGGCAACTAATAAGCAGGGACGGCCGCGTGGTGCAGAGTAGTTCCGATTTTGAATCAATCAATATATCTCACGCAGGATTAAGCGGAGGAGTTTATGCGTTAAGCATAGATGGAGAGAAGTTGCAAACGGTAATTAAGCTTATTATTCCTTAGAAAAGGCCGTTAATCTCGGCATCAATTCTTGTAATAATCTT
>CALCGD010000103.1 GCA_937900875.1 uncultured Flavobacteriales bacterium
TTTGTTATTGAAACGGGAATAAGCTGAGTTTGTTTTAAAGTGCACCCAAGCTCTCCAACTCTTTCTTTAAATGTGGGCCAGTGTGCCCTTTGGTTGAATTGGCAATTTGAACCGGGGTTCCAGTTTCCAGTATTTCTCCACCAAGTTTTCCGCCCTCTAAACCAACATCAATAATATGGTCAGCAGAACGAATAATGTCCATATTGTGCTCAATTACAAGAACTGTATTTCCTCTGTCGGCTAAATGATTTAATACCTCAAGTAAAATCCTGACGTCTTCAAAATGAAGCCCAGTGGTCGGCTCGTCCAAAATGTAAAATGTATTGCCAGTATCTCTTTTAGAAAGTTCGGCAGCGAGTTTAATGCGTTGTGCTTCTCCGCCAGAAAGGGTGGTAGAGCTCTGGCCAAGGTTGATGTAGCCAAGACCAACATCATGAATGGTTTTAATTTTTTTGAGAATAGAAGGAATGTTTTCGAAGAAGACAACTGCCTCATCTATGTTCATGTCCAAAACATCCGAAATCGACTTGCCCTTATAGCGAATCTCCAACGTCTCGCGGTTATATCTATTTCCGTTGCAGGTCGGACATTTAATATGAACATCGGGAAGGAAATTCATCTCAATGGTTTTTAACCCAGCTCCTTGGCATTCTTCACAACGCCCACCTTTTACATTGAATGAAAACCTACCGGGTTTGTAACCACGAATTTGTGCTTCGGGCACCATCGTAAAGAGGTTTCTGATGTCAGAAAAAACACTTGTGTACGTGGCAGGATTTGAACGCGGTGTTCTTCCAATTGGACTTTGATCAATTGCAATTACTTTATCTAAATGCTCAATCCCTAACACCTTTTTATAAGGCATTGGTACCTGTTGTGCTCTAAATATTTCTCTGTTTAGAATAGGATAGAGGGTCTCATTAATTAAGGTCGATTTTCCACTGCCCGAAACCCCAGTTACGCAAATGAACTTCCCTAGTGGAAATGTTACATCAACGTTTTTTAGATTATTTCCTGAGGCACCTTTTAAAATCAGGTTTTTGCCATTTCCTTTTCGGAAGTTCTTTTTAATTGGAATGAGATGACCACCGTTTAGAAACGAAGCCGTGAGCGAATCTTTCGCCAATAACTCTTTAGCGGTGCCTTGCGCTACAATTTCGCCACCATAAATTCCTGCTTTAGGACCAATGTCAATTACATGATCGGCAGCTTCCATCATTTCCTTATCATGTTCAACCACAATTACAGAATTACCGGAGTCCCTTAATTTTTTCAAAGCGTTAATGAGTCGTTCATTATCGCGCTGATGAAGTCCAATACTGGGTTCGTCTAAAATGTACAGAACACCAACCAATTGAGAGCCGATTTGTGTGGCTAATCGTATTCTCTGAGCTTCGCCACCGGATAATGACCTTGCAGGTCTATCTAGAGATAAATAGTCTAGGCCAACATCAAGAAGAAATTGAACTCGAGTTTGAATTTCTTTAATGATTTCCTCGCCAATAAGTTGCTGTCGGTCATTTAGCTTGTCGGGTAACTGATCAAACCACTTTTGAAGTTCCCTTAGGTCTAAGGCGGAAACATCTGCAATATTTAGCCCTTCAAGTTTGAAATGTCTCGGCTCTTGCTTTAACCTTGAGCCGTTACAAGTGGGGCAGGTTATTCTTTGGGTAAAACTAGTAGCCCAACGCTGAAGCGCTTTACTACTGGCGTCATCTGTTTGTCGGCTTATAAAATTGATAATTCCCTCAAAAGATAATGAATATCCGGTGGCGTTAGAATTAGCCTCTTTGACTTTAAATACTTCACTACTTCCGTAGAGAATTACATTCAGAGCTTCTTCAGAAATATCAGCAATCGGAGTTTTTACAGTAAAATCGTATTTGTCTCCAATAGCTTCAAGTTGTCTGAAAATCCAATTGTTCTTGTATTCACCTATCGGAATTATGGCACCGCGACCAATAGAGAGCTTCGTGTTTGGAATAATCTTGTCTACCGAGATTTCTGCAATTGTACCAAGACCATTACACTTTTTGCAAGCTCCGTAAGGAGAGTTGAAAGAGAAGAAATTTGGTGCTGGCTCGTCATATGCTATTCCGGTGGTTGGACACATTAGTGACCTAGAAAAGAAACGAATTTCATTGGTTTCATGATCTAAAGTCATCATGGACCCTTTTCCATGTTTCATGGCCATCTGAACTGAATCTGATAGCCGTTTAGTGCTTTTTAAATCAACTGTCAGTCGATCAATTATAATCTCAATATCATGCACCTTATACCTATCCAACTTGATGTTGGAATCTAGGTCAACAATTTCTCCATCAACCCTTACTTTTTGAAAACCTTGTCTTTGAATTTGAACGAAAAGCTCTTTGTAATGCCCTTTCCTTCCTTTTATAACAGGCGCTAGAAGTTGAATTTTCTTATCTGCAAAGTCAGTTTTTAGAATTCGAATAATCTCTTCATCCGAATATTTAACCATCGCTTCACCGGTATTGTAGCTATACGCGATAGACACTCGGGCGAAGAGAAGCCTCACTAGGTCATATATTTCTGTTACAGTTCCAACAGTTGACCGAGGGCTTCTATTAGTCGACTTTTGCTCAATGGAGATTACTGGACTTAATCCAGTAATGTTGTCTACATCGGGTCTTTCTAGCGTGCCTAAAAACTGCCGAGCGTAAGAAGCAAAAGTTTCAATGTACCGTCTTTGACCTTCAGCATAAATGGTGTCAAATGCTAGGGATGATTTTCCGCTTCCACTGAGGCCAGTAATTACCACGAGCTTATCTCGCGGAATTTTAATGTCGATGTTCTTCAGGTTATGAACCCGAGCACCGTAAACTTCTAGAAAATTATCTTCAGGTAGAGTAGTGTCACTCATGATTTTCCTCCAATTGCAGGGTGTCTACAGTTGAGGAAGAACTATCTAAAGAATTAGGTAGTTCAGTTGAACTGAAATCGTGATATCCAGCCTTAGGCAATCTTATTTCGTACTGCTTTCTAGACTTGTTTGTCAAATAACTTTGGCGTAACCAAGGGTTGAAAATTTTCAGAATCTTGTAGTTGACTTTATTCTTTACGGCAAATTCGGCAAGGTCCTTCACTGCGGTATCTAATTTAACCGAGTAAGTGTTGTGTGGGCTGTAAAGATCTTTCAATCTGTAATGGAAACCGTATTTGGTGGGATGTTCGTGCAACTCTTTTGCTGCCAAAATTCTGAACACATATCTGCTTGTCTCATCATTTAGAAGCAAGTCGTAATACTGGTTTACATCTTGTCGGTCAAGTTGCTTTTGCACGCCAGTCATACCCATATTGTAGCTAGCAGCTGCCAATGTCCAGTTCCCATAAATATCGTAGGCATCTTGCAAGTAATGACAGGCGGCTTCTGTCGCTTTTACCACATTGTAGCGTTCATCGACTTCAGAGTTCACTTCCAATCCATATCCTTGTGCCGTTTTCTCAAGCATTTGCCAAAAACCACTTGCTCCAGCTGGAGACACTACGTTCATCAATCCGCTTTCAACTAAAGCCAAATACTTGAAGTCATCTGGAATTCCTTTTTCTTTCAGAATAGGCTCAATGACAGGAAACCACTTGTTAGCACGTTTATGATATAGCAGGCTGTTTGATTGCCAATAAGTGTTTACCAATAATTCGCGATCTAACCGCTCATAAACATCCTGATCGTGAAGCGGCACGGGTTCGCCACAAAACGTTAAATCTGTAGGAATTGTGAGACTGTAAATTCTGTAATCTTCGTTGAATTTATCTTGAAAATTCTCATCTTCTCCCTTTACTTCATCGCTAGAGTAGATGAAGAATTCCGTTCCAACTATTGCCAATGCTAGCAGTAATATGGTAGAGGTAATCTTGTATAAGATTGGTTTTATCATAAAAAATTTAGGATTCTTTAGCCTTATTAATTCTTGTTATTCCATAAAGGAAGCCAAAGAGAAGTAGGAAGTAGGCTAGGAAAATTCCAAAGTGCCAATAGTCCCAGTCATCAGCAATTACTTGGTCAATTATCACCAAAAAGATAACTGAAAGAAATGAAAGACCAAAGAATGAAAGGGCAACCTGTCTATCAGACAACCCTAAATAAGAAAGATGATGGGTTGTATGATCTCGTCCGCCAACAAACGGAGATTGACCTTTAAGAAGTCTATTAATCGTCACAGTGGTGGTGTCAATAATTGGAACAATAAATACCAATAACGCCACAATGAACTGTTTTGTTTGAATGCGGAAATTTATTTCAGCATCATAATTCCACAAATACAAAATACCAATGGCTGCCAAGAAAACACCCAAAAACTGACTGCCAGTATCTCCCATATACATCTTTGATGGATTCCAATTGTAGTACATAAACCCAATAAGTGCAGCCAATACACCAAGTAAGGTTATGAAGTAAATGTTGAGTGTTTCGTCATTTACCACAAGCATGTACATCACAGCAATGATTACCGAAATAGAGACGGAAGTTGTAATCCCATCCATGTTGTCCAACATATTAATCGAGTTCATAAGGCCTACAACCCAAAGGACAGTTAACGAATAATCTATTGCTGAAATTCCTGAGATATTGATGCTTGTTCCGGTGGCAATAAGAATTACCGCGCTACTCAGTTGCGCGAAGAACTTAAGAAATGGTTTTGTGTTGTAAGCATCATCTGCCAAACCAACTACAAAGCCCAATGAGCATGCGGCCATTACACCTAAGAACCGAACAATATCATTCTCTTTCGTTAGAGTAACGCCTTCAAAAAGAATGGAATAACAAGCAATAGAGAAAAGAAAGAGTATGTAAAATGAAATGCCGCCAACAGCGGGTTTGGATGTTGAACTCCAACGCACCATCGATTCGGTTTGGTCTTTAACCCCTAAGGTTCGAGTGAACTTTAGAAAAAGACCGTTAATAAGAAACGAGAATAGCGTTGCACACACACCAAATGCGATGTAAAACCAAAATACTTGTGTCGAACTCAATTCTAACATTTGTGGAACTTAATCTATTATTTAAAATTGACTAACAAGATCTTTGAAATTCGAAGCTTTTTCGTCCTTTTCAGACAAAGTTGGATTTTCGATGTCCCAATTAATGTTCAAATCTGAATCGTTCCAAACAATGCTTCCTTCAGATTGCTTGTCGTAAACCTGCGTACAATCGTAGTAAAACAAAGTATCGTCTTTCAAAGTCTTAAATCCATGAGCAAAACCAGGAGGAACCCAAAGTGCTTTGCAATTTTCTTCTGATAATTCAATAGCTAGGTGCTCTCCATAAGTGGAAGAGTTTTTTCTAATATCGACAACAACATCTAAAACCGCTCCACTTAATACTCTAATAAGTTTTCCTTGTTCGAAGGGCGGGTTTTGAAAGTGCAGACCACGAACAACATTGGCTTGAGATTTAGAAATATTAGTCTGGGCAATCTCAATATCTAAACCATTTTCTTTCAGTAGGCCTCTATTGAACCCCTCGAAGAAATAGCCCCGCGGGTCGTGAAACACCTTTGCTTCCAATACATACAGACCTTTAAGCCTTGTTTCCGTCAACTTCATCAATCTACCTATTCGTATTTTCCTTGAAACAGACGCTTAAACCAGCTTGTTTTTCCTTGCTCTTCATCTTCTTCATAATAGCCGTACCCGTACCCGTAGCCGTATCCATACCCGTATCCGTATCCATATCCATATCCATAGCCATAACCGTATCCATATCCATATCCATAACCAGACTTCTGTGTGTCTTGACCATTAAGAATAATTGAAAGATTTGTAACGGAATTTTCGTGCTTTAAACGGTGAATATTATCAATAAACGGCTTCTTGGAATAGTGTGCTCTAGCAATGTAAATCGGGTAGTCTGCCTTTTGCATATTAAGTATTCCGTCTGTCACAATACCACAAGGCGGATTATCAATAATAATGATGTCGTAAGACAATTTCAATTCATTAATGATTAAATCCATCCTCTCGTTAATGATAAGCTCAGATGGATTTGGAGGAATTGGACCAGCTGTAATGAAGTCTAGATTTTCAAGGGTACTTGATTTTACGCAGTCTGCAATTTTATCCTGCCCGATGAGTAGAGTACTCATTCCTTTGTCATTCTCAACATTAAAACCAAGGTGAATCTTTGGTTTTCTCATGTCAAGGTCCAAAATAACAACTCGCTTGCCAGCGTAGGCTATAATTCCACCCAAATTGATGGCAACAAATGTCTTTCCTTCTCCGGATATGGTTGAAGTAATGGAAATTAGCTTCGATTGTCCTCCCTCAGCCGAAATGTATTTAAGATTAGTTCGAATGGCCCTAAATGCCTCAGAAATCATAGACTTAGGATTCTTGTCAACCAAAAGTTGAGAGTTAGGAATATCCTTCTTGTATCTGGGCACTACTCCTAAAACAGCAACGTCAATGTGTTTTACAATGTCTCTAACGGAAGTTATCTGGTTGAAAAGAAGATACTTAAACAGTATGATGGCCAAGCTTAACATAAAAGCGCCAACAAAACTGAGCGTGATTACAGATCGTCTATCTGGAAAAACTGGACGAGTAGGTAGATTAGCATCCTCCAACAATCTATTGGTAGAGATATAGCCAGCTTTTGAGATAGAATACTCTGCTTTTCTATCAACCAAAGTGTTGTAAAAACTTTCGTTAACACGATAAATTCTCATCAATCGAGAATATTCGATTTCATCGTATGAGGCCGCCTTGTCTAGTGTCTGGCTTTTGTAAATGTCTATCTGGCTAGTGGTTTTTTCTAGCCTATTTACAATATTCATTTTTACCGAACCAAGACTCTCTATAATTAGTTTTTTCTGTATTTCAATCTGATAAGTAAGGGCTTTAACCTGATCGCTATTTTCTTTTACTACGTACAACGCTTGTTCCTTTTGAAGTAACAAGTTTTGTAAATTTTTGAGCGATGTTGCCATAATTCCTTCGTATTCAGAACCAGCCAAGAGAGACACTAAGCGATAAACATCAAGATTCTTATTTAGACTGATTTCAGCCTCAACCTCCGCCAGTATGGCTTGCTCAACAGAAAGGTCTACGAGTTCGTTTTCTAGAGTTTCTAATCGGCCTTCTACAGTAGGTAAGTTTCTAACTTGACGCTCTTTCTTGTCATCAATGCTATGAAGATTCCTAAAGCTTTGAATATTATTTTCTGATTCATAAAGTCGGTCATAAATCATTGATAATTGCGAATCGATGAACTCCAAAACGCTGTTAGCCGACATTCTTTTTCGCTTTTCATCGCTAAGAATGAAATCGGCTGCAATTTGATTGGCTATGTCTCGAGCCTTAATTGCATTATGATCCTTAACCTTTACGTTTATGGTCTTAGCAAATTCGTTAAGAATTTCTACTTCCATTTTTGCCAAATACTTGTTCAGGTTATGTTCATCACTATTGAGCACAACGTAAAACTGATTTTGGTCTTCCTGATTCTCGATTATACGTTCGTAGTTGTTGACTAAAATTCTGAGATTAAGATCTTTCGTCTTAACCGTGTCAAGTAAGGATGCCTCAATTCCAACAACTTTATCCGAAAGGGTGTACTCAACGTAAACTCTATAATTGTCAATAAACGTGAGGTTAATCGGCTGATTGTAAATCGAATGATTAAGCACTTCGTAATCAACACTAAAAGGAGAGGTTTGATACAATTCTGAACTTAATACTTCCCCTTTTATCATATAGCTGATGTCTAAAGGAAGCTTTAATAGCGACTCTTCAATAGATATTGGAGATCTTAAAAATTCAATTTCTTGATGGATTGTTTGAGAATAAATATTGCTCGTTTGCAAAAGCGCATTTGTACGAGTATCATAGCCTAATTGCACGGTGGCAACAGACTGATATACTGGTGGCGTGAACCTTAGATATAAGAATGCAACGAACGCGAAAAAAGTGAATAGAATGACAATTGGCAAAACATTCTGTCGTGTAATAGAGAGTAACAGACCTACGTCTATTTCATCATTAATAACCGGAATATGTTTTTTGTTATTTTCCAATTGCCTGAAGCTGTGCAATAATAGTTGCTGTGGTAATCACCGTTGTAAGAATAGCTAAATAAGGACTAAGTTCTGCCAGCACTTTTCTTACATACCCTTTCCTTGTTTCGATATAAATAATATCATTGGCTTGCATCACTAAGTTTGCATTTCTCATACCGCTCAATGTCGAAAGGTCAATGATGTATACTAGAGGGTTTTTCAAATCTCCGCGTATAATTTTTATTCTATCTGCTTTGCCGTCTTCCGGAACACCGCCAGTCGTTGCTAAAACTTCAAAAAGAGTGGTGTTGTCATTAGCTAGATTAACTACAGAACTGTTGGAGCCAGCAAAAATCACAACACGTTTGTTATTTACTTCTAATAACACAAATGGATTATTGTAGAATTCACTGAATTTATCTTCGATTAGCATTTCTGCTTGACGGATGGTTAACCCGGCTAGATATATTCTTCCAAATAAGGGAAGTTTAGCAAAACCATCAGATTCAACCTTGATTTCAAGACTGGCACCGCTTCCTACAAGAACTGAAGTACCAGCGCCCAGATTAATTAAACCCGAACCATCATTGGTATAAACCTTAACTAGAATTTTGTCGTCTGCTGCTATTCTGTATTGAGTTTCAGTAATATCCGAGAATTCCGCGTATGGATAATCAGGTCCAGTGCGCAACATCAAACTTCGATTCAAATACTTATCGCATGAACTCAAGAAGACTAAAAGAAGTAGGCCTAAAATCCTGTATTTCATTCAGTGTTTAGATTTCTGCAAAGTTAACGATTAATCGTGCGTAAGAATTCATTGAAGTTTATGGCAATAGTCGTTGGTATAACGCGTCCATTTTAGAAGTGAGTTGACTATAGTGAAACCGCTCACCAACATGGCTCCAACCTTTTCCCGCCATTTCATTTCTAAGCCCATCCGATTCAATTAAACTCATTAGGTTTTCAGCCATCTTCAATTCATCTGTCGGTTCAGCGAGCAATCCTGTTACACCATGATTTACCACGTTTTCAACACCCCCAACATTGGTCGAAACTACGGGTGTTCCGCTAGCTTGAGCTTCAATAAGACTAACTGGAGTTCCTTCGTTTTTGGAAGTGAGAATCACAATATCTAGACCAGCATT
Organism: uncultured Flavobacteriales bacterium; assembly: GCA_937900875.1. Taxonomy (GTDB): domain Bacteria; phylum Bacteroidota; class Bacteroidia; order UBA10329; family UBA10329; genus UBA10329. Next base: position 9,167 of record CALCGD010000103.1, read on the forward strand.
TATCGCGTCAATATCGTTACGCCAAGAACAAAAAGTCAATGGTGCACCTTCCGGTTGATAATTAGGGAAAGCATTAAAGGTGATCTTTATTTCACCACAAAATGCTTCCAATTCTTCTCTCATTTCTCCATCTCCCACTATAAAGAATCTGACCTTTTTCGTGGTGTTATCTAGGACACTTTTAACTAATCGTAGAAAGTACTTGTGGTCTTTTACATCCACCAATCGACCAATAATTCCCACGGCTATTTCGTCCTCTTGAATGTTGAATTCCTTTCGAAAGGAAGCTCGCTTTGTTCCTGTATCTGTTCTAAATCTATCTAAATCAAAACCAAGTGGAATCACTTCAAACTTGTCTGGCGGAGCAATCTTATGTTCTATAGAAAGTTCATGCTTTTGAATATCGCTAATCGCAATAATCTTAGATGTTCGCTTTGCCAATGAACGTTCAATTTGCTTGAACATGTTGGTCTTCATTCTCCCGAAATAAGAGTGGAAGTAATGACCATGAAACGTATGTACAATAACGGGCACTTTGCGATTGTGTGCCGCCAATCTTCCAATTGCTCCTGGTTTGGAAGCGTGGGTATGAACGATATCGGGCTTGAAATCATCAATGATTTTCTCAATTGCTCGATACGCAGCCATATCCACTCCAAGACTAATCTCCCGTTGCATTTCTGGAACAATGATGGGGGTAATTCCCAAATCTGCTAATATGTGACTGGAACTAGCTTCGTTTTCTTCTTTATCCCCACCAATGAGCAACGTCTCATACGTATCTGGTAAATACTTGGTAAGATAGGCCACATTAAAAGTTGGCCCGCCTAGGTTAAAGCGGTTGGCTATTCGGAGTATTCTTGGCATTGATTACTGGCGAATATACTTTTTCCACCACGTTTGAAACACAATAAGATTCCAAACGTGCGTAGCAGAATCTCCAGGATTAGAAGAGTGTAATTTGTTAACCAATAGCTGAACCGCTGACCAGTTGAAAATCTGCTGTTCATCAATCAGTTTTTTACTTAATAGGTCTTGTTTAATCAGACCGTTCAATTCGCCTTTAAACCAATTTAATAATGGAACCTCAAAACCATGTTTTGGTCTGTTAAAAAGCATTTCTGGAAGTTCTTTTCTGTACGTTTCCTGAAGGATTCGCTTTCTGATGTTCGATGTAATCTTGTATTCTTGGGGAAGAGAACAAGCAAACTCAACCAATTCATGATCGAGAAAAGGAACCCGAACCTCTAAACTGTTGGCCATGCTCATCAGGTCAACCTTCGTGAGCATGTCGTTTCGCAGAACTTGATGTAGGTCGGTGTAAAGCACTTCGTCTAAATCGTTGGTCGTTCCTAACTCAGATGTCAATTTCCATTTACGTTTTCCAACCTCAGTTTGGTCAACTTCATCCGTCTTCATCAACTCGCCAACCTCTGCATTAAAGCTCGCCCAATTCCAATAACGGTCTTTAGCTCCAAGTGAAACGCCATTGCTGAACTTCTGCAGTTGTCTTATCGTATTCCCAAGATTCGAATTACGTGAAGAAGGAAGAAGAAACCAGAGGGGTTTCAAATCTGCGACTATTTGTTCCTTAAAGCCAAGATTCCGTGCCCTAAATTCTGCCGAATGTTTGTTGTATCCTGAGAATAATTCATCAGCGCCATCGCCCGAAAGGGCAACGGTTACATGCTTTCTGGTATGTCTGCAGAGAATATGAACGGGAAGGGCAGAGGAGTCCGCAAATGGCCTGTCGATGTAGTTCAGTACATCATGCAAATCAGCGTACAAATCATCGTTCGTTAGCTTGAATACGGTATGATTTGAACCAATATTCTTCGCAACTGCTTCGGCATAATGTGTTTCATCAAACAGTGGCTCATCGGCATAACCGATAGAAAACGTATTCAGTTTACCCGTCTGACGGGCAGCCAACGTGGCAATAATTGAACTGTCAATCCCACCGCTTAGAAATGAACCAAGAGGAACATCAGAAATCATTCTGCGTTGGACCGACTTTTCCATCAATTCGCGAAGCTTATTCTGAGCCTGCTCGTAAGACATTTTTGTTTTCGGAGCTGTAGGCTTTGGAATGCTCCAATATGTTCCGGTTTCAACCTTAGAACCTCTGACTTTTATCCAAGTCCCAGGTTCCAATTCTTCTACATTCTCGAAAATCGTTTCTGGAAAAGGGGTGTAGTTGAACTGATGATATAAGAATTGAGAATTGGCATCAATCTGCTTTGGAATGCCGAATGCCATCAACGATTTCATCTCACTTCCGAAAACAATGGCTTCAGAATCTCTGTAAACCAAGAGCGGTTTAATACCCATGCGATCTCTGGCAAGAAACAATTCGTCTGTTTCTTTATCGTGAATAGCTAGCGCGAAAAAACCGTTCAACTTCTCTAAAACCTTATCGCCCCATTCCACATACCCTTGAAGAAGAATCTCTGTATCCGAACTAGTTCTAGGCTTAAAATCAGTTAGCTGGGCTTCAACTTCTTTATAGTTGAAAATCTCACCGTTGAATACTATCGTATATCGCCCAGAGGCATCCAGAAATGGCTGATTGGCGGAAGCCGAAGTATCGATAATTGCCAATCGCGAATGACCCAAAGCCGAGGAGCCTTCAATGTATTTCCCATTGCCATCTGGTCCACGCAAAGCCATAGTGGCTATGGCATCATCTAATTTGATGTGATACGATTTGCCTTTGTCAGTAAATGCATATGACCCAGTTATTCCGCACATATCGGTCTGTTAATACGCTGATTCATGTTGGTTTTGCGTCTAGGTTTTGGTGAGTGTTTATCCTCAATTAGTTAACGAAATCAGTTGCAGGTGCCCAAATAAGTACGCTGTCGTTCCGTTAATCTTAAAGCCAAATGATTTGAGATAATCTTTTAGGTCTGTGTGAATAAACTCCAGGTAGTACTTGCTCTCAAAGGTATTTATCAAATATGTAGAAATCGAACTCAATAGTTCATTACGAGGTAAATCGTGTTCTAGAATAAACAACCGCCCATCGTTTTTCAACACGCGCTTAGTTTCTTTCAAAACCGCATCTCTAACTTCTCGTGGCATATCATGCAATCCCAGACTTATTGTAACGATATCGAATTCGTCATCTTCGAATTTCATTTCAGTTGCATCCATTTGCATAAATGTGATGTTGGAGCTTTTGGATTTCCTTTTCGCAACAGCTAACATTTTATCAGATAGATCAATTCCAACTACCTTCTTTGCTTTGTTGCCTAGACCAATTGCTAAACTTCCTGTTCCAGTTGCTACGTCTAATACTGATTTGTTCTCTGGATTGATTTGCTGAACGATATTCTTTCTGATGCCCGATAGTATCAGTTCAAATCCGTCATAGAATGGAGCCCATCGAGAGAACAACTTGTCATTGTATTCTTTGTAGTCCATCTTGTGTTGTTTCAATCAATGGGGTCTAAATAACAGAAAAGCCGTCAAGGAGACGGCTTCTTTCTGAATATGTTGTCTTGATTAAAGGTGAATAACCTCATCATAAGCCGCTGCGGCAGCTTCCATAATGGCTTCACTCATTGTTGGGTGAGGATGAACCGTCTTGATAATTTCATGACCAGTTGTTTCCAGTTTTCTGATGGCGACAATCTCCGCAATCATCTCAGTAACGTTAGCGCCAATCATGTGTCCGCCAAGTAATTCGCCATACTTCGCATCAAAAATCAGTTTCACAAAACCATCTTTTGCACCAGCAGCACTTGCTTTTCCTGAAGCAGAGAATGGGAATTTCCCAACTTTAATGTCGTACCCTGCTTCAATTGCTTTTGCTTCTGTGTAACCAACAGACGCCACTTCTGGAGAGCAATACGTACATCCAGGAATGTTTCCGTAATCTAACGGCTCAGGATTCTTACCAGCAATCTTCTCCACACAAATAATTCCTTCTGCACTTGCAACGTGGGCCAAAGCTGGACCAGCAATACAATCGCCAATTGCAAATACGTGAGGGATATTAGTAGCGTAAAACTCATCAACTTTAACTCGTCCGCCATCTACAATTACACCAACATCTTCCAGGCCACAACCTTCAACATTTGCTTGAATTCCAACTGCAGAAAGCACGATATCGCACTCTAAAACTTCTTCGCCTTTCTTAGTTTTTACCGTCACTTTACAGCCTGTTCCCGAAGTATCAACTTTCTCTACAGAACTTTCGGTCATAATCTTAATGCCCGATTTCTTGAACGAACGACCAAGCTGCTTGCTTACCTCTTCGTCTTCCACAGGAACAATACTCGGCAAGTATTCCACCACAGTTACTTCTGTTCCAATAGCATTGTAGAAATACGCAAACTCTACACCAATGGCGCCAGAACCAACAACTACCATTTTCTTAGGCTGCTTGTCGAGAACCATTGCTTCGCGATAGCCGATAATCTTCTTTCCGTCTTGCTTCAAATTAGGAAGCTCACGACTTCTTGCACCAAGCGCAAGAATCACATTCTTAGCCGTTACATCGGTTTTCTTTCCGTCTGCGGCAGTTACTTCAACAGTAGTTCCGTTTTTCAGTTTTCCAAACCCTTCGATATGGTCAATCTTGTTTTTCTTGAAAAGGAATTGAATTCCTTTGCTCATTCCTTCGGCAACACCACGGCTACGCTTCACCATTTCTCCAATCTCAGCTTTGCTGTTTCCTACGGTAACGCCATAATCGGCTGCATGCTGAATGTATTCGAAAACCTGTGCGCTTTTCAGAAGTGCTTTTGTTGGAATGCATCCCCAGTTGAGGCAAATCCCACCCAATTCTGAACGCTCTACAACGCCAACCTTCATTCCTAACTGAGATGCTCTGATGGCAGCAACATATCCTCCAGGTCCACTACCAACTACAATAAGATCGTAACTCATTTTTGTTTCAATTTTAGTCTTGCGAAAGTACCAACCACCGCTGCATTTCAAAACACGTGTTGATAATTCAGTTTATGCTGATGAAGACAAAGCCGTTTGCACACGACCCATATATTTGCCCTCTCTTGCGAATGCAATCCTCATTTTATGACCTATGATTACATCATTATTGGTGGCGGAACAGCCGGTGCCGTGCTTACCAATCGCTTAAGCGAAGACCCGAAAAATGAGGTGTTGGTATTGGAAGCAGGAAGACCTGATTACAAGCTTGATTTCCGAATTCATATGCCTGCCGCATTGAGTTATTTGATTACGGGCGATAACTACAACTGGGATTATCATTCAGACCCAGAACCATTCATGAATGGCCGTAGAATTGCGCAGCCGAAAGGAAAAGTCTTAGGTGGCTCAAGTAGCATTAACGGTATGATTTGGATTCGTGGTAACGCCATGGATTACGAACAGTGGGGTACGGAGAAGGGATTGGAGAAGTGGGATTATGCGCATTGCTTGCCGTATTTCAAAAGGGTGGAGGATAGACTGACGGGAGGCGATGACTTCCACGGAGATAAAGGCAACATGAAGTTGACCACACCGCCATGCGACAACCCATTATTCGAAGCGTTTTTCGAATCCGTACAAGAAGCTGGTTATCCGCTGACAGATGATGTGAACGGTTATCAACAGGAAGGTTTTGGGAAATTCGACCAGACCATTTATAAGTCTCGAAGATTGAATGCCGCCCGTGCTTATGTGCATCCAGTTAAGCACAGAAAGAATCTGAACGTTACCACGCAAGCTTTGGTAATGCGCATTCTATTTGATGGCAAGAAAGCCATTGGTGTAGAATACAAAAAAGGAGGGAAGCTTGTGAAAGTTTACGGCAAGGAAATCATCAGTTGTGGTGGAGCCATCAATTCTCCACAATTGCTACAGGTTTCTGGTGTTGGAAACGCAAAGCATCTAGAAAGCCTCGGTATTCCTGTGGTCCATCATTTACCTGGCGTTGGAGAAAACCTACAAGACCACCTTGAAGTGTATGTGCAATGGGCGTGTAAACAGCCTGTGAGTATGTATCCCGCGCTTAGTCCGTGGCGAGCACCAAAGATTGGTTTCGATTGGCTGTTTAGAAGAAAGGGTGTTGGAGCTACCAACCATTTTGAAGCAGGTGGTTTTATCAAGAGTAATGATGAAGTAACCTACCCGAATCTGCAGTTCCATTTCTTGCCATTGGCAATACGTTATGATGGAACGGCACCAAGCGAAGGACACGGTTTTCAAGTTCATATCGGGCCTGTAAAATCAGATGCACGCGGACATATCCGTGTAAAGTCTGCCGACCCAACCGTTTACCCGAGCATCCTCTTCAATTATCTATCCACCGAACAGGACAAAACGGAATGGATTGAATCCATTCGTCTAGCAAGAAAGGTCATAGAAACCAAGGCCATGGATTCTTTAAAAGGAAAAGAACTTTCACCAGGAAGTGAAGTGCAGACCGACCAAGAAATCCTTGACTTCGTAGCGAAAGAAGGCGAAAGCGCCTACCACCCAAGTTGTACCTGTGCCATGGGTTATGGCGATATGGCTGTGACGGATGCCGAACTCAAAGTTCACGGAATTGAAGGACTGCGAGTAGTAGATGCTTCTGTGTTTCCGTACGTGACGAATGGCAATATTTACCAACCAGTTTTGATGGTAGCCGAGAAAGCCGCAGATATTATTCTTGGTAAAACGCCTTTGGCGCCTTCAGATGTGAAGACGTATAGTTTGGAGAACGCTAAGTAAATCGAGCTCACCC
>CALCGD010000104.1 GCA_937900875.1 uncultured Flavobacteriales bacterium
GCAGGGCAATGCTATTAACAGCAATTCTTTTAACCAGTACCACTTATTCAACCCTTGCATGTCACGATTCACAGATTACAAATTTGGTGGTAGTAAACAATGGTAATGGCACCTTCACGTATACCATTGACCTTACCATTGATGTTGGCTCTTTTGATGGCTACGGCTACGGTTTTGCATTGGTGTTTTCGAACTCCACGCTATTGCCTCCAACCGTTCAAACTGCACCCTCTTTTACGCCTACTGTTACACGGCCTGGCTATGATCCATTAGTCGGATACACAGGACCGGACATTGGCAGTGGACCGGTTCCGTTTTTTAGTGAGCGCTATGCTGGCCGCACTGATGTACTGACTTATGAAACCACTGACGATTGGTTTGGGATGGGGTCGACAGATTATAGTGCAACAATTACGGTAACGGTTGCTGGCTGTATTGAAGAAATTTCAGTGGATGGTGATTTTAGAAGCTTGGGTAACGGCATTGGCGACCCGTCTTGCGTTCATACTATTTCAACCGGTTACACTTGTTGCCCTGGGCCAATCCCAACTGGCATTGTAAATGCAACTATCTGCCCGGGAGAGACCTTCGTTTATTTTGGCTCGTTATACGATGAAAATAATCTCTCAGGAACCGAGCTGTTAAGCACTCCTCTAGGTTGCGACTCGCTCGTTACGGTAAATGTTACGGTAGATCAAAATTGCTGTGACCCGCAGACCTCAGCAATTTCTGGTCCGACTCCGTTGTGCCAAAACGCAACGGGAAATGTCTACTCGGTAGTCAACACCGCAGGATCAACATATAACTGGGGTGTTCCTTCTGGAGCAACGATCACTTCAGGACAAGGAAGCAATAGTATTACTGTTGAGTTCGGAATGAATGGAGGCCAGATTTCGGTAGTAGAATCCCTTCAATGTGGAGATGGCCCAACCATCACATTCAATGTGGCCCTAGATCCGATTCAAACGCTGGTCATCAATGATCCAGCATCAGTCTGCGAGCCAAATACAGTTGATCTTACCTCATCCTCAATCACCGCTGGGAGTACTGGAGGTGGGACATTATCGTATTGGACGAATGCTGCAGCAACCATTCCATTGAGTAACCCGAATGCGGTAGCAACAACCGGTACATATTACATACAGGCAGGAACAGGAAATTGTGCTGATATCTATGCTGTTTCGGTTACGATTGACGTGTGTTGCGATCCTCAGACCTCAGCAATTTCTGGCCCGTCTCCCGTTTGTCAGGGTTCAGGCGGACATGTTTATTCGGTATTGAATACATCTGGGTCAACCTATAATTGGATCGTTCCTGCTGGAGCAACAATCACTTCTGGTCAGGGGTCAAATAGCATAACGGTAGATTTTGATACCACAGGAGGTCAATTAACAGTAGTTGAAAGCTTGCAATGTGGAGATGGCCCCACCGTAACTTTTAATGTTGTCTTAGATCCGGCCCAAAACCTGGTTATTACAGATCCTGCAGCAATCTGCTCTCCGAATACGGTTGATCTGACCGTAGCCGCCATAACTGTCGGTAGCACGGGTGGAGGGAACTTGACCTATTGGACCAATGCTGGAGCAACTTCACCACTCGGTAACCCTAATGCCGTGGCTACCTCTGGTACCTATTATATCCAATCTGGTTCTGGAAACTGTTCAGATGTGGAACCGGTCAACGTGATAGTGAATAATTGCGTGAGTTGTACAATGAACGTCCTTTCTCTGACCATGTCAAACTGTTATATATCTGGGCAAGGTAATCTGGAATTTGACCTGGAAGGTGTTCTTACCTATTCAGATGCTCCAAGCACTGGTGTACTTACAATAACTGATTGCTTTGGCAACCAACAAACATTCAATCCTCCTTTCAATGGAACCCAGCAATTCAGCGTAACTGGTTTACCTCAAGACGGGTTGAATTGTGATTTTACGGCTAATTTTTCTGACGACCCAAGCTGCACAATTACCACCGGTTTCGTAGCTCCTCCGTCAATCACGTATTTCGAAACGAATTGTGTAACCGGATCTGGTCAGGTAGACGGAACGCTTGCGTTCAACAACCCTCCATCCACCGGAACTATCGTGGTTGAAATATTTGATGGTACGACTACACAAACCACGAGTATTCAACCTCCATTTAACAGTCCGGAGGCTTGGCAAATAAGCGGATTGGATCCAGGATCTTCAAATTATGAAGTCAGCTATTACTTCTCAGATTTTCCTTCTTGCGGCCAGTCACAGACCATTATTTGTGGATGCTCAGCCGTTGGAGGAACCACATCGGCATCCATCACGGGCAGCGGTATAAACGATTTTGTTTTATGTGATGGAGACCAACTCGATATTGAGACCAATAACGATTTCGTTTTTCCGGAAGACATCGGCCCGCTGGTTGACAACAATGGAAACCAATACCCATACCAACCAGGCTATGTGTTTTTGGTTTACACATGCCCGCCAACATCCGGTGTTTTTCCAGGAGATGACCCATGTTTTGAAGGCGTTGTTCCTGCCGAAGGTTCTATGACAGATGTGAACGACCCAAACTCCATTTTTGCTCAATTTCCGAACGGTACGTTCGCCAATAATCAGTTATTCTATGTTCCGGTAACGCTCTATCACTACGACCCTGTGGCTCCGGCTTTCATTTTCAATGCTAACTGCTGGGCAATTGGAAATGTGATTTCGGTTACCTATTTACCTCCGGTGATTACGGATGTAACCGAAAGCTGCCAAAGCAACGCAGTAAGCGTGACAATCAGCGGAGGTTATCCAGAAGTTTTCGGAGGAGAGTTTACTGCTTCAAATTTATCGCCCGCCAATGCAACTTTTGCAAACATTACAACTGGAAATGGAGGAGCAATTGAAGTGGAAGGGCTGCAAAACGGAGACATGTATTCGTTTGATATCACAGATGGAAATGGTTGTCCGGTTACAATTTCAGGAGGACCATTTGAAGCTTTGCCCTTGGCCAATGCTGGTTTAGATGATCAAAATTGCACGCTACAATATGATTTTTCGGCCATAGCCAGTCATGGCATCGGTACATGGAGTGGTGGCCCGATGGGCACAACTTTCTCGAGCAATAATCCTGATGCTACGGTTGCTGTGCCAGCGGCCGGGACGTACACATTCACCTGGACAGAGGACAACGGCAACGGATGCGTAACCTCTGATGAAGTTGATATCACGTTCGGTGAAATGAGCATGGCAGCGGTTGTTACCAATGCATCTTGCGGGGCTTCAGATGGTCAAATTTCCATTACCCCTGCTGGAGGTCTGGCTCCATACTCGTATACATGGAGTAGTGGTGGTTCGGCAGCAACAGAAACAAATCTAGAGGCAGGTAGCGTTACGGTTTCTGTAACCGACAATGAGGGGTGTGGCATTGATTCCACGTTTACCATTACTCAACCGGTAACGTTCAATTATACCCAGAATTCCAGCGATGCGAGCTGCGCAGGAAGCTGCAACGGTTCAATAGATATTCAACCAGATGGAGCAGGTCCTTATACATATTTATGGACTCCAAACGTAAGCACGTCCAACTCCGCGGCCGACCTCTGTGAGGGTGATTATGAGGTTCTGGTTTCGGACCAAAACGGTTGTACACAAATTGTGGGTGCAACTGTAAACGGAAGCTCAACCATAGTGGTCCAGACCACTTCGGATGTAAATGAGATTTGCATCGGTGGGTCTGCATCACTTTCATCCATAGTGTCTGGTGGAGTTCAGCCTTATGGTGCTTATTTATGGACCGCAGTTCCAGCAGATCCAAATCTTAATCCAAATGTTCCAAATCCAACGGTTTCACCCGCCACCACCACAACATATACGTTGGTTGTAACCGATGCCAATGGATGTGTATCTACTCCCAAGTTTGTTACGATTGAGGTCCTCGCTCCACTGAATTTGGATGTCGTTATTCCATTCGCAGGACCTGACACAAGTATCTGCCCTGGCGGAAGTGCCACGATAAATTTGGAAGCTTCTGGCGGAGATGGTAACTGGAATATTTACCTCTTGCCCGATGATCAAAACCCGGTTGCTCTTCCATTTGAAACCCAGCCGAACACTACCGTAACCTACGAATTTATGGTGACGGACGGCTGTGAGACTCCAGCGGCATATGCATCAAGTACCATCACGGTTCTTGAGGTTCCTCAAGTTCAAATTTCAGCGGAACCAAATTCGGGATGTGCCCCAATTACAGTTGAGTTTTCAGACTTAACGCAACCATCGGCACAAAGCTGGAATTGGGATTTTGGAGACCCAACTTCGAATGCGAATTCAGCTCAAGTGGAGCAGCCCTCCCATGTATTCGAGAACCCCGGTTCGTATGATATCACACTTAGTGTTATAACGGTTGAAGGGTGTTCGGTCGAGACCGTTTTTACCGATTACGTAGAGGTGTTTGATGTGCCAACAGCTCAGTTTGAATCAAGCGAAGAATTTGTATCCCTGCTTAATGCGGAAATTGACTTTACCGATTTTTCTGAGGGCGAAGTGGATTCATGGTATTGGGATTTCGGGGATGGTCAAAGTTCCTTGGACCAGAACCCAACTCACAATTTCAGAGAACCGGGAACGTACCCAGTGGTTTTGCAAGTAATTACCGAAAACGGGTGTGAGGATGAAACTTACTTGGAGATTGAGGTGGAGCCGGATTTCACATTCTATATTCCAAATGCTTTTACACCTAACGGAGACAGGCACAACAACTTTTTTCGGGGATATGGCGAAGGTGTTAATTGGGATACCTACAGTATGTCTATCACTAACCGATGGGGCGAGCTGATCTATCAAACAAACAACATTGAAGCTCCTTGGGATGGGAGTTTTAAAGGACAACAGGTTGAGTTGGGCGTATACGTTTACGAGATTTCTTTTTTCGACATAACGGGAGATGATCACTACTACTACGGACACGTAAAATTGGTGAGATGATGACTAGAACAACATTTCAACTTTTGCTTTTAACGGTGGGTCTCTTTGCACATATCACAATGGGAATTGCGCAAGCGGGAGTCTCCATCAATAACAATGGTTTACCTCCGGTTGAACAAGCCATACTGGATATTGATAGCCGCGATAAGGGTGTTCTCATTCCACGTGTTACAACTGACGAGCGAATGAATATCGCAGACCCACCAACTACGGTATTGCCCACAGATGCTGATGGACTGATGGTTTTTGATACAGACCTGCACCAGATATGCTATTGGAATGAGACCATTACTGATTGGCAATGTATTGATCCTGATGGTGGTTCAGGCACTGGGTCTACTGGTGGTTCGGGGGCACCTTGGAGCAATTCATGGTCGCCATTATCCGGCCTCATTGATGCACACCACACCGTACTTCCCAATTCTTGGTCTTACTACTACAACGCAGTCATTCCGCAAGATATGACCTTGACACAGGTGCTCATGTGGAACGATTCTGGTTCGGACCCATTGCGAGTGGGAATTTTCAGAGGTTCGGCTTCTGCCTCCGGCCCAAATACCGGATCTATGCTGGTGGGTCAAGGAGTTGATGGAGGTGTATCTGGGCCCAAAATTTTTAGCATGACAGCAGAACCAGGACAGAACTTGGATTTTGTTGCTGGCGAATTGGTTTGCATTGGCTTTGCCCAAGGCGGTACCACTTCCTACATGTGGGCGGCAGAAAACGGCCCACTGGGCAATACCATTGCTTGGAAAAATAATTCTGATTTCGAAGGAGGCTCAGGCTTCAATGCAAACCCACAAACGGGTACACCTACCGCCATTCGCTTAATTATGGAGTTTTATTAGACCAGAATCAAGCACAGCATTCATCGATTACAAAAAAATATGAATACAATTTCTCGTTTACCGCTTCTTTCTTTCATCCTACTTCTTTCTTTATCAGCTACGCAGACAGTAGTTGCACAGGATAATGTTGGAATAGGAACGATCACTCCAGAATCGACCGCCATTCTGGATATTACTTCTCAAAGT
>CALCGD010000105.1 GCA_937900875.1 uncultured Flavobacteriales bacterium
CCGAAATGCAGGCGTTAGAAATTATCATCGGATCGTTGGCTAAATCAAAACTCTGTTGCAAGAAGCGACCAAGACGACCAAGCGGCAATCGCGGGTCATCTGGCTGACCAATTTTGTCAATATTTCCTTTGGTGGTGCAAATAATCACCAAACCACCCTTGTCCTGAAATGTGTCAAACCGAAGTTTGCGCACAGACCGCTCGTAGCATGCCGCCAGCATGTTTGTTAAACGAAGGCTATCCATGTGTTCCTGTGGAATCAGATGATCTGGAATGAGTCCTATCTGGCTTGTAGTATCTACGCCAAAAGGTTTTTCTACTGCATTCAAACCACTTTCGCCATTCAGCATGGCTTCATAAACCTTTGATGGTGTGTCGCCCAACGGGCACAAGACACTTTTGGCCCCTATGAAAACCTCGCTCAAACCAAACCTTGTTTTCGTTTCCATTCTTCGAAGAAAACGGGTGTGTTCAATTGCAACACATGATCCTTATCCATAAAAACCTGCACAGTTTCGCCTTTAGCTTTTAGCTGTGTACGGTCTTCATTAAAGACTCTGAATCGGAAAGTCATTTTTGCCGCTGGTGAATTGACAAAGGTGGTTTCCACTAAACCAGTCTCATTATATCGCAACGGGTATTTATAATCCATGTGTGACGAGGCTAGCGGCATCAATAGTCCATGTTGTTCGTAAACATCCATAAAATCGAAGCCAAATTCCTTTGCCCAAGCGTCTCTTCCATCTTCAAAATATTTCAGGAAGTTTCCGTGCCATACAATGCGCAAGCTGTCCACCTCGCTGAAGCGAACTCTAAATGTTGTTGTGTTTACTAACTCCTTCATCAAGCCTTCCAAAAGTCGTAAAAATTGAACCATTGGTTAGGATATTTACGCACCATTTTACCCATTTCATCAACATACTTTGTGAGTAAAAGTTCGGGGTCCAATTTACCTTCTATTGGCTGAGTAGCATAGAACGTATAATCGTATGTGCCTGTCTTAAAGCCATACACGAAGGTTTTAGGAACATCAAACTTGGAGGCAATTGCATAAGGTCCATAGGGAAACTGCGCCTCTTGACCAAGAAAATCACTTTTCAACGTTCTCATACCTTCCCGATACCGATCGCCATGTATACAGACTAGTTCTTTGTTCAACAGTGCTTTGCTGATGAGGAAAACGTGCGAAATATCGTCTTTGATTGGAATGACGTTGAACTTGCGTCCGCCCGTGGTGTCGTCTATGTGCTGCTTAATCTTCTGATGTTCTTCATCATACATCACTACGTTTACAACCCCGCCATACCCGCGCATGAGGTGACTAGCTACCTCCCAGTTTCCCATGTGGCCAGAAATAAGAATGCCGCCCGTTTTGTTCTCCACCATATTGCGGATGTGCTCAGCGCCATTGTGTTGCAGATTAAATCGGTCTTTGATGGCGGATGTCATTGCTACTTTATCAATAATCACCTGCCCAAAAACATAATACGATTTGTAAATGCCGATGATGCTTTTGAAAACACCATAGCCCAAACCATTTCGGTAGTATCGATAAATCCATTTGGATGACGACCAAGAAAACAAGAAGAAATATAGGACTACGAAATGTAGAAAGCCGTAGGTAAAACCTAATCCAAAATTCTTCAGAAAGAAAATGAAAAACCAATAACCTAATGCGTTGCCTCGGCTTTTACCGCTCCAGCCTGCCATCGTGTTTTATCCGTTTATTTTTGACGCGATGAAATTGTAGAAATCATCAAACGTGGTAATCGTCTGAAAGTCCTCTGAGGTGGTTTTAAAACCGAAATTCTCATCGATTAAGACAACCAAGTCAACGTAATCTAAACTATCCAGATCCAGCGCTTTATGCATGTCGGCATCTGCAACCAAATCGGCAGCATCTGCTTCAAATTCCTCGATCAGGAACTCATTTACGGTGTCTATGATCTGCTGTCTGTCCATGGGGTTCAAGGCGCGAACTTACGAATTATCAACGTTGAATTGGTGCCGCCAAAACCAAAGGAATTGGAGACGATTGTTTTCAGTTCCTTCTCCACCGTTTGGGTGGCGATGTTGAGTTTGGCGGAGTACTCGTCTGGCTCTGTGAAGTTGATGTTGGGTGCTACGAAACCGTGCTCCATCATGAGGAGCGAATAGACGATCTCGCTTGCGCCTGCCATCCAACATTCGTGGCCGGTCATGCTTTTGGTGGAACTGACCAAGGGGCCATTATCGCCAAAAACGCTGTGAATGGCCTGTGCTTCGAAACCATCGCCAACGGGCGTGGATGTAGCGTGGGCATTGACGTAATCGACATCTTCTGGCTTTACCTTGCCCATTTCCATGGCCATGGTGAGGGCGCGGAATTGCCCATCGACATTGGGGTTGGAAATGTGTTCGCCATTGGAACTGAAGCCGTAGCCAACGAGTTCGGCCAGAATAGTGGCGCCACGTGCTTGGGCGCTTTCGAGGCTTTCGAGGATGACGGTGGCTGCACCACCGCTTGGCACCAATCCATCTCGGTTCCTGTCGAATGGTTTGGATGCTTTGGTGGGTTCGTCTTCTTGAACAGAGAAGGTTCCGATGCCATCGAAACTTCCGAAGGCGTATGGATTTATTTCTTGAGCGCCTCCGCAGATGATCTGTTTCTGCAATCCCATTTTGATGAGCAAGTAGCCCATTCCGATGGAATGCGAACCGCTGGCACAGGCGGCACTTACGGTGAAGTTTACGCCTTTGAGCTTGAAAATGGTGCTCAAATTCATGGTGACGGTGCAGTTCATGGACTGGAAGATGTTCCCCGAACCAATGAGCATGGTGTCTTTCTTCTCGCGAAGAAGGTCAACGCCTTCGATGACGGCACCTGCTGTGCTATCGTTTCCGAAGAGAATTCCTACTTCGTTGGCATCGATGAACTCTTGCGTCATGCCTGCATGCTCCAAGGCTTGCTTGGTAGATGCGAAGGCATAAAGCGCCTCTTCGGGCATGTTCTTGCGTTCCTTGCGGCCGAGTTCAGCTTTCAGATCGGGCATTGGAACGTTACCTATCAAAGCCGAACGGAAACCCATTTCCTTACGGATCGGATCAAATATAATTCCTGATTTTCCTTCACGAAGGGAAGCTGTCACTTCTTCGGCATTGGTGCCTAAGCACGAATGAATTCCAAGACCGGTGATGACAACGCGTTGCACAGTTGATTAGTTGATTGGTTGATTAAGTTGATAAGTTGCTCCACCGCAATCACTCACGGACCTTGTCAACTCTGTGAACTCTATAAACTTTGTAAACTCCATATTTAACAGTGAAGTCCGCCATTAATATTAATCACGTTTCCGGTGATGTAGGCGGCATCGTCTGAAACCAAGAACGAAACAGCCGCAGCCACTTCTTCTGGTTTACCGAAACGCTTCATCGGTATCATGCGCGACATCTCTTGCTGGTCTAAAT
>CALCGD010000106.1 GCA_937900875.1 uncultured Flavobacteriales bacterium
GATTTATACGTTCATCAGGATTGGAATTTTGTGGATGAATCTGAACACGATAGTCTTGCTATTTGGATTCCTTTAGTAGATACTTCGCTGGAAAATGGAGCCTTATTTCTTGTTCCTGGGTCTCATAAACTGGGCAACAAAGTTCGGGGCCCCGGGGTGCCAGATCCGTTCTCGGAATTACACGATGTAATTCGAAAAAAGTATGGTAAAATGATTCCGCTTAAAGCTGGAGAAGCAATCATTTGGAATCACAGAATGGTGCATTATTCTCCCGCCAACACCACCAGTGTTACTCGCGTAGCACTTACGTGTATCTTGGTTCCAAACAAGGCTAAAGTGTTTCATAATTGGGGCCAGATAGTAGATTCTAAACCAAACACAGAGATTGAAAACTTTACGGTAAACGAGGAGTTTTATATGTTTCATAACGTGCAAGAAAGACCCGCAACCGCTCACAGCAATGGAATGATTGATTGTACATTTCCAATAGTAACTGAGAAGCAATTAAAAACGGCAGTGCAATCTGCTACTGGCACGTCAAAGGGCTTTTTGAATCGAATCAAGGCCCTTTTGACCGCTACTTAAATTCCGTTATTTAGCATTGCCTCTTATCGTTTTTCAGTTCGGTATAATCATAACTTTGAATCCGCATTATTATCGAACATGGAAGCCCTGTACAACATTATAGACGTGGATTTTAAAGATATTTCGCAGTATCCAGATGTCATGCAAAAGATTTGGAATCCTGAATCTGGTATAGATGGAATTATCATTAGGAACGTGCTTAGCCAAGCCGAAATCGATAGTATTAAACGCGATTTACATAAGGTGAAAGATTTGGAAATTCGCAAAGACACTGGGCTAATTACTTGTCCCAGAGCATTTGCCGAAATTGCTTCCGAAAGTGAAAATGATGAGAAAAAACTGAAAGTGTTATTTCAGGAAATGGAAGATATCTGGAGTCGATTTCAGAAAGAATTTGAGGTTCCTTTAAATGACAAGTTTAAGTCGCTGCTTAGCACCATTACCGGGTCTTGGACACCTGAGGTGCCTAAAGGACCTGATGGCGTTGGAATATGCGCGCCAAGCACTTTTAAGCGAATGTTGCCTGGAGCAGGTTCGCTAATAGCTCATTGCGGAAATTGGTTTCACAATATGTGGCCATACATTTTTGAGCATATGGGCAAAGCCTGTATCCTCAAAGGGCAAATGAGTTTTTTTATCACTATTCAACCAGCCGAGGTAGGTGGCGAGTTAGTGCTGTACGATGTGCAATGGAAGGATGCAGTTGAAAAAGTGGATCCTGTACAAAATGTTCTTGTAATGAATTCTGGCCAAATCAGAGATTTAGAAGATCCAATTCAGACTAAAACACTCCGTTTAAAACCAAACGCTGGCGACTTATTATGTTTTGCTGGAGGGAGAATTTGGCACAAAGTTTCGCTCAATCAAGGCTCGGAAGACCGAATTACGGTTGGCGGTTTTCTCACACCTTCTATAGAAGGAAATAAAATCTATTATTGGTCTTGATTGAAAGAAAATTAAATAGTGGATTAAATCATCTCAAGGGCGTATGAGCGAAAAGGCCATAGCTGCTGTAAGTCTTTCAAAGGTTTATTATAGAACCGAATCAGGTACAGGTAATAGAGTGCCATTTTATGCTTTGAAAGGAATCAATTTTGAGCTAGAAAAAGGAGAGGTGCTCGGGATTATTGGTAACAATGGTTCTGGAAAATCAACACTACTACGCGTCCTTTCTGGTATTACAAAACCATCAGAAGGTTATGTAGAGATTAACGGTTCAGTAGCATCCATACTCGATATTGGCACAGGGTTTCATCCAGATTTGAGTGGCACCCAAAACGTTTATATGCGAGGGCAATTACTTGGAATGAGTAAGGCCGAAATTGACTTAGTGTTTGACGAAATAGTTGAATTTAGCGGAGTAGGAGAGTTCATCGATTCGCCAGTAAAGCATTACAGCAGCGGCATGTTTTTAAGGCTCGCCTTTTCTATTATCATCCATCTTAATGCAAACATTCTATTGCTTGATGAGGTAATGGCCGTTGGAGACGCTGAATTTCGGCAGAAATGTGGACAGAAAATCACAGATCTTGTGAACAGTGGACGTACGGTTATCATGGTTAGTCACGACCTTAGGAGTGTAATGGATATTTGCACGCTGACCGCCTTAATGAAAGATGGTGAAATTGTAAAATTGGCAAGCCCGTTAAGTGTTGTAAGCAACTCGTACTTAGCCAAAGTTGCCGGGATTGAACAAACTACAGAGGGCCAATCCAAGCCAGTGAATGTTGCAGGGTGGAAAGATGAAGGTCACGGATTTGAAATTCACTCTTTCGAAGCGGTTCACGGCAATAAAGAATTGATGGGAATTGACTTTAAATCTGCCGAAGAAATTAATCTAAGGCTTAAGTTCACAACCAAAAACTCAAATGTCAATTTCGGGATAACCGTCACAGATTTCCTGTCAAATAGGCTGATGGATGATAGTCCGCAATACCGTACATCCGAAGATTCTAAACAGCTAATCGGAACATATGATGCCAATTGGAAAATTCAGGGAAATCTATTGAATAGCGGCAGGTACTTTGTGGATATTTACGTGATTGACGATAATTACAAAGTGATTAAACATTTGCCCAAAGCACTTCAGTTTACCATTAATATTAATGATTCGTCAGAAGACGGTGGCGTGCAATTCAGAGCTCCAATTGCCAATGGACTCACGTTAGATTTGCAAAAACATTCATGAAATAGTTAGAAAAGCGGATGCACTGGTTTGGTGCATTTTATCTCCAACCATTCTGCCACAATAAATTCTGATTGACCCTCATAAAGGTCAATACCGTTGGCAGTTTCAAATGCAGATCTCGCCTCAATATCGTCTGCAAATTCAAATCGTTTTACAAAGTCAATTTCAAATCCAGCTCTTCTAATACCCTTCAATGTGTCATTCAAATCAAGCACATTGTAGCTGTATGCTTCGTTTATTCGGTCAAGCACAGCTTGGTGCTTAGCTCTTGTCGTTTCATCGTCAATCTCTAACGGATAAAAATCTTTGATATAAATGCACCCACCAGGTTTTACTAAATCAAAAGCATCCTTTAGTACTCCATCTGTAGCAATGGAATGACCTAACGATTCTAAGAACAAAACCACATCAAACTGAGTGTTTTCGTAGTAATCTTTGAGATTGTGAAAATCTCCTTTTGTAAGGATAACTGAACCTTTTAGATTTGCCTTGGACACGGCTTTACTACCCTCGTTAATCTGAACTTGAGAAATGGTAATCCCTTCAATTTTGGCAGCCTTTTTTGAAGCAAAAAAAACAGCAGGTCCAGCCACTCCGCAACCAACGTCTAACACGTCCATTCCATCGTCAATGCCAGTTACATCTAGCACATGCTGGTGTAAATCTTCGGCATTACTCGGTCTGTAAGCTTGTATGGTAGAACCGTATGTTGCCAGGTAACTGGCAGTGGTTCTGTCATAGTATTTCTCAACTTTTTCCGCTCCGTTTTTCTCTGACATTGTTGCAAATTAAGCGCAGCGAAAGTACGAGCACAACTTCAAATATTTGGTAGAAGCTATTCAACTTAACCTTATTAGCTAGATTTGGATTGATGGTGAAAGCATGCATTTTTAAGGATAACGAAGCGCAAAAGAAGTTTGAAGAGAACGGCTTTGTGAAGTTTCCATTTCTAAATGCCGATCAATGTGCTGCACTCCGCAATCTATACGAAAAGCAGCTTCCGGGTATGGTTTTTAGTAATGGCTTGCATATTAGTGTAGATGCTTACGCTCCGGAGGAAAAAGGCAAATTGAAAACGGCTCTTTTACATTTGATTGAACCTAGTATCGCCAGGTGTTTTAAACCAGTGTCTCATGTTCATCATGGGTTTATTGTCAAGCAATCTGAGTCAAGTCAGAGTCAAATTTCAGCTCACCAAGATTGGACATTTGTAGCAGAAAATGAAGGTTTTAACTCTGGAACGTTGTGGATTGCCGTAAACGATGTGCCTAAAGAAAGAGGTGGAATTGGGTTTCTGTCAGGAAGCCATAAATGGCTCAGTCACACAAGATACACTCCAATGGAACTAGCCTATAATCCTATTAACGAGCATCGGGAATTGCTTGCCAAGCATTTGGTTTTTGAAGACTTGAAAGCAGGAGAAGCTGTTTTGTGGAATCATAGAACCCTGCACGCTTCGGTCGCAAATTCGAGTAAAGAAGATAGAATGGTAGTTGCCATGTCTCTTTTTCCAAAAGACGCACAGTTGAAACTGCATTATCAGTTACCAACCGCACCTGATACTGTTGGTATTTTTGATGTGGACCTTGAGTTTTATCAGCGGCACAAAGCCACAGATTTTAACCTTGTTTATGCTCAAAATAAATGTCCAGAAGGTTTGATTCCAGTTTCTAGTTATCCGATAACAATGGCTCGGCTTGATGCAGATAAGTTAGAGGCAGCGCTAAATAATTCTAGCCAAAAACCGATTGAGACGAATGATATTCTGATGAAAAATATTGAGCCGTCAAATGATTCTAACGTAGGGTTTTGGGCTAGGATGTCGAAAATTATTTTCCAAAAAGACGCTTGAGATAGCCTAGAAGATCAGAGCTGGTTTTGTGTTCGACTTTCGCGGTTTCGTAAAATTTCTCATTACTTACTTCATTGACCAAAGTCAGTGGTAATTTTTGTATTGGTTTAATGTCAACCAATCGTCCTTCAGAACGATAAATAGGCATGGTAGTGTAGTAGAAGTCCTCGTCTATTTCTACCTGCAAAATGTGATCTTTTTGCTTGAAAAAGTGACTCAGTTTAGCTTGCTTGGGAGCAATAGAAATGGTGGAAGAAATTCTTATTTCACTAGACAAATTAGGCTTAGAACCATGAAAGAGATTGTGGGCATAAAGCACAGCGGTCCCTGCTTTCACAGCTACAGGGGTTAAATGCCGAGTTAACTGTTCTTCAAACCCTAAATAAAGGGAGGGGATATTGACAGACCGTAACGCAGAAAACCATTTGTGCGAACCATTGATTACCTGCAAACAACCGTTGTTTTCATCCACATCGCACATTGGGCACCAAATACTCAACGATGTGAATTTATCCTCTTCTACAAGCGTGTAATCTTGATGCATTTCGCTTTGAGAACCTTCGCCCGATTGTTTTACTAAGTACGAACAACCCGCAATTTGAACCTCTTGAAAATGCGTGGCAATAAATTCGCTGAAAGCGCCTTTAATAGTGTCAGCAATTTTTCTATTTAACTCTTTTGGTTGATCCTGAACATTGGAGTAAATCCCAGGATTGCTTTTAGGTTTTACCTCAGAATACAAGCGGGTGATTTCCTCAATTTGTTCAGCGTTAAGCGCAGGAAGACAGACAAATCCCTTTGTGTCAAACTCCTGTTGAATCGCTTTGTCTTTGAAAATACCCATCGTTTTACAATGATAATTGATTGATGTGATTTTGACGGAAATTCATCTCCAAGGTCTCGAACTTAATTATCCAAGTTATGTGCTTGTTTTTTCGGTTCTTTGTTAACCTATGTCGGGATTTCTAGATAGAATCAAGCAATTATTGAAAAGCGATGATAAACCACCTGTGGCCGAATCTCCATATGCTGATTTTAACAAGCTTCGTTTACCCTCTGATCGAGGTCAGTTATGTAATGCACCGTTCAGGTCTATTAGATTTGAGCAGCGTGGTGTAGCAAGAACCTGCTGTTTTAATAGGCAGGTAGTTTTAGGGCGTTATCCTCAGCAATCACTCAGCGAAATTTGGAATAGCGATGAGGCAAATAGCATCCGTCAGCGAATTAAAGACAATGACTTATCGTATGGCTGTCAGCTTTGTGCCAAACAATTGGATAGAGGTGAGTTTGAAACCGTCAAACTGAGACAATACGATGGGCTGAAATTCAATGAAAATGGATATCCGTCAATGTTGGATTTTTCGATTCATAACACGTGTAATTTAGAATGCGTGATGTGCCATGGCGAGTTTTCTTCTTCCATTAGAAAGAACCGAGAAAAACTCCCAGAAATCCCCTTGGTTTACGACAAAGAATTTGTAGCGCAACTAGAAGAATTTATTCCGCACGCACAACAGTTTGTTTTTGCCGGAGGCGAACCCTTTTTGATTGAGCTTTACTACGATATATGGGAAGCCATAAATCGGCTTAACCCCACCAATGTTCATATCGTTACGAATGGTACAATTCTGAACAATCGGGTGAAGAGCATTCTTGAAAACGGCAAATACCACATTACGCATTCAATCGAATCTTTGGATAAAACCAACTACGAAATGATTCGAAAGAATGCAGGTTTAGACCGCGTTTTGGAGAACATGCAGTATTTTATGGAGTATTGCAAAAAGCAAGGCACAGAATACGCTATCAATTTATGCCCTATTCAGCAGAATTGGAAAGAAGTACCGGGGTTTGTTTCGTTCTGTAACGAGAAGAAAATCAGAATTTATATTCTAAGCGTAGTTTATCCGCCAACGGCTTCATTGATGTCTATGCCAAGCGAAAAATTAGAAGAGATTGAAGCCTTTTATTCAACATTTAGTTTTCCAGAAAGCAGTGAAACTGAAAAGCATAATGCATCCAATTTCAAGGATTTATTAAGTCGAGTTAAAGGTTGGAGAACCCTAGCTGTGAATAAAGAAACTCGTGGTGTATCTGCGGCAGATTCTGTAGCCGAATCAGACAGGGTTGATATTCAGAAAGTATTCGATTTAATCTCAAGTAACATACAGGAATATGGCAACGAGAATAGTGAAATTTCGGAGGAAATCATTTCTGCTACTTTGGCTAAACTCAATAAATTAGGTCAGAATTATAAAGGCCAAAAAGTGACCAAAGGGAAGCTAATGGAGATTGAGAGCTTGGCAGGAGATGTAATGATTGGAGCCATTAATGGAAGCACCGAAAAAGAGTTTGATTTAGTGGTTCGAGACTATTTTTTGGATTAAAGTGGGGATGAGTTTAAGTTCAAATTTCTTCAATAGAACCAAACATTGGTGGTCTGCCAAAGCGGGTTTTCTTACCTCACTATTGTTGTGCTATTTGGCTTTACATCATGTTCGTCCACAATTAGGTTTTGAACTTCTTTTCTGGGCGCTCATTGCAATTTTTGGCATTGGCACACTTGGTCACATAATTAATGATTGGACTGATATTGAGGAGGACAAAGTGGCGCACAAGTCCAACACAATGGCTGCAATTCCGGTAGTTGCTTGTTGGGCTATCTTGCTTGTTTTACTTGTGTTAAGCGCCCTGCCATGGTTGGTTGGTTTTAAATGGAATTCGATCATTTTAGCACTTGTAATTGGCGAAGTTGTCCTGTTCGGTTTGTACTCACTTAAACCCGCTAGGCTTAAGCGATTCCCCTTAGCTGCGGTGTGTTTAGATGCACTTTATGCCTATGTAAACCCGAGCTTGTTTCTCTGGTTTTCGTTTCAGCTAACGCTCGGTCATGAGCTAAATCTGTTGCAGGTTTTTGTGCTGATTGGTTGGACGTTCACTTTTGGCCTTAGACAAATCCTAAACCATCATGTGCATGATGCAGTGAACGATAGGATTTCAAACACTCCAAATTTGGCGAATACGCATGGATCAAATTCCATCATGAAGGTGCTAAGACTTTTCATTTTGCCGTTGGAATTGTTGTTTATGGCTGCCTTTTTACTGCAGGTTGCGTTTGTATCCGAAGTGTTTGGTGGTGTGCTCGTTCTCATTTTCGCACTCATTATTTTGGCAGCCCGTAATAAGCGGTTTCCGTACGTAAATGTGCGTTTTGGTAAATTGAGTTTCGATACATTTTATGTCATTGCTATAGGGTTGATAAGCCTACTGTTTCTAGCCCTTCATCATTCAGTATATCTGATTTTAGTGCCAGTTTTCATCTTGCTTTTTACAGATTGGATTAGTCATCCTGCTCTTCGAGTATATGCTGCGCGTATCCCAATTTCTTTTCTCACCTTTTTCACTTGGCACCTTCGTTTAGCTTCACTTGTTTTTAACTGGACCTTGTATTATTTCAGAAAGTGGATTTTAGGTTGGTCTGAAGAAAGAAATTGGGGTGAACATTACGCGACAATGCTCGAACGAAAACGCCTTGATTCAAAAGGCAATGTCGCGGTGTTCAATCAGAATTATTCAAAGTATTCCGAAACTTTTGTGGCTGGTCAGACAAAAGCCTTGGATTACAGAACATTCTATTATTACGGCTGGCCTAAACCACTATTTGAATTGCGCGTTGGTAATTTGATTGATTCAGAAGAGTACATCAGAAAACTGAAATACGCTTTACTTCATGTGTTTAATCATGACGTATCTAAGTACGAAAATGATAAAATTGCTCAAAGTCTAGTAGACAATAAGATTGCAGTTATTGTTGCGCATTTTGGTCCAATGGGGACAACTTTGATTGAGCCGGCAAAGCAGGCAGGTGTTCCTATTGTGGTAATATTTCATGGGTATGACGCTTGGAATCTTGTTCAGTTGGAAGAATGGAAAGAGCGGTACAAAGAACTTTTTCGACAAGCCGCGGCTGTTGTTGGTGTAAGCCGCGATATATGTACTCAGCTTGGTCATTTAGGTTGTCCTTCTGATAAGATTCATTACTTGCCGGCTTTTGTTAATCCAGCGTATTTCGATGAACAGAATGTACCATCACAAGCACCAGTTTTCTTGTCTGTTGGAAGGTTTTCAAGAACGAAATCTCCGCATTTAACTATTCTAGCTTTTAATGAGGTTTTAAAAACTCTGCCAAATGCACAATTGGTTTTGGTAGGGCAAGATGATGGTGAAGGTTTATTTGAGGCCTGCTTCATCTTGGGGCAGTCTCTCGGCATTGAAAACAGTATTCAGTTTAAAGGAACGATGCTTCCATCTGAAGTTATGAATGAGATGAAATTAGCAACGGTTTTTGTTCAGTCTTCCGTTACAACGCCAATTGAAAAAGATAAGGAGGGAACGCCAGTGGCACTCATGGAAGCAATGGCAATGGGAATGGCGGTTGTTGCCACGAATCATGGCGGAATGGCCGAACTCATTAAACATAATGACAATGGAATTTTGGTTGAGGAATTTGATTATAAATCAATGTCTGCCGAAATGATACGACTAGTTAGAGAGGAAGACTTGCGAAACCGAATTGGTGCAAATGCTAAAAAATCGATTCGGGAAAATGAACTTATTTACTCAAGTTTGCAGAAATTCTCCAGCATAATTGACACATACAAATTGAAGCAATGAAAAGAGCGGTAGTACTTGGAGCAGGTGGTTTTATTGGGTCTCACCTGGTAAAAAGACTGAAGTCGGAAGGATATTGGGTGCGAGGAGTTGATTTGAAATGGCCAGAGTACAGCGATACACAGGCAGATGATTTTATCATCGGTGATTTGCGGCACCTTGCCGTAGTCGAAAACGCTATTGAAACTGGGTTGGACGAGGTGTACCAATTAGCGGCCGATATGGGTGGAGCTGGATACATTTTTACAGGGGATAATGATGCTCAAGTAATGCACAATTCAGGCCTCATCAATCTCCATGTTGTGCACGAATGTGCCAAGAAAAAGGTGGGGAAAGTCTTTTATTCTTCGTCTGCTTGTGTGTATCCAGAGCGTAATCAGATGGACCCTGATAATCCAAGATGTGAAGAAAGTTCTGTTTATCCTGCAGCTCCTGATAGCGAGTATGGTTGGGAAAAACTCTTTAGCGAACGTTTGTACTTTTCGTTCTCTCGTAATCAAGGATTAGACGTTCGCGTAGCAAGATTTCACAATATTTATGGACCAGAAGGAGCCTGGAACAATGGTAAAGAAAAGGCCCCAGCAGCTATTTGTCGAAAGGTTGCTGAAGCTTCGGAAGGTGGTAAAGTGGAGATTTGGGGAGATGGAAAACAAACACGTTCATTCCTTTTTATAGATGATTGTTTGGATGCCGTAAGAACGTTTGTGAACTCAGATTTTGCGGGTCCTGT
Organism: uncultured Flavobacteriales bacterium; assembly: GCA_937900875.1. GTDB lineage: Bacteria > Bacteroidota > Bacteroidia > UBA10329 > UBA10329 > UBA10329. The sequence goes on from CALCGD010000106.1 coordinate 10,027, forward strand.
TAACATTGGTTCCGAAGAGATGATTGCCATAAACGACTTTGTTCATCTTATAGCCGATGTAAGCCAGAAAAAAGTGGAGATTACCAATATTGAAGGCCCAACTGGTGTGCGTGGCAGAAGTTCCGATAACCGTCTTATTGAAGAGAAAATTGGTTGGTCGCCAAAAATCAATCTACGCGAAGGGATTTCTAGAACTTACGCTTGGGTTAACGGAAAAGTAGAAGAGGCAAAAACAGCCTAGTTTGGCAAATCTCCGTTAAGTCGTTTTCCTAAAGTTGGTTGGCTATAAATAGCCGTGTTAATCATATCGTCCACTTCTTCTGAGTCGTCAGCGCCTAGTACCTCGTGAATTTTAAGCGCAAACCCTTCGTGGAAATAGACCAGTTTAGTTTCTGCTCTCATTTTAACTAAGAAACGCTGAACGAAGCTTGTGCAGCTTCGATATGCTTCACACGGGTAACAACGGTCAAACGACATTTTGTACACCGAATCTCTAATTTCCACGCCTGTGGCGAAATACTCTTTACAGTTCGGCACGTTCAGCATTTTGAGGTATTCTTTCCCAAGCACGCTCAAATCGACCACCATTTCGGCCATTATAGTGTCTTGGCTGAATGTAAGGTTTAGCGAATCACTGGCTATATCTTCTATAAGCGTGATGATATCCATGTTATTCCCGTCTTTATCAAGCATCTCGTAATTCATGTACGGGTCAAAGATTAGGAACTTGCCTTTTTGCTTAACCAACACAATAATATGTGTGAGGTCTGAATCTCGAAATCCGAAATTGTACGTGTATGCATCAATTCCATTCTCCAATAGGATTTTAACCATGTTAGAACCCGCTAAGCCGCACGAAGAAACGCCAAGGTCATTTTCAAAGTAATTAAGATACTCTTCAACCGGAAAATTTTCGAATGGAATAAGAGCAAACGTATCGCAACGCTCATTAGGCACTATGCCTAAATCAGACTTCGAAGCAATGAATTTTCGAACTTCATTAACAAACTCAACCGTGTCTTGTTTTGCCGCTATTTTCGGACATTGAGGACAGAATTCCTTCTCAACCACTGTTTCTTTTTCTGCCGTTTGATTGGTGTTGCAACCAATAAAGAGCGTTGTAACCGCTCCAATTACCAAAACAACTGAGGTGAGTTTTCTTAACAACATGGGTCTAATTATCTGATAGAATTAGGCGTAAATGTAAAGCCATTTTCGTAACTCATGCTTTACATATCATTAGTCAGTGAGTCCATAATTTCCTATTCGTCCACCGCATAAACATCGTATTTGAGCCTACAAATTATCTTATCATTGTGCTCAATTCGGAACTAGCTCCGACCATGAAAAAGCGCATATTCCAATTTCTTCTTTTCTTCATTCTTACGCTCATGATTGAAGGATTTATGCGAGTTTCTGGGCATAAGCCGGGCGTTCTGGTTAACGAGCTTTATCCGCCAGATTCACTGATTTATCAACCTAGATTTAAAGCTGATTCGGTTGGACTAGATTCTTTCATCAAGGACAGTCCATCTTTGCCAGATGGTTATGTAATTAATGATCAGGGCTTTAGAAGCGCGTTTAATTATGACGTGCTTACCATCGATTCTCTTCGTAAAATCAACAATCGAAAGGTTGTTTTTCTTGTTGGAGATTCATACACCGAGGGTTGTTGCCCCACTTCTATGGATAGTTCTTTTAGCGATTTACTGCTTCAGGATGAGCAATATGTGGTGCTGAATTTTGGGGTAGGAGGAACTGGGGTGAAGCAATACGATTTGGTAATTAAGAAATATGTGAAAGAGCTGAACCCAGATTTCGTTGTGGTCAACTTTTACCTTGCTAATGATATGATTCAATATGACGTGCCCGTCATTCCAAACGTGCCACATACATTTCCTTTCAAAAATTATAAATGGCTTGCTTCGGTTGGACCAGCTTATTACATGGAAGGTCGTGAGACAAATCACCTAGCCACGCCAGAAGAAGCGTATGAATTTTACCTTGAGAACTTCACGTTGTGGCACACTAAAGTAACGGGATTAGAGAAGGCCATTCGCACCTCTGTAATCTTTTCAAAGCTGTATTTAGGTGCACGGGAAAAGTATTACATGTTTAGCTGGGCGAAGGATAATTACAGGAAGGGACAAGACGTTAAATTAACCAACGATGTGCTGTTGCAAATGCAAGAAACTTGCGATTTAGACCAGACAAAACTATTGGTAGCGGCAATCCCTGGTCCGAGCGATGTGAACAAGCAAACTGATTTGAAAAAGAAATATCAAAAGTATTTTTCAGGCACGAATTCTGCTTTTCCAGAGATTTCAAATTTCAATGTAAATGATTACGATGGCATGGCTACGAGTAACCATTTTGTTAATTCCGGTCATCGCAAATATTATCGATTTCTAAAAAATGAGATCGAAAAGCGTTCAGAGAATTAGAGATGTCTCGCTCTATTTGCTTTAAGCCAAAAGGGTTGCAATCTTTAAGCATGCATCTGAATAAAGTAGGAGTACAATGCTGAAGCGAAAGGGACTTCAAAATCAATTAGGATTTTTCGGAATTCTGAATGCTGTTTACTTGATTCTACTTACGATTTACGTTAGTAATAACTTGCTTTGGCAGCTGCCGCTTAAGAGTCTAATTTGGGGCCTTTGGGCTACTCAATCCGAATTGAAGGTTTGGTTTCCATTAATGTATTTGGCTGTTTGGCCAATACGTTTAGCGCTGTTGGCGCTTATTGTTTTTGCGATTCGATGGATACATCGAAACCAAGAAAAACTTCGCTCAAATCTCACGTTTAACTCTAGGAAAGATTACCAGAGTTTTGTTAAACAAGAAGGTCTTATTTTACTTCTTTTTCTAGTAATCTACATCATCATCTATTTCGTTACAAATGATGTTTTTGATGCAGAAATTGGTTTTAGATTTCAGGTTTGGCTGGCGCGAGGTTGGCTTTTTCAACTCATTTTTCAGACTGTTTTTGTAGGTTGGATTTATTGGCAAAGGGTTTTTCGATTTCTGAAAGATTTTCTCCTCTATCCGTCACAACCATACAGCTTAGCCATCCTCCGTATTCTATTTGCAATTTGGTGTATTTGGATTTACACCTCCAAAATGAACACCGTTCTTTCAATGGTTTCCTTGCCTCATAAAGTGCCATTGCCGGGTTGGGATTTCATCATTGATTTTGTTCCGATTAGCACAGAAATTTACACTTGTGTGGCTTATGTTGGTATAGCTTTTTCTTTTCTAGTCATAATTGGACTGAAGTCGCGTTTGGCGCTGGTTATCAATGCATTGTGTATTACTTATGTGATTACTGTTCCTAATTTATTTGGGAAGCTTTGGCATGAACATTTAACTATTTGGGTTGGTTGGATTTTAGCTCTCAGCCAATGTTATTCTGTGTTTTCTTTGGATGCTAGAATGGCCCAAAAAGAGGTAACACAAAGCCCTGATTACACATGGCCTATTCGCCTCATTTGGCTGCAATTGGCAGTTATTTATTTCTGGGCAGGCTTTTATAAACTGTGGGATTGCGGTTTCGATTGGACGCTAGGTCAGTCTATGGTAAATCAGATTCAGTTGGAATGGTTGCAACATTACGATAAACTCCCAGGCATAAGAATTGATCAATTCCCAGTGTTTTTGAAAGTTGCTGGGCTTGGCGTAATTCTATTTGAGTTGGGTTATGTGTTGCTCATTTTGTCTAAGAAATTTAGGTGGCCAGCTGCTGGCGCGGCATTAGTCATGCACAATATTTTTGGCATGTTTGTTTACATTCCGTTTTACATTCTTCAGGTGTTTTATGTGGTCTTTATCGATTTTAATAAGTGGGTTCCAGCATCTTGGAAAATCAAAAAAGCGAATCCGAGTGGTTCCAGTCGGGCACTAGTAATAGGACTGGCAATAGTATTAGTCAACTTTGTTTTTGGAATGTTCTCTATTGATTCATACCCATTTTCGGCCTACCCTAAATACGCAGCTATTGTGCCCAATGAGGTTCAATACATCCATTTTGAGGCATTTGATACCAAAGGAAATCTCATTGATGTTCATGAAATTGGCCAGCAAAACGGCTTTAGGTGGGAAAGCTACGGTTGGCTAGAATATGGCATTATTCAAGACTATTTACACGGAACAAATGTAGAGCAGCGTGTGGCGGATTATTGGGCTATTTGGCGGGCGCATAATCCTCAATTACAATCGGTCAATTCTCTTACTGCATATGTTGTGCAACGCCCGGTTTCGCCAGAAGGAAAATTGAAAACCGAAAGAGTAGGGCTCATTTCCATTGTGTTGCATTAGATTCGCGGCTCGTAATTTCGCTTCATCAGCCTATGCCCCTCATGGATGACAGAAAACCATATTTAAGTCTTGTGCTTACCGGGCGCAACGATAACTATGGTGGTGATTTTAAAAGCAGACTTCAGAAGTGTATTTCAAACACATTTAAGCAACTCAATGCTGCGTCCATTTCATCGGAACTCATTTTTGTAAATTATAATCCAGACCAGACAAACCCACCGATTGAGGAGTTTATAGAATGGCCAAAGTCTAATGACACGGTTAAGGTTAAAGTGCTTACCGTTCCGAATGAAGTACACAAAGAGCTTGTTGCCACGGGAGAAGTGAAGGATGTTCCCGTGTTGGAGTATATGGGCAAGAATGCAGGAATTAGAAGGGCGAAAGGAGAATTTATACTCAGCATGAACCCCGATATTGTTTTGCCACAAGAGTTGGTAGAACAGTTGAAATCGCTGAGCAAGAAAAAGTATTATCGAGCGGACAGAGTCGATTTTGAAGGCGACTTGGAAGGTGATTATAAATACCTAAGGTTTTTCATGAAGGGCCATGACCACCCTCTTTCCTCTCTTGACCAAATTTCTCAGTTACGAAAGGAGAATATCAAAGAAAATGCTTGGAAGATTTTCACTCCAAACATCAGTTGGATACTTAACAGGTTTTCAAAACCAGTTTATTACGACAACATTCCCAATAGATTTCATTGCAATGTTAGTGGCGATTTTATGCTTATGCATCGTGATCATTGGAAGGCCTTGCACGGTCATCACCAGCATACGCCAATTGCTTTACATGTAGACTCATTAATGGTTGTACAAGCCGCAGCTTTGAAACTGAAGGAACATACGTTCAAGCACCCTATTTTTCATCAAGAACACACCCGTAGATATGACGCTACACTACCTGACCCTCGGTTTAAAGAGGCCTTTGCCATTTTTTTGGCGGATGGCAATGAAATGATGAGAACAGGAAAGCCCAAGATTTACAATGATGCAAACTGGGGATTGTCTAAATTTGACCTCCCCGAATTGAACCTGTAATTAAGTGTCAGACAGCTCATTCTACCTATCAATTGTAGCTACTACCCGAAATGATAATCATGGTGGTGATTTGCTCAGACGCACAACAGCGTTTGTAAATAGCGTTTACGTTCAAGCAAAGAAATTCAATCTTCCGGTAGAATTGATTTTGGTTGAATGGAATCCCCCTGCAGATCAGCCGTTGCTGAAAGAGGTGCTTCCACCGCCACCAGCAGATGTTCCGGTGAGTTTGCGCTACGTTATTGTTCCTGCAGAAACGCATAAAACATATCGTTTTGCAAGCTCAATGCCTTTGTACCAAATGATTGCCAAAAATGTTGGGATAAGGCGAGCAAAAGGGGAGTATGTTTTATGCACCAACATTGATGTTCTTTTTAGCGATTTATGCTTTAGCACTTTAGCAGAGAAAAACCTGAAAGAAGGAGCTTTTTATCGAGCCAATCGATGCGACATACCGAAGGAGGTGATGGATGAACCCACGCATGAAAAGCAGTTGATTTATGGTGAGAATAATATCATCAGACGATTAGGAAATGCTCCTGGTCATGAAGCGCTGTCTGGCCCAACAATCCTTTTCAAATATGCTTGGGTGGCAAGGATATTAAACAATGCATTAGTGGCTGTGTGGCGGTTGTTTCACCCAGGGCAGTTTGCCCATTTTATAATAGACTTTATGGCTTGTGGCGATTTTACCCTAATGAGCAAAAAAGACTGGATGAAGATTGACGGCTATGTTGAGTTAGATATGTACTCTATTCACATAGACAGCATGGGAATTTGGTCGGCTTGCGCCTTGGGAATGGAGCAAGTCATCTTTCCACACCGTGGCTGTATCTATCATATAGACCATGAAAATGGGTGGGAATCTGACGATGTGATTAAAACCATCAAGTTTCTTTCAGACAAACCAAGTTTAGATTATTCGATTGTGCACAGAGCAGGAATGAAAATGGTTGAGAGCAAAACCAATTGGGGGCTGAACAAGCCAGATTGGGGATGGGCCAATGAGAAATTTGAAGAATTTACTTTTGACGGAAACGTTTAGTAATGCAGAATAAGATTGCGATAGTTGGAGTAGGGAAGTTAGGTCTTTGTTTTGCCTTAAACTTAGAAAGATCCGGGTATGAAGTTTGGGGAATTGAAGCCAATCTAGATTACTTGGCTGAACTTAATAGTGGATATTTTGAAAGCGTAGAGCCCGAAGTGACCGAACTATTGGACGCTACCACTAATCTTCATTTAACGTCCGATATTGATTGCTTAACCACAGAAAGTATTACTGATATTTTTCTCATGGTTGCTACACCTTCTCTTGCAGATGGTGGTTATGATCATACTCAGGTAGAAAGGGTTGCTGAAAAATTGTTGGCTTTGGCGCCTTCTACAACACCACGAAACGTTTACGTAGGCTGCACCACCATGCCAGGTTATTGCAACCAGTTGGCAGAGAAATTAGCTGCAAATAATTTTACCGTTTCGTACAATCCTGAGTTCATTTCTCAAGGAGCAATTATTCATGATCAACTTTATCCAGATCAGGTGTTAATTGGAGAGGCCAACAAGAAAGTAGGTGATAGATTAGAGGCGATTTACCAACGGATGGTTAAGAATAAGCCTGTGTACTGTAGAATGGACCCTTTGAGCTCTGAGATTACCAAATTGGCAACAAATTGTTTTCTCACCACTAAGATTTCTTTTGCCAATTCAATTGGAGATTTAGCTACAAAAAGCGGAGCAAACCCAGATAAAATTTTGGCCGCAATTGGAGCTGATTCCAGAATAGGGCCTAAGTACCTAGGCTACGGATTTGGTTTTGGCGGACCATGTTTTCCTAGGGATAACAGAGCACTCGGAAAATTCGGTAATCAAATGGAATACCCATTACGCCTTAGTATGGCAACCGATTTGGTGAATGATGAGCACTTTGAGTTTCAGCTTCAAGAAATGCTGAATGCGAACTCTCCAGAAGCGGAAATTGTGTTTAACGGAGTAGCTTATAAAAAAGGCACGTCTCAAATAACAGAATCTCAGCAATTGCGTTTGGCAGTGGCGTTGGCTGAAAAAGGCAGAAAGGTAATTGTGCGAGATATGCCAGAAGTACTGGTTCAAATAGGCAAGTTGTACCCCAATTTGTTTAAACTTGAGGAACGCGTTTCTGTGGCTGATTAATTGCAGCCAATCAGCAGGTTTTAATGACTTTTTTAAAGAACATAAAGGTTCAATTGCTGCTGGTTTTTCTGGTTGCAATCTTGCAATATTCAAACACAGCTAGCCATGAATATGCTTGGGACGATGCCATTGTTTTAACCGAAAACAACCGAGTTAAAAAAGGATTGTCCAATATCCCAGAGCTATTCGAGAACATCAAATCAGACGAAACAGCTAATCGGTACGGTTATCGGCCAATTGCCCTTCTTTCATTCGCAACAGATGTTGAGTTTTTCGGTATGGATTCTAAAGCAGGGCACAAGGTTAGTATTCTGTATTACGGCATTCTTTGCATCCTTATTCTCCTCTTTTTGAATGCGCTGTTTCCAGACGGAGGCGTCCGAAATTTGCTGATTACACTCTTGTTTGTGGTTCATCCGTTACATACAGAGGTGGTTGCAAACATCAAATCAAGAGACGAGGTTCTAGCACTCATTTTCGGTCTTTCAAGTTTGCTTCTTTATCGGAAGGCTCTTTTTTTTAAACCCATATTGTATTTCCTGCTTAGCGCGGCTTTTATGGTATTGGCCTTTCTTTCAAAAGAAAGTGCGGTTACGCTTTGCGGAGTTGCCTTTTTTATGTCTTGGTATTTATTGAAGGACGAAAAATTAAGAACGATTGCCGTCAAAAGTGTGCCCGCCATTGTGTTCGTTTTTGTGTTGATGTCCATTCGCGGGTATGTTTATTCCGATGACTTTTTTCAGTCAAACGATCAAGATTTATTCGAAAAAGGACTTTTTCTAGAGGACGGATTCGTAGGAAATCCATTGGTGGATGCAAGCCCAGCCGACAAACTGGCAACTGCCGTCTATTTAACAGGCTATTTCGCGTACAGGTTTGTAATGCCGTATCCGCTTTTGCACGATTACAGTTTCAACCAGTTTGCTGTGGTAAGTTGGAATCAGGCAATAGTTTGGGTAGCGCTGCTTGCTCTTTTGGCTTGCCTTGCCGCCACCCTCTATGGATTGTACAAGCGGAAACCTTTTGGGTTTGGGTTAGGCTTCTTTCTACTCACACTTACCGTGTATTTGCATTTAGTGGCAACAGCGCCAGATATCTTTGCCGAACGATTCATTTTCGTTCCTTCTCTTGGGCTATGTATTGCCTTAATATCGGTGTACGAAATGCGCATAAAAAAGAATTTAGCTAACGCTACGATTTTGTTGCTTTTGGTGCCGCTTTTCGGGTACAGTTTACAACGGAATAAAGTTTGGAAGGATAACAAAACCTTGCTTACTAGCGATCTGCCGAAATTGACCAAATGCGTGAGAGCCAATTACAACTATGCACTGTTTTTGCATAGGGCGTATTACCAACTCCCAGACTCGAAAAAGCCTGCAAAGCAGAAGGAAATATTGCACTATTACGAGCACACAATGGAGCTAACGGATAGGCTTTTTAACGTGTACATGGATTTGGGAGGAGCATACATGGAATTCGGTCAGCCAGAAAAAGCATTGGCAGTTTTTAAGCTATCGGCTAAACGGTACAATCATTTGTCGGCTCCATTTGTGCAGCTAGGCAAATACCATATGAGTTTCAAGAATTATAGTGAAGCCATACCGCATTTTAAACGAGCTATGAAAAATGGTTCGAAAAACTCCGACCATCATTACTTGTTGGCTATTTGTCTATTCAATTCTGGTTGGTATGACCAAGCCATAGAATCGCTTTTGGAAGGAGAAAAACTAGGTGTTTCTTCACCTGCTTACCATTCTTTAATCGCAAGGTTGTATGTTAAGTTGAGCAGGAAACAAGACGCCATAGACGGCCTTAAAAGAGGGTTGGAGTTGTATCCGAATGACGCTGGACTTTCTGCGGATTTGAAATTCTTGCAAGAAGAGCTGTCAAAAGAAGGTTGAGACCTTTTTTCTTTCACCTTTCTGTACGCTAAATAATTTA
>CALCGD010000107.1 GCA_937900875.1 uncultured Flavobacteriales bacterium
TTACAATAATAGTTCAGAGGCATACACAGAATTTGTTGTTGCTGAGTCGGCCCAATTGGCCCTCGAACACGTGCTTAATTACCCAAATCCGTTCACAACCAGAACTTCATTTATGTTTGAACACAATCAGCCTTGCAATAGTTTAGATGTGCAGGTTCAGGTATTTACGGTATCAGGTAAGCTGGTTAAAACCATTAATGAGACCGTGCTATCTCATGGGTTTAGAAATGAACCAATTGAATGGAACGGATTAGACGATTACGGTCAGAAAATAGGAAAGGGTGTTTATATGTATAACATAAAGATTACCACACCAGACGGGCAGAAGGCAGAGAAGATAGAAAGGCTGGTTATACTCAACTAAATTGAAAACACATAACATGGCTATATTTGCAGCCCGAAAAAATAAAAGGATGTTCAGTTTCCGAAATATTTCAACCATTCTATTGGTATTTGCTTTGATTTTCAATCAAGCAATTGGTCAAACTATTCAAACCAGCGATGGGGATGAAGGAACCATACAACTAAATACAATCACCACTGCGGTGCCATTTCTTATGATAGCGCCTGATGCGAGGGCTGGCGCGATGGGTGATGTAGGTGCTGCTACAGATCCTGACGGTGCTTCCATTCACTGGAATCCAGCGAAGATGGCCTTCGCTCCAAACAAAATGGGAATTGCGGTTTCGTACACGCCTTGGTTACGCGCCTTGGTGCCAGACATCAACCTAGCCTATATTTCTGGTTACGGTAAAATTGGTAAGAAGGGGCTTCAAACGCTTTCTGGTTCGCTTCGGTATTTCTCATTGGGCGATATCACCTTCACAGACAATACAGGACAAACCATTGGAAATTTTAACCCAAATGAGTTTGCTTTAGACCTTAGCTATGCACGAAAATTGTCTGAAGAATTTTCTGGCGGTATCGCCCTCAGATACATTTACTCTAATTTAACTGGAGGCTTGAATGTTGGTGGAGCAGACACGAAACCAGGCCAAGCTTTTGCAGCAGACATTTCATTCTACTACCAAACGCTGAAGGTGGAAATAGCGGACAAAAAAACGGTGATTTCCGCTGGTTTGAACATCTCGAACATTGGTTCGAAAATGTCTTATACACAAACAAACGAAGAAGATTTTATTCCAATTAATTTCCGTTTTGGGGTTGGCTTCAAGTATTTTATTGATGATAGAAACTCAATAGCAGCCTTTTTTGATATAAATAAATTGATGGTGCCTACACCTCCTGTCATTGATAATGTTGCAAATTTTGTTGATGAACGAGAGTTTTTGGTTGATAATCAGCAGTTCTTAGAAGATGACAGACAAACTATTCCTGGTCGAGCCACCGGGTCTACGATTACAGATGAATACTCAGGCAATAGTATAACACTCGGTGAGGTTCCAAATCCAGATTATGGAGTGGAAAATTACCTCAATCCAGATGAAGGTCAGGCAACGATTCGGAATGAAGAGTATGGTCAGGAAACAATCCCTAATCCAGGCTACGGAGAAATCATTGCAGGTAAAGACCCAAACAGATCCGTTCCGAACGGTATGTTTACTTCGTTTGCTGATGCACCTGGAGGAAGCGCAGAGGAGTTGAGAGAGATTAATATTGCTGTTGGTTTGGAGTATTGGTACAACAAGTTGTTTGCTATTAGAGCAGGATATTTCCACGAGCATTATTCTAAAGGAAACAGACAGTTTTTCACAGTTGGAGCGGGAATTAGATACAACGTATTTGGGCTTGATTTTGCCTACTTGATTCCAACCCAGCAGCGACACCCACTTGAAAACACGCTTAGGTTCACTCTCACTTTCGATTTCGAAGCTTTCAAGAAGCAGAACGATGAGAAAAATGACGCGCCTGATTGATGCAAATCAGAGTCGGATTCGGCTATGATGTACACCAACTTGCCAAGGACGAAGAACTTTGGTTAGGAGGTAAGCTCATTCCATCTGAGTTAGGCGCAATTGGTCATTCAGATGCAGATGTACTCATTCATGTTATTTGTGATGCGCTTTTAGGTGCAGCCAACCTCCGAGATATAGGTTTTCATTTCCCAGATACTTCCACAGATTACAAAGGAATTGATAGCAAGATTTTGCTTCGCGATGTAGTAAAGTTGCTAGAAGAAAAAGGGTATTCCATCGGGAATATTGACAGCACCGTGGCCTTAGAAAAGCCAAAAGTCAATCCGCATATTGAAGATATGCGAGCAATTTTAGCCAAGATAATGAAGGTTGATGAAGACGCAGTATCTATTAAAGCAACCACCTCTGAGAAAATTGGTTTCGTAGGCCGTCAGGAAGGAATAGCCGCCTACGCAACCGTGCTTATTCAGAAGTAAGTTCGTACTTTCAACTCCCACCATCACAGGAATTATGGCTGAATTTTCAATTACCGTTAAGGGACTATCCCTCAAGAAAAATGAACTTTCTAAAGCTGATGCGGAGTTGCTAACGCGAGCTGAAAAAGCATCTGAACGTGCGTATGCGCCTTATTCGCAGTTTAACGTTGGCGCGGCACTTCGCCTAGAAAAGGGCGAAATCATAATAGGGTCTAACCAAGAAAATGTTGCTTATCCGTCTGGTTTATGTGCCGAGCGTGTTGCGCTTTTTTCGGCATCAACAACTAACCCAAATGAGGTGGTAGAGGCTATTGCGGTTACAGCTCGTTCTAAGAAACTCCTACATAAAGACCCACTTTCCCCATGCGGAAATTGTCGTCAGGTCATTGCCGAATACCAGAATAAACAGAAGAGGCCAATTCGCTTAATTATGGGCGGACAAGGAGAAGAAGTTTGGATTTTTGAAGATGCTTCTGCATTGCTTCCGTTCGGTTTCGAAGCCGAGTACCTCAAGGGAGACTAAAAAACCTTCTGAAGAATTTCGTGTTAATTTTCGGAATAGTCCGCTAACGCAATCGTGGTTAATTTCGGGCTTCTAATTTTGCACCAAATCATTGCAATGGCTAAGAAGAAATTTGGAAAGGAAACATACCTGAAATGGTACGAAGAGATGCTTCTGTGGAGGAAGTTTGAGGAGAAGACAGGTCAGCTTTATATTCAGCAGAAAATCCGCGGATTCTGCCATTTATACATTGGGCAAGAAGCCGTATTGGCTGGTAGCGTAGAGGCAACTGAAGAAGGAGATAAATTCATTACCGCTTATCGCGATCATGTTCATCCAATTGCGCTTGGCGTTCCTGCAAAGGAAATTATGGCGGAGCTCTACGGGAAGAAGACTGGAATTGTTAAGGGAAAAGGTGGCTCAATGCATATGTTTTCGAAGGAGAAAAACTTTTTTGGAGGTCACGGAATTGTAGGTGGCCAGATTCCTTTAGGAGCCGGAATTGCATTTGCAGATAAGTATCGTGGAGACAAGAAAGTAACGCTCACTTACATGGGCGATGGAGCAGTTCGCCAAGGTGCGTTTCACGAAGCGCTCAACATGGCAATGACATGGAAACTCCCCGTTATTTTCATTATTGAGAATAACAACTACGCCATGGGAACTTCCGTGGAAAGAACATCCAACGTTAGCGATTTGTACAAGCTCGGTCATGCATATGAAATGCCGAGCGAAGCAGTTGATGGAATGAGCTTTGAAGACGTTTTTGCCGCGGTAGACAAAGCAGCTAAGCGTGCTAGAAAAGGGGATGGCCCAACATTGCTAGAAATGAAGACCTATCGTTATAAAGGACATTCTATGTCTGATCCAGCAAAGTACAGAACCAAGGAGGAGGTTGAGAATTACAAGAAGCAAGATCCAATTCAGCAGGTTTTGGAAGTAATCATCAAAAACAAATATGCGTCTGACGAAGAGTTAGAAGCGATAAACGCACGAGTAAAAGAAGAGGTGGAAGAATGCGTGAAATTCAGTGAAGCATCACCATTTCCAGTTGGGGCAGATCTTTACGAAGACGTTTACACGCAAGCAGATTATCCATTCATTACAGAATAACCAAGAGTTATGGCAGAAGTAGTTAAAATGCCCAAGTTGAGCGATACCATGACGGAAGGAGTGGTGGCTGAATGGCATAAGAAAGTAGGAGATGAAGTTTCGTCTGGCGATTTACTTGCTGAGATAGAATCGGACAAAGCCACCATGGAGTTTGAATCGTTTTACGATGGCGTTCTTCTTCATATTGGGGTCCAGAAGGGAAAAGGTGCCGTGGTAGATGCCATCCTTGCCATTATTGGCGAAAAAGGAGAAGACATTAGTGAGATTCTGAAAGCTGACGCTGCTCCAAAGCAAATAGAATCTAAAGAAGAAAAGAAACCTGTAGAGCCGATTAAAGCGGAAAAGGCAGAAGCCAAACCAGAAACAAAATCGGCTCCAGTAGTTTCTGTTAAGCCAGTTGCGGCTCCCCAACCAAACTCTAACGGTAGAGTAATTGCTTCGCCATTAGCTAAAAAACTAGCTTCAGATAAAGGAATTGACATTGGTCGAGTGCCTGGTTCTGGAGATGGAGGAAGAATTGTGAAAAGAGACATCGAAGCTTACCAAAGCATGGGTCCTTCTGCTGCAAACGCGGTTGAGAGTTTCCAAGACGTGGAGGTATCGCAAATGCGGAAGACCATCGCGCGCAGATTGGCTGAAAGCAAGTTCAGCGCTCCGCACTTCTATCTTACCATGAAGATTGATATGGATGCAATGATGGATGCTCGAGATAGTATTAACAGCGTATCTAAAGTCAAAATATCATTCAACGATTTAGTTATTAAAGCTTGCGCGGTAGCGCTGAAAGAACATCCTCAAGTAAATGCTGGTTGGATGGGAGATCATATCCGCTATAACCAGCACGTTCATGTTGGGGTTGCGGTAGCAGTACCAGATGGCTTATTAGTTCCAGTGGTTCGCTTTGCAGATACCAAACGACTTGGAGAAATTTCTGGCGAAGTGAAAGACTTCGTTCTTAGGGCCAACGATAAAAAGCTTCAGCCAGCAGATTGGGAAGGAAACACATTCACCATTTCCAATCTCGGGATGTTCGGAATAGACGAATTCACAGCTATTATTAACACACCTGATAGCTGCATAATGGCTGTTGGTGGTATTGAAGAGATTCCAGTGGTTAAAAACGGTCAGATTGTTCCAGGAAATGTGATGAAGGTGACACTGTCTTGCGATCATCGGGTGGTTGATGGGGCTTCTGGTGCTAAGTTCCTACAGTACTTCAAGAAGTTGATGGAAAACCCTGTCCTTCTTTTGGGTTCGTACTCAATTTAAGTAGATCAACGTATAGGATCATTCGTTTTGCTGATTTGATTTGCTGTGTAAACTCACACACAAATCATGAAAAACATTTTAGCACTACTCCTATTGGCCAGCACCTACGGGCTTTCTGGATGCGTAGAAAAATTTGAAGATGCCAAGTACCGTTGTAAGATTAACGGAAAGGACTTCATTCCTGGCAACGAACTCATCCAATTCGATTATACCGAGAATACGGGAAATGACCGAATCCGTATTCGGGGAACAGCCTTGGCTACATCCCAATTAAGCAACAACCCTTACGGAGAATTGGAAATACAATTTTCATTTAACGATACCGCACTGGCCCCAATTCAGCTTGCTTACGATGCCGTTTTTTACGGCAATAACGAATGGGACAAAACATTCCGTAGTTCGGCTGACGACCCAGGCACGGTTACCATTACTAGTTTGGACAAGACGGCCAAAAGAGTTACGGCCAATTTTGAACTCACCTTGTATGCCGATGACGGCTCAACGCTGGTGGTTACAGACGGATTTTTCGATAAAAACTGGTAGCATTCATTCATGCATTAAGAGAATTTGGCACTTATTGGGATTTGCGCGTAACCCAACCAGTTACTTTCGGTATAAGCTTTTGGAACAAAGGTTCTGATAGTGATTTTTCATTTGGTTTGGCTACGGCTCCACGAAAGTGGGGCCGTAGTAATTTTATAGAATCCCTTTTTCGCCCTCTTGCCCATTGGACTTACTTTTAAGCCGTGAAACCATTTCTCGAAAATCCGATAGAGACGCTGGCTGGGGTTGGACCAGAACGTGCGAAGCTGCTTCGTGCTGAGTTTCACATTAAGGCCTACGGAGACCTACTTCAACATTTTCCGTTTCGGTATGTAGATAAAACTCAGTTCCATCAGATTAACAGCATTTCTAGCGATGAAACGGACATTCAATTACGCGGTAAAATCAATTCTGTAAGACTTATTGGTCAAGGTAGAGGAATGCGTCTAGTTGCTGAGTTTTCCGATGGAACGGGTGTTGTTGAACTCGTTTGGTTCAAAGGAATTAAGTGGGTGCAACCCAATCTGAAACAAGGAATTGACTATGTAGTTTTTGGTAAGCCAAGCAACTTCAAGGGAAAATTCAACATGGTTCATCCTGAGCTGGAAACCGTAGAATCTCAGCAGAAGAAGGTGGGTACCGCCCTGCAACCCGTCTATCCTTCTACGGAGAAAGCGAAGGCTAAAAACATTGACACCAAAGCCATCGGTCGGTTAATGAACACGTTGGTTTCGCAAGTAAAAGGTCAAGGACATATTGCAGAATTGTATGGGCCTGACTTCCGAACCAAAAATCATCTTATTTCGCGAGAAGAGGCGTTTGTAAACGTGCACTTTCCAAAAGACTCTGAAACGCTGAAAAAGGCACTTTTCCGCCTCAAGTTTGATGAGTTGTTCTTCATCCAACTTCGTCTTTTAAAGCTGAAACTCATTAATCAGAATAAGTTTAGAGGGGCTGTTTTTGCCGAGGTTGGTGAAATGGTCAACCGCTTTTATAGTGAGTGTTTGCCCTTTGAGCTGACGGGAGCACAAAAACGAGTTATTCGCGAAATACGCCACGATTTAGGTTCAGGAAAACAGATGAGCCGATTAGTGCAAGGAGATGTTGGAAGCGGCAAAACGATTGTTGCGCTCATGTCTATGCTATTGGCGGTTGACAATGGCTATCAAGCCGCGCTGATGGCGCCTACCGAGATTTTGGCAGAACAGCATTTCAAAACGATTTCTGCGTTCCTGAAAAAGTTGAACCTGCATATTGCGCTGCTTACTGGTTCAACAAAAACTGCTGAACGAAAAATTCTACATCAACAACTTCAATCAGGAGAAATCCATATTCTAATTGGCACACACGCACTCATAGAGCCAGTGGTTCAATTCAAACGCCTCGGACTTGTAATTGTAGATGAGCAACACCGTTTTGGGGTTGAGCAACGAGCCAAATTGTGGTTAAAAGGCGCAGATAATGAGGTGCCGCATATGCTTATTATGACCGCAACGCCCATTCCAAGAACCTTGGCTATGACGGTCTATGGCGATCTCGATACATCTGTAATTGACGAACTCCCGCCCGGTAGAAAACCAATTAAAACACTTCACAGATTTGATTCTTCTCGCCAAAAAATATTCGACTTTATGCGTGCGGAGATTGCTAACGGAAGACAGATTTATACCGTTTATCCGCTCATTGATGAGAGCGAGAATATGGACTATAAAGACCTGACTGATGGTTATGAATCAATTGTTCGTGAATTTCCTCAGCCCAAATATCAAATTGGCGTTTTGAATGGCAAGATGAAGTCGCAGGACAAGGATTACGAAATGCAGCGTTTTAAAGATGGTAAAACGCAGATTTTGGTCTCTACAACAGTTATAGAAGTGGGTGTAGATGTGCCAAACGCATCCGTGATGGTGATAGAAAGTGCCGAGCGATTTGGTCTTTCACAGCTTCACCAGTTGCGTGGAAGAGTTGGGAGAGGAGCAGAGCAGAGTTATTGTATTCTGATGACTGGTTATGCTCTTGGACAAGAGGCTAGAACGCGTATGGAAACTATGGTGCGTACTAACGATGGTTTCGAAATTGCTGAGGTGGATATGCGTCTTCGGGGACCAGGAGATATGCAAGGAACACAGCAAAGCGGTCAGCCAATTTTCAAGATTTCTAACCTAAGTAAGGATGGTCAGATATTGGCTGCCGCCAGAAATGCGGCAATCGACCTTTTGAGTGATGATCCCAAATTGGAGAAGCGCGAAAACGCTTTAACCAAACATTATTTGATTCAAGAAATGAAGAATCGCCCGAATTGGGCTCGCGTTTCTTAGCTGTTTACTGCAGCTCTCCGCAGGCGGTCATTAATAGCACGACCCAAACCAATCTCAGGCAGTTGCTCAGCTAGAATAATATCAACAGGGAATTTTTCAAACTCACGCATAAATGCAAAAAGATTAACTGCTGCCTCATGCAAATCGCCATGTGGAGATAGTATTAACTGACGGTCGTTAGGTAAGAATTCCAATCTTGTCATAAAGCCCAAAAAGCCAATCCTCTTACCATCAAAATCACTTATCAATTCACCAGGGTTTCCAAAATACAATGGTTTTCCTGGGGCATAATGGCTTTTTAGCATTCCAGGAGCCTTGGGGTCTGAGGATTGGTTTAACGCAATCTCAACTGGACCGATTGACTCTTCAATCACATCAATACTTAAACCTCCTAGGCGATAAACAATGGGCTTGCCTTCTTCAAACCCAATAATGGTGCTTTCTAACCCTACAGTAGTAGACCCTCCGTCTAAAATGTAATCGATTTTATCGCCAAGTTGGTCATTTACATGTTGGGCCGTGGTTGGACTAACATACCCAAACGGATTCGCGCTTGGTGCCGCCAATGGGAAGTCCAGCATCAGCAGCAATTCTTGGGTCATTGGATGTGAAGGAACCCTCACCGCAACACTATCTAAACCTGAAGTGACCAAATCAGGAACAATTTCCTTCTTAGGGAGTACCAAGGTCATTGGACCAGGCCAAAATTCATCCATCAGTATTCCTGCCAACACTGGAATTTCATTCACGTGTTGTTTTACCCATTGAATGCCAGAACTATGAACAATAAGCGGGTCGAACTGCGGACGATTTTTGGTTTCAAAAATGCTGAGAACAGCTTCTTCATTGAATGCGTTTCCGGCCAACCCATAAACCGTTTCGGTTGGGATGGCTACCAATTTTCCACGTCTTAGAAGACTAGCTGCTTTCTGAATGTCGGTTCCAATTTCGGCCATTGGCGCAAAGGTATATTCTAACTTCCTGTTTTAGTGTAAAATCTCGATTAATAGTCACGACTTAGTCCCATCTACAAACCTTAAATTCGCGCCTCAAATACGCACACATGAATATTTCTTACAATTGGCTTAAAGAATACCTGAAAGTTGACATTGACGTAAACGAAGCGGCCGAGCTCCTTACAGGATGTGGATTGGAAGTGGAGAAAGTCATTCCGTTTACATCTATCGAGGGTGGCTTAGAAGGATTGGTGATTGGCGAAGTTTTGAGCAAGGAAAAGCATCCGGATGCAGATCGTTTGAACTGTACCAAGGTGAACATTGGAACAAGCGAGTCACTAGAGATTGTATGCGGTGCACCGAATGTAGAGGCTGGGCAGAAAGTGATTGTGGCTGTTGTAGGAGCAAAACTTTACCCGTCAGAAGGAGAGCCATTTGAGATTAAGAAATCGAAGATTAGAGGACAAATTTCTGAAGGGATGATTTGTGCCGAAGATGAAATTGGCCTAGGCCAAGGTCATGCTGGTATCATGGTACTTCCTGCGGATGTAAAAGTGGGCACTCTAGCGTCTGAGTATTTCAAGATTGAGAATGATTTTACAATAGAAATTGGCTTAACTCCGAATAGAGCTGATGCCATGAGCCATATTGGGGTTGCAAGAGATTTACGAGCCGTAATTCGAGAAATAAAGGGTGGACACGAAAACTTGAAGTTGGAATGGCCAGATGTGATGGGTTATTCTGCAGATTTGAAGGAAAATCCAATTACCATCGATGTTCAAGATACCGAAGCCGCTCCGCGCTATGTAGGGCTTTACATCCAAGGAATTGAAGTAAAAACATCGCCAGCTTGGTTACAGAATCGATTGAAGGCCATTGGTGCACGTCCTATCAATAATGTGGTAGACATCACCAATTTCGTATTGCACGAAATGGGGCAGCCATTACATGCGTTTGATGCTGATAAGATTAAAGACCAAAAGGTTGTAGTTCGGTCTGCTAAATCTGGAGAGAAATTCACCACACTTGATGAGGTAGAAAGAGATTTGAACGAGAACGACTTGATGATTTGCAATGCTACAGATGGCATGTGCATAGCAGGTGTGTTTGGTGGATTGACCTCAGGGGTGACAGCAGGAACGAAAAACGTGTTCTTGGAAAGTGCCTACTTCAATCCAGTTTCCATCCGTAAATCGGCCAAACGGCACGGTTTAAACACCGATGCTTCTTTCCGATTTGAGCGTGGCATAGACCCAGAAACGGTTGTCCTAGCCGCCAAACGTGCAGCACTGCTCATTCAAGAACTAGCAGGAGGGAAGCTGTCTGTTATTACTGACATCTACCCCAATCCAATTCCACACCAAAAGGTGGAGGTGAAGTTTGCCAACATCAATCGCTTGATTGGACAGGATATTCCGAAGGAAACAGTGCTATCTATTCTGGATGATTTGGGGATTTATGTAGAGAAGAAAAATGATGAAGGGCTGAAACTTTCTGTGCCATCATTTAAGAATGACGTGACAAGAGAGGCTGATGTTATCGAGGAGATTCTACGCGTATATGGCTACGACCGTATCATCGGTAGCGGCCAGCTGCGTGTGCCGCTTATAGCATCAGACAAGAAAAGTCCTGAGCAATTAAGGAACCTAATTTCAGACGCTTTAACAGCCCAAGGTTTTAATGAGATTATGAATAACTCATTAACTAAAGGGGCATATATGGACAAGCATTTTCCAGAGCATGCCGATATGAAAGTCAATATTCTGAACCCTTTAAGTGCAGATTTGAACGCTATGCGTCAGTCATTACTTTTTGGCGGATTGGAGAGTTTGTCGCGCAACATTCGTCATCAAAGCTTAAACTGCAAATTCTACGAGTTTGGGAATCTTTATGATCAGAATGTAAAGAATGATTGGCCCTACAATGAATACAGGTCGCTTGCGCTTTTCATGACAGGAAGATTGCAGAAAGAACGTTGGAACGCTACCCACGCCAATGCCACTTTCCATCACATTCATGGTGCAGTAAAATCCATCCTAAATCGATTGGGAATTGAGGCATCTCTGCATGATGTGGAGGGGACAAAAGCATACGCTTATGGTATGGAGTTCCGAACCAAAGAGGGTAAGCTTCTCGCAAATTTTGGGAGTGTTAACTCAAACTTGTTGGAAGCCTTTGATATTGAACAAGAGGTTTTTTACGCAGATTTCGATTGGAGCCTGGTTTTAAAGCAGTCAGCGTTGAATGAGTTTGAAGTGACTGAACTACCTAAATATCCTTCGGTGCGAAGAGATTTAGCTCTTTTTGTGGATAAAACCGTGAAGTATGCACAGCTAGAGCAGTTGGCTTATCAGACAGAACGAAACCTACTTAAGGAGGTCGATTTGTTTGATGTATATGAAGGAAAAGGAGTTCCAGAAGGCAAGCGTTCATACGCTTTGAGTTTTATCCTTCAGGATGAGAAATCGACCTTGAATGATAAGACGATTGACAAAACCATGAACCGATTACAGCAGCGTTTTGAGAAAGAAGTTGGTGCGCAACTGCGAGGCTAAAAGCGTATGAAACGGTTCACCGTTTTCCTTCTATTAGTATCACCGTTTTTCCTGTTTGGGCAAGATGTGCGAATGATGCGTATAAAAAAGGCCCAAGGCACTATCACTTTAGATGGCGAATTGAACGAAGCCGATTGGCTTGAAGCTGATGTAGCTAAGGATTTTCAGCAGACTTTTCCATTCGATAGTTCCCTTGCACTGACAGGTACGGAGGTCATGCTTACCTATGATGATGATAACCTTTATGTAGGAGCAATTTGCCACGATCCTATTGAAGGCAAGCACGTAATTCAGTCGCTTAAACGCGATTTTTCGTTTCCAGTAAGCGATGCGTTCGGAATTTTCATCGATCCGTTTGACGATGGAGCCAATGGATTCAGTTTTGCGGTTAATCCGTTGGGCGTACAACGTGAAGGAACACTTGAAAATGGAGGTGGATTTGGAGTTACAACTGCTTGGGATAATCGTTGGTTTAGTGAGGTGAAGATTGAAAACGGAAGGTGGATTGTAGAGATGAAGATCCCATTCAAATCAATTAGGTATAGATCAGACATTTCTGAATGGGGCATCAATTTCGCTCGGAACGATCTTAAACAAAACGAAAGCAGTACCTGGAGTTGGGTACAGCGTGGTCAGAATGTTTCCAATTTAGCATACACAGGCAAACTTATTTGGGATGCGCCACCAAAGAAGGCTGGCGCCAATGTTTCGCTCATCCCGTACGGAATTGTGGGTGTAAACCACGATTATGAAGTGGAGAAGAAAACAAGAGTCCCTTGGAACTTAGGTTTAGATGCCAAGGTGGCGATTACATCATCTTTGAATCTCGACTTAACCATCCGTCCAGATTTTTCACAAGTGGAGGTAGACAGGCAGGTAACCAATCTCTCACGCTTCAGTCTTTTCTTTCCTGAACAGCGTCAGTTTTTTATCGAGAACAATGACTTATTTGCTCGTTTCGGCTTTAGCAAAATAAGGCCATTCTTTAGCAGAAGAATAGGGTTGGAGAGCGGACAAGTTGTGCCCATTTTAGGCGGTTTCCGATTAAGCGGAAAGGTGAATCAGAATTGGCGTATAGGTGTAATGAGTATGCAAACCGAAGGCGGAGTGCCGCAAGGCTCTCGTTCTCAAAATTTTGTGGTGGCAGCTGTTCAGCGAAGAGTTTTTAAGCGTTCCAATATTGGGATGATATTCGTTAATAAACAAGCCTTCGATAAATTCAATCCGCAGTGGGATGATTATAACCGATTATTAGGATTGGATTTCGACCTCGCCTCGGCTGATGGTAAATGGGGAGGAAAAGCGTTCTACCATCATACTTTTTCTCCTGGAGATAAGGCTTTTGTGGGCGCTAATGCAACTTGGCTCATGTATCGCTCTGCTAATGTTACTGCACATTGGAATCATGAATTCGTGGATAAGAATTACAATGCTGAAGTGGGTTTTGTGCCTCGATTATCGCAGTTTAATCCAGAAACAGGAGAAATAGAACGCAAGACATATTGGCGTTTGGAACCAAATTTCGACTATAAGTTTTATCCTAAAAATGGAGATGTAGTTAACTGGCACGGTCCAACCATTTATTATGATGGCTTCTTTGATAAGAAGTTTTTAGAAACAGATAGGCGAATTTATTTGGGCTATAAGGTAAAGTTCAAGAACACTTCTTACCTAGAAGGTGGCTATAACGAGTATTTTACCAAGCTGTTTTTCGATACGGATGTAACGTTTACCGATCAAACGGTCATTTCAAAAGGAGGCTACAATTATCGCGATGGCTATTTGTTTTATAAGACAGATGTTCGAAAGCGATTAACCACAGAGGCTTCTGCCAATTATGGGTCGTATTATTCGGGAACCAAGTTTTCGTCTAGCATTACGGTAGGATTTCGAGCTCAACCCTTTGCAATACTATCGGTTGCGTATGATCAAAATCAGATTTGGTTGCCAAATGGTCGAAGAGGAAGCTTACACTTAATAGGACCGAAGTTTGAGTTCTCCTTTACCAGAAGCATTTTCTTCACCACCTTTTTCCAATACAATACACAGCAAGATAATTTCAACATCAATGCGCGCTTCCAGTGGCGTTTCAAACCAATGTCAGACTTGTACTTGGTTTACACAGATAATTATGACCAAACGCTATCGGTTAAAAACCGGGCAGTTGTCCTGAAATTAATTTGGTGGATTACGCTGTAATTAGATGTTCCTCACTTTTCGAATATGCTTAGCCAGCGTACATTTCAGCTGAAGCTTTAGGATTTCTCCCATATTCTTGCATTCCAAGAAAAATTCATTCGAATGATGTTTCGCTAAATCTTCGCGCAGCTGAATTACCTTTTCTTCCGTGGAAATATTATCCTCTTCCATGCAATCTATCAAATCCTTCACACGATAGCGAGAGGCAATCAATCTTCTGGCAATTAGCGAGCGTTCTTCTGCCTGGTATTGCTTTACCGTCTTATCATTAATGAGCTCCATTCCGAGTTCGACTAACGGAAAGTTCTCCTTAAAATACTGGGGCAGATACAAGTTTTTACGGCCTTCATAGCATTGTTGATCAAAATCTATAGCTCGAACGCGATACTGTACATCATCAAAATCCGGAGTAATATCTAGCACATAATTATAGCTACGCATATCTCCCAAAAGCCGCACAAAACACCGTTCATTAAACTTCACAAACTCTTTAGCCAATCGCACCTTATTGGTTTGCTTGGTTCCCATCATGGTGTTAATGAACATATCTCCGGGTATACCTGCAATGTGTTCTTCAATCAGGGTACCACCATCAACATAATAGCTAATGCGGTTAGGCGATAGAAGGTGTTCTAGTTCTAACCCATAAACACGCGAAGCATCGGCCGTTTTAATATAGAAGTAATCGTAATTGTCGTTGAACTTGTTGATTATTCGGATGCGGAACGGGTTAGAATTACCGAAAGAGCAATAATCGATTCTGTCTACGCCTAAATGCTCAAGCGAACTGAAGTCACCTTCATTTTTGAGCAGCACATATATATAGGTAAGGGATTTGTAAAGTTTCTCAGTACGATTTGGTTCGTAAAACACGGTTTCCCAAAGCGTGTCTTGTCCTTTTTTATCCAACAGGGGAGTAGCAAGCTGATGTTCCAACAAATCTTCATACACCAACCCAAATTTCATCTCGCGACCTTCTATTTTCAGGTATTTCCTGAGCGAAGGGATGATAGGAATGAAATGCTTCTTCTTAGAAATGTTGTTGCTCACAGGCTGTAAGATATTCGAAATACGGGGATGAAGTAATAATTGAGAGCACTGGTAGACCCAAAGCTGCCTGATTCTGCACTTATCACCTTAGATGAAAGTGTTTGCCCAACAGCAAGGTTAGCGTCCAAACTTAGAGAAAAGCCTTTTCCTAGGAGTGTATTTACCCCAAACCCAACCTTATAGAATACGGCCGATTTTTGACTGCGCTTTGACCATTTATAGTTGTAGTGTACGCCAACTGGGAAATAGAGAAGTGTCGTGTTTTCGTTTTTGAACGGAAAGAGTCGGTAATCTAACCCAACTCCAATGTCTTGCTGAGTGGTTATAGCATCTAGTC
>CALCGD010000108.1 GCA_937900875.1 uncultured Flavobacteriales bacterium
GTCTTTCAAATAAGTCGTTCTCACCTACGTAAGAAGAAATCATTTTCCGAATCTGCCGTTTTTGCAACAACAGACCCAATCCAAAATCGTCTACACCAGCATTATTTGAAATGCACGTGAGGTCTTTTACCTCTTTTCGAACCAGTTCAGCAATACTGTTTTCTGGAATACCACAAAGGCCAAACCCACCCAACATGAGGGTCATTCCGTTTTCTAGTCCTTCTAATGCCGCTTGCGGCCCACTAACAACTTTATTCATCGATTAAAATTCAAAATCTGCATCGCTAAAACCATCTTGTTTGTTGCGGTTCATTTTGTCAAACTTATCACAATCAAGCTCAACTGTTAGCTTTCCTTCAGGTTTATCAAAAGGTCCTGTAGAAATAGTAATTCTTTTATCGGCATAAACCTTTTGCATGTAGAGCGCCCAAATTGGCAGTGCCATTGCTGCTCCTTGCCCTTCAACAATTGTTCTAAAATGTGCTGCTCGGTCTTCACATCCAACCCACACTCCTGTTACCAAATCAGGCGTATGACCAATAAACCATCCGTCAGATTGATTCTGAGTAGTACCGGTCTTACCTGCCATTGGAGGTTCTAGCTTGTAGCGATATTTAAGTCGAACACCCGAGCCATACTTCACAACCCCTTCTAACAAGTTCATCATTGTGTAGGCCGTTTGTTCACTCATTACTTCATGAGTTCTCGGAACAAATTCTTCCAAAACATTTCCGCTTTTGTCTTCAATTCTAGTTACAATAACAGGTTCTGTATAAACTCCGTGGTTGGTAAATGTGCAATGTGCTGCAGTCATCTCATAAACTGAAAGACTAGGGGTTCCTAAACAGATGGCTGGGTATGGGTCTATGGGTGCAGTGATTCCCATTTTTCGCACCAACTCTATAACCGCTTGAGGACCAAACTTTTTCATAACAAATGCTGTGACGGTATTCACCGAGTTTGCTAGTGCCTTTTTTAACGAGAGTTCTTCGCCTTCAAACTTATTATCCGAATTATGCGGTGTCCAATTCTGTGGTAATCCCCACCGATCTTTTTCGAAAGTAACAGGAATGTTGAGGACCTTTTCGCACGGAGACCAGCCTTCCTGTATGGCCAAGGCGTATACAAAGGGCTTGAAGGTAGAGCCGACTTGTCTGCTTCCTTGCTTTACGTTATCGTACTTGAAATGCTTGTAGTTAATGCCTCCAACCCATGCTTTTACGAAGCCTGTTTTTGGATCCATAGACATGACGCCTGTTTGAAGAAAGTGTTTGTAGTAGCGAATAGAATCCATTGGGGTAAGCGTAGTGTCGATTTCTCCTTCCCAAGCAAAAATGGACATCTCTACTGGCTGTTGAAATTCAACTCTTAATGAATCGTCAAACGGTTTCCATATTTCTTGATAATAATCCCACGTTCTATCTAAATCTGGTTGCAACTTCTTGTTTTTGGACCGTAGCTTTTCTAGCTTTTTCTTTATGGATTCTTGATCATCTTCCTTCTCCATCCGTTCGGCTCGCTCAAACTGCTTGTACAAACCTGCCATCTCAGATTCAATCTCATCTCGTTGGCTTTTGTATTCAAAGTAACCACGGTATCGTTCTCGAATATCTTGCCGATGATCAAGTCTTGCATTGTACCGTGTAGACCTCCGCATTGATTGAAGCATTATACCTTCAATTTCCGCATCTGTCACTCCCCGAAATGGTGCGTCCGAATTACGATCTTGGTCTTTCCAAAACTTAGCTTGGTGTTCTTTTATGTGCTCAGATACTGCTTCTTCAGCATGTATTTGAAGCCGAGAGTCAATGGTTGTGTAAACCCTCAGACCATCTCTATACAAATCATAGTTAGAGCCATCTGGTTTCTTGTGCGTAGCGCACCATTGAGTCAATTCATTCCTTAAATGTTCGCGGAAATACGTTGCCAAGCCTTGATTGTGGTCGGTGGTTTGGTAGTCAATTTCCATTGGCAGGGCCAGCAGAGAGTCTGCTTCAGGTTCTGTTATCTTTCCATTGTTGCGCATTTGGCCGAGTGCTCTATTTCGATGAAACAAGGCTCGGTCTGGATGGCTTCTAGGGTTATATTGAGAAGGGTTTTTAAGCATGCCTACGAACGTGGCAGCCTGCTGAATGTTCAGCGAATCTGGAGATGTATTGAAGTAAACCTTTGCGGCAGATTTAATTCCCACAGCGCCATGCACAAAATCTACCGTGTTGAGGTACAGAGCAATTATTTCTTCCTTGGTATATCTCCGTTCGAGTCGGGTAGCAATAATCCATTCTGCGGGCTTTTGCACCAACGACCCACCTCGTAAGCGTTTATCTCCTTCTCTTGTTCTAAAAAGATTTTTTGCTAGCTGCTGAGTAACGGTACTTCCTCCGCCCCTTTTCCCCAAAAAGAATATGGCACGGCCCAATCCGATTAGATCTACACCGCTGTGCCAGTAATACCGTTCGTCTTCTGTCGATACAAGTGCGTCAATCAGAAAGGGAGATAGGTCCTGATAATTGATGTTTGACCTGTTCTGAACAAAATAGGTACCAAGTACTTTTTGATCAGCAGAATAAACTTCTGATGCTTGATTGCTACGCGGGTTTTCCAACTCATCAAACGTTGGAAGTGGACCCCATACGCCTACTGAGATGCAAAATAGATGCAAAGCAATTATGCTAGGCCCCACAATAGCTGCCAACCAGAAAAACAAAACGTATTTCCGCTTAATCGGTGTATTTTTCTTTTGTGCCACTACCTCTTTTTATGCTCTTCTAGCGAAATTCCTACGTCCAAGATAGACGAAAGTGCTTCTGTTCTCATTCCTTGTTCAAACTCAAAACTGTATGTTCCTCTATTCGGAAACCTTACATTTTCCTTAAACAGAATGTGATTGTCCAATATATCTCCTAGACCATTTCCCAACCACCTTCCGCTCTTATCGGCCAAAAAACACTCCACTGTATCTCTGGCAGTTTCACCAGAAGGAAACGTGGTAGTCACAAACATGTAAATGTTTGCATAAGCATAAGAGCCCTCATTTCTGAGGTCAATATAAAAGTCGTAACCAGACATAGTATCCTCAACTAAAATATCGAACGAAATAGTGTTTTCCTGTTCCCAAGTTTTGTTAGGAATAGGCTGACTTTCTTGAAAAAGTACCTCTTTGCATCCCGCTAAGCACAATGCTGAAACAAAAACGGCTGCCAGAATTGTACTAGTTCGCATCGTTTGGTTTCGGTCCCTTGCTTTTGTTCT
>CALCGD010000109.1 GCA_937900875.1 uncultured Flavobacteriales bacterium
TGCTCCTTGCGTTGTGCGAGTTTGGCCGCAACCAGTCCGTCCAACTGCCCCACGGTTTATGCGTTCGGGGTTTTCGCCTTTTTAGAGGCCGCTACGTTCTTTTCAATCGTATGCCCAGGGCGAGACCACTTGATCTTCTCTGCGTTCTCTGGACGTGCCTTGTAAGCCGCTTCATCAATCTGTGGCTTGTCACCTTTCTTGTATGGAGCTTTAGGTGTAAGACCCAAAGCACTGAACAGCGCCATGTCTTTATTAAACTCAGGATTTGGCGTTGTGAGCAGTTTATCGCCAGCGAAAATGGAACCAGCACCAGCCAAGAAGCACAGAGCCTGACCTTCATCCGTCATCTGTGTTCTTCCGGCAGACAAACGAACCGTAGTGTCTGGCAGTACAATGCGCGTTACAGCAATCATCCGAACCATATCCCAGATAGAAACAATCTCTTGCTCACCCATCGGAGTTCCAGCAACAGGAACAAGTCCGTTAATCGGCACACTTTCAGGATGCGGATTTAAGCACGAAAGTGTCAAAAGCATGCCGCAGCGGTCTTCCGCGCTTTCGCCCATGCCGATAATTCCGCCCGAACAAACCGTCAATTTCGCTTTGCGAACGTTGCTCAACGTCTCCAATCTATCTCCGTATCCACGGGTAGAAATAACTTCTTTGTAATACTCTTCCGAACTGTCGATGTTGTGGTTGTACGCGTACAAACCAGCAGCCGCCAAGCGTTTTGCCTGGTTCTCCGTAACCATCCCCAGCGTGCAGCACACCTCCATATCCATGTCGTACACGGTTTTCACCATGTCCAACACCTGGTCGAACTCATCATTGTCCTTCACATTCCGCCAAGCCGCTCCCATGCACAACCGCGAAGAACCACGGTCCTTCGCATCCTGCGCAGCACTTCTCACCTGCTCCACAGTCATCAGGTCATTCTTCTCAATATCAGTGTGGTAGCGGGCCGCCTGTGGGCAATACGAACAATCCTCAGGGCAACCGCCCGTCTTTATCGAAAGCAGCGTACTCACCTGCACCTCCTTCGGGTCGTTGTGCTCGCGGTGCACTTTGGCGGCCTCATAAATCAAATCAATCAACGGACGATTATAGATCTCTAAAATCTCCTCCTTCGTCCAATTGTGTCTGATGTCGCTCATGCGCTAAAGTTTCACGCAAAGTTATCACACCACAGTCTCGAACCAAACACAGTTTTTCTTTGATCTTAGAAACCACCATTAGTGACATCAGACACATTATTTCCACAACCATATTGGAAGTTTGACAAGCAAAATCAAACTCTTACCTAATGAGCATTTCAACTCAAATTGTACTAGGACTAATTACATTTCATTTGTTATTCGGATTTGGATGGTTGATGCATAAGCTTTCTCCCCGAAAGAAGGAAGAAGAGGATTAGTTTACTACGTTAAATTGAAGCTATCCATTAGTTTTGCATCCAATGCGCTTCGACATCATCACCATACATCCCGAACTGCTTTCGGGGCCGTTCAGCCACAGCATTCTCAAACGTGCTCAGGATAAAAGCTTGGTGGAAATTGAGTTTCACGACTTACGCCAATACACGCTTGATAAGCACAAAAAAGTAGATGATTACCAATTTGGTGGCGGTGCTGGCATGGTCATGACCATCGAACCAATAGACCGTTGCATTTCCGCACTCAAAGCACAACGCGATTATGACGAAGTAATCTTTATGACACCCGATGGAGAGCAGTTTGACCAACCGATGGCCAATTACCTGTCTTCCAAAGGCAATATGATTATCCTTTGTGGACATTATAAGGGGATTGATGAGCGCGTTCGAGAGCATCTCATCACCAAGGAAATTTCCATTGGTGATTATGTTCTTACAGGTGGTGAACTGGCCGCAGCTGTGGTTTGCGATGCCATCATCCGCCTCATTCCAGGGGTTATTTCTGACGAAACATCTGCATTGTTTGATAGTCATCAGGACGGAATGCTTGCTCCACCTGTTTACACGCGACCTGCTGAATATAAAGGATGGAAAGTTCCAGATATTCTTCTTTCAGGCAACGACAAGAAAGTTGACGACTGGCGAAATGAGCAAGCTTTAAAGCGCACTGAAGAAAGACGGCCCGGTTATTTAAAGGACTAAAACCCATGCCCACTGAGAATAAACCACCTAAGCACGAATCTTTCAACAGCTCACCCTTCATAAATCACTTGATTTTTATTAAAACAAGAGGCTTGCAACTAGAAACTAATTACTTACATTTGCGCTCCCAAATTTGGGACAGATATTATTGAAAGCATGGACGCAATACTAAATCACGTTAGAGATACTTACAGCAAAACACTAGAATGTCCGAAATTTTCGGCTGGTGATACGGTAACCGTTGAATACCTTGTTCGAGAAGGCGAAAAGGCGCGTCCACAGCGTTTTCAAGGCGTAATTATTCAGAAAAGCGGTTCTGGAGCTACAGAAACATTCACTATCAGAAAAATTTCTGGTGGAGTTGGCGTGGAACGTATCTTCTCAATGAGCAATCCTAACCTTACTTCAATTACGGTTAACAAGCACGGTGTTGTTCGTAGAGCACGAATTTTCTACCTAAGAGACCTTACTGGTAAGAAAGCTCGCATCAAGGAAAAGAGAATGAAATAAGCCAATCGGCTCTGAAAAAATAGAAAAATCCTCATCGAACTCGATGGGGATTTTTTTTGCCTTTGTTTTCGCGCAGAATATTCCGAAGTTCAGTAAATGCTCAAGAAGCATCCATCGAGCGCAATTAACGTTACATGATAGCTGAGCACAGTTTCGTCCGTATTTCGGAAATAATTCGAAGTTGAGTGATAAGTTCAGATATTTGAATACCCGACCAAACAGGATGCAAGTTAAATCTGCAGTTTCTTGGCTCTTTATTTTCGCACTCGCTTGGTGTTCCCAACGCGATGTAATGGCACAGCAAGGCTGTGATAACGCGGATTTCAATTCGGGGACATTCGCGAATTGGGTCGGCAGGACAGGAAGTTGCTGCGGCATCAATACGCCAAATACGGGAATTGTGAATGGTAGACATACGATCATGTCAGGTGCAGCCACTGACCCGATTGCGTGCGATGACATAACGGTTGTTGCGCCTGGGTACGCGTTTTCGGCACGTTTAGGAAACAGCAACGTGGGTTGTCAAGCCGAGCGACTGTCATACACCTATAACGTTACTCAGCAGAATGCCCTTTTCATCTACCAGTATGCGGTTGTTTTG
Source organism: uncultured Flavobacteriales bacterium (assembly GCA_937900875.1). Taxonomy (GTDB): domain Bacteria; phylum Bacteroidota; class Bacteroidia; order UBA10329; family UBA10329; genus UBA10329. Next base: position 3,246 of record CALCGD010000109.1, read on the forward strand.
GAGGATCCGGGACATAGCGTTGCCGATCAACCACGATTTGAGATTCGTGTGTTGAATGCCGCTGGCCAACTCATTTCACCTCAATGTGGGTTCTATCAAGTAACTGCGGCTGCCAATATTACTGGCTTCCGATCATGTGGCTCAGTTCGTTATCGTGCATGGACACCAGTTGGAATTGACCTTTCTGCTTTCATCGGACAGAATATTACCATCGAGTTTTCCACTGGAGACTGCGGTCTTTGCGGACACTTCGGTTATGCGTACATCGTGGCGGAATGTAGCCCGTTGGAAATATCGGTCGATTATTGCCCATCGAATAGCAGTTCGGCAGTGCTTACCGCTCCTATTGGCTTTGATTATCAATGGAGCACTGGTCAGACTACGCGTGAGATCACGGTTCAGAATCCATTGAATGGCGTTCAATATTCGTGCACTCTAACAGCTGTAACTGGTTGCCAAGTGACCTTGAATGCTGTAATCAACGCTACAGCAGTGAATACGGATTTCAATTTTCCGCCACCTTGTCCGGGCGATGTGATTCCATTTACAGACCTTACGTCCACCAATGTTGGAAGCCTAGTTTCGTGGGATTGGAATTTTGGGGATGGCACTCTATCCAACGTACAGAATCCAACGCATTCATACGCCCAAAGTGGTCTTTACAATGTGAGTCTGACAGCAACTACTGATAACGGCTGTTATGCCACGTATTCTGCCACTGTCGATGTCAATCCGATTCCGAATACAAGTTTTACTGCGCCTCAGGTCTGTGATCAGAATTCAACACAATTCATCAACACGACTCTTTTCCCACCTACAATTGGATCGTGGACATGGGATTTTGGAGATGGTTCGGCCATTGACAACACCAACTGGAGCACAGTTCATACATACTCTGCGCCAAACACTTACAATGCCACCTTCACTGCTTATTCTCAGAATGGAATGTGCAGTAATAGTGTCACTAACCCTGTTGTAGTCGCTCCGCTACCGACACCCGATTTCAGTTTCACAGATGTATGTTTTGGAACCACAGTCAATCTTGTAAACACCTCAATTGGCAACGTTACGAACGCCAGTTGGAACTTTGGAGACAATACGCCTGACATTCACACCTTGTCCGCCACCCACGATTATATAGCGCCTGGGACATATAATGTCGAACTGACCGTCACTACGCAAAACGGTTGCACTGATTCCATCACTCACTCAGTGACTGTCAGTCCGTCTCCACAATCAAATTTTGATTTTGAGAATGTCTGTTTCGGAGAACCGGTTTCATTTACTAATACCAGTACACTTCCTCCTTTGGGCAGTCAGATTCAGAACTGGGAGTGGGATTTTGGAGATGGCACCGCTCCAAACACTTCCACTTGGGAACCTCAGCATACATATGGTAGCGATGGAGTATTCGACATCACGCTCATTACATTTTCACCTGACCTCGCCTGTTCAGACACCTTGGTCGATTCTGTTCGTGTATATTCTACACCCATCCCAAATTTTTCATTTGAGAATGTTTGTTTCGGAGAACCTACTCCGCTGATAAGTACTTCCTCGGGCGAAATATCCAGTTGGAAATGGGAATTTGGAGACGGTAGTTCTCCTAACCTGAATCAGGCTGTCAATCACGCATATCCAGCACCAGGAGACTATACTGTGCGTCTAACAGTAACCACTATTTACGGTTGTTCGGCATTTATAGAACAAGAGGTTACAGTTTATCCATTGCCGGAAGCGTCCTTTATATCGGAACCTGTTTGTCATAACGCCACATCATCTTTGACAAGCACGTCAAGCGTAGCATCTCCGTCCTCGATCGTAAATTATGAATGGGATTATGGTGATGGAAGTGCTATTGACTATGGCGCATCAGTTCAACACATTTATCCGAATGCAGGTATCATGAATGTTGCTCACATGATAACCACAAGCGAGGGTTGCAGCAATGTGATTTTGCAACCAGTAGTTGTAAATCCAAATCCGATTGTGAACTTCATTGGGGAACCTACCGAAGGCTGTTCTCCTCTTTGTGTCGACTTTCAAGAACTATCTGGTATTTCGAGTGGATATAACCAAAGTTGGATCTGGAACTTTGGAGATGGTTCCATTTCAACTCAGCAAAACGAAGGTCACTGCTTCGAAAACCCTAGCGCGCAGAATTCGACTCTTTATGACGTCACGCTCACGGTCACTTCTGACCAAGAATGTACGACCACGATTACAAAAGACGACTACGTGAATGTTTATCCAACTCCTGTTTCCCGCTTCGATTACAACCCGAGCCAGACGACAATACTCTTCCCAAGGATCAAATTCGATGATCAGTCGATTGGCGCTGATTATTGGGCTTGGGAATTTGGAGATAACCAGACCATCAACACCTCAGGATATCAAAATCCAACATATACTTATTTGCAAGTAGGCAGCTATACCGTTACGCAGATAGTCTACAACGAATATGAATGTTCGGATACCTCGTTCGGCTACATTTCAGTTAGTCCTGCGTTCACCATTTACATTCCCAATGCGTTTACGCCCAATAACGATTTCGTTAATGATCGATTCTATGTCAAGGGCGTTGGCATAGTCGAGTTTAAAATGTGGATATATAATCGCTGGGGAGATGAGATTTATTTCTCAGAAGATATCAATGAAGGTTGGGGCGCTGACGTGAGAAACAACGAGCGCTTGGTTGAGAATGAGACCTTCGTGTATGTTGTAGAAGTAGTAGATATTACTGGTCTATATCACAGGTACACTGGACGAGTACAAGTTTTAAGATAAACTCGTGATACGACTGATTTTCGCATTCGCCCTAAGTTTTTCTACGCTTCTAGCGAGCGCTCAACTAATTGTTGACCCGACTTACACCGCACAAGATTTGACCGACATCATTGTTGGCGATGGAATTGCTGTAAGCAATATCGTTCTCAATTGCCCGACAGGAGCGAGCGCATACTTTAACGGAGGTGGCACCAATCTGAACATGGCTACTGGGGTTTTACTGACTTCCGGAACAGTAGCAAATGCAGCTATGAACAACAACGACCCAGGTGCAAGCGCTTGCAACGGAGCTGCTGGAGATCCTGAAGTTGAAGGCGTTGCCAACGAAACTACATATGATGCTTGCATCCTCGAATTTGACATCGTTCCAACTTGTAGCCAGATCACTTTCAGTTACATTTTTGCTTCTGAAGAATACCCTGAATATGTGAATCAGGAATTTTCGGATGCCATGGTCATATCCATCTCAGGACCCGGGTTTGTGGGACAACAGAACATCGCCCTTGTCCCTGGAAACCCAATTCCTGTAGGAATTCAAACTGTGAACAGTGGCTCGTTCTCGCAATACTACGTGAACAACGCTGGAGGAGCGACTATTCAGTATGACGGGTTTACCGTTCCCATGACAGCAACTGCCAACGTAACTATTTGCCAATCGTATCATGTTAAAATCGCTGTTGCTGATGCGGCAGATTGCATTTTTGACAGCGGTGTATTCATTGCAGAGAATAGCATGGATTGTGGTGCAAACAACTCGATAACCACCGATGCAACGGTAGGAAACCTACAGCCCATAGAAGGATGCAGGACCTACGATATTGAGCTTTGCCGGCAAGGCGATCCATCGCTACCCTACGACCTCAATCTATCATATGGCGGAACGGCAACCAACGGAATCGATTACACAGCGCTTCCAATATTGCTGAATTTTCCAGCTGGAGTTCAATGCCAGACCATTACTGTAGAGCCAATTGAAGACGGAATTTTCGAGGGAGCGGAGAACATTCAATTCGTTTATCAGGCTGTGTCTGGCGCTTGCGTGGTATTCGATACGATTGATATACAGATTATAGACGACCAGAATATGAGCCCTGCGTACTTCCACAACGATGTCTGTCTAGGAAGCACGGTATTTTTCAGCAACGGAACAAGTATTACGCCTCCAGCCACGGTCACAAATTTCGTATGGAACTTTGGTGATGGTCAGCAGGTGAATCAGTACAACAGTTCGCATTTATATGCAGTAGAGGGCGACTATGATGTTTGGCTCATTGCAACGAGCAACGACAATTGCATTGATTCAGTGATGAATACGGTTCATGTTTACGGCTACCCGACTGCCGATTTCACGTTAACAGACGTTTGTCTTGGCGATCCTGCCAGTTTTACCAATACTTCGCTCCCTCCTTCCAACGACAATTTTGGAAACATCTCCTGGAATTTTGGGGATGGCGGCACGGCCAATTCGTGGGACGGTTTGCATTATTACTCCCTTCCAGACACGTTCTCTGTCAGTTTGACCGTATTTACAGAGCAATTGGGCTGCATCAATACGTTTGTCGATACGATCATCGTGTACGCTCCCATTATCACGAACTTCATCGCCAGCGATGTTTGTTTTGGAAACACGGTAAACTTTACGAACACATCTGTAGGAAATGCCATTTGGGAATGGGATTTTGACGATGGCAGTCCAACAGACCCATCATTCAGTACGACCCACGACTATGCCGCACCTGGAGTTTACAACGTGCGTTTGGTTGGAATCAGTCCAAATAATTGCAACGACACCACTTATCGTCAGGTGACAGTTTACGATGCCCCACTGGCATCATTCAGTTCTGACGACCAATGCGAGAATGAGCTGGCGCAGTTCACGAATACCACTGCAGATCCTGCCTACGGAGCCTTAGGATCATGGTTTTGGTTTTTCAGTGATGGCACGAATTCGTCTGCTTACAGCCCATTGCATTTGTTTCCAGGCCCAGGCCAGTATACGGTCGAACTTGTAGTTTACAATGAAATGCTCGGCTGCTCTGACACAACAGAATCGGTGGTCAATGTTTTTCCTGTTCCAAATGCCGATTTTACGATTGACAACGTCTGTCTTGGACTTCCGACTGCCCCTGCAAACATCAGTCAAGGTTCAGTGGTCTCATGGGCATGGAACTTTGGAGATGGTACACCTTCGGTAGTTAATCAAAGCCCAACTCATACTTATTTGCAAGCTGGAACATTTAATGTGATGCTGGTTGCGACCTACACCGACCAATGTGCAGATTCTACGTCACATTTAGTATCCATCTACGATATTCCAGATGCTGATTTCAGTTGGGATTATGTCTGCGAAGGGGTTGCTACTCCGTTCATTAACCACAGCACGGTTTCGTTTCCAGAGAATATTATCAGCTGGATCTGGGATTATGGCGATGGCTCGCCAGCGGACACCGCAATCAACGGGAGTCATTTCTACCCGAATGGAGGCAATTACAACGTCAGTTTGGACATCATTTCCGGGCACGGTTGCACGGGAACTACGAATCAAGCAATCTGGGTCAATTACAGTCCTGAAGTGGATGTAGTTACTACCGAACCCGCGGGATGTCCTGATTTATGTGTTCAATTCTACGATTTATCTTCAATTCCATTTGGCGACCTAGATAGCCGCACTTGGAATTTCGGAGACTTTCAATTCGGTCATGACAGCATAGAGACCCACTGCTACCACAACGATGATTTCTTTAATCCTTCATACTATAACATTCGATTTACAACTGTTAGCGACAGCGGTTGCAGCGCCATGCTGCTGCTGGATAGTTTGATTGAAGTTTACCCAGTTCCGTATGCTGATTTCGAATGGAGTCCAGACTCAGTAAGCACATTCGATCCGCAAGTTTTCTTCACAGATAAAAGTTACGGCACGGACTTTTGGAGTTGGACTTTTGGCGACAGTCTTGATCCTACTCCTTCATTCGATCAAAACCCGGATTTTACCTATTCCGAACATGGTTATCACGACATCATGCTCATTTCAGAGAACAACTATGGATGTGTAGATACGATTGTAAGGACAATTTACATCTATGCCGATGTCCGATTCTATGCTCCAAGTGCGTTTACTCCTAATCAAGATGGACGAAATGATGTTTTCAGGGGCTACGGAGAAGACATTGCAGACTACAACATGCGTATATTCAATCGTTGGGGAAGTTTGATCTTTGAAAGTAATGATATCGACTTTGCTTGGGACGGAACTGTGAACGGAATGCCTGTTCCTAATGGCATGTACGTCTACGAATTCACGATTACCGACCTTAACGACCAATCGCAAGAATATGCGGGCATCTTCACTCTAGTAAGGTGATTATCTCAGGCCATCGATTGTCCTGAAATTATTCTAAGGCATCGTAATCAACTACGGATATCTACTCATTGAATTCCGTTCCGCAGGTAGTAAGTTTGCCCCAACTTATTTGGCATGAAGAAAAAGGACGTCCCGCAGGACGATGAAAATCTATTCGAAGGAAAGTTCAAGGTGGTGAAATACGCCATTGATGACGATGGCAACTACGGAACCGTTGGAAGTTCCGGTTGGGAACC
>CALCGD010000110.1 GCA_937900875.1 uncultured Flavobacteriales bacterium
GTCTACCCGCATTCCTGCGTATCACTGACCCGCCGCTTGCAAAAGCAGAACGCCCTTTTGCTCTGTCCTCGGAGCAACAGCCGGTTAAGAAATCCGGCGAAATAGTTCAGGAGAATATCCCTATACCTGTATGCGGGTCGTTCCCTGATTGCCTCAACCAACCCCAACCAATGGTTGACAAGGACCTTGTATCATTGAGGACAAGTCACATAAAGCGAGAGAAATGCGAGAACACAAACTGCGACACTCGGTCAGGGCAAAAACTAGGCAATTAATCCTCGTCGTGTTGGCTGGGACTTTGCTTCTTTTCACTATTTGCATTCCTAAAGCCAGCGCAATAGTTGGTGGGGTCAAAGATGTGACTACAAATAATGTTGTAGTCGCTTTGCATCGTGTCGGACGTCCGCCTTTTTGCACTGGGACTATCGTGGCGGCAACTTGGGTTGTTACTGCTGCCCACTGTGTTTGGGACGACACTTTGGGACAAGTTAACCCATATGCAGGTCTGCTTCAGGTTTCAACAACTGCTGGTTTTTCTGGTTCGAATGCAGCGTCGTCGCCAGTACGTGGAGTTGCTGTTCATCCGAGTTATTCGGGTTGGCGGACAGGTTCGGATATTGCTTTGATTAAAGTAGATGATGTTTTTGGTGGATTGTTTTCTCCGATTGCTTCTGCTGATGAGATTACTGCTTACTCAGATTCTTTCTCCTCAGTTATTGCTTCGGGTTTTGGGCAAACATCTAATGATGGTGCTGCATCTTCTGTTGCTCTAGAGACCTCATTGACACTTTTGTCTCGTAGTGCTTGTTCAAATAGTTTGCCAGCTGATATGCAAATTTTTAGTGCCACATTGCTATGCGCAAACGGAACCGCAACGGCTGCCACTTGCTCTGGCGACAGTGGTGGCCCACTGTTTTTGAACACTCCTTCTGGCCGCAAACTCGCTGGTGCTACGAGTTTTGGTTCTAAACCATGCACACTTTCTCGACAAAAATTCACCAATGTGTCTTCGTTCATACAATTTTTAAATTCGTATGGTATTGGTTTACCGGCGACAGTAATACCAGGTTCGATACTTGCGCCATCTATTCCAAAAGTACCTGAGCTACCGCCGCTTGCGACAATTTTTCAATCCCCAAGCCTGCCTGTATTTAATTCAGCGAATCCACCTGTAGCGATACCAAAATTTTCTATCTCTCGAACATTTCAGTTGTTGTTAGAGAAAGATGGGCGAAGATGTTTAGTTGACATTGATGGGCCAATTGGGCTCGCTAATTCGAAGGTAAAAGTTTTTGTTGGTAAACGTGCGGCAAAACCGTATTTAGCAAGAGCCCTTAACAGCTTTGGTGACACCGTATTTACGGCGTCATTGGGGTGCGACTCGATACGTAATTCAGGAGTTTTTATCGTCGTACAGAAGTCTTCGGTTCGCGTTAAGGTCATAGAATAAAAGTTTAGAAAGATAACCTTCTATGAGATTAAAGCGACATGCCATTGGACTGGTTTTAGGTTTGTTATCAGCTTTGTTTTTAAGTGGTCTGGCAACTGCTGACACAAAAGTATGGACACTAGTTAGCCCCGTTGACTCATACAACCATCCTGATATCAATCCATATTATGACATTGACTTCTTGTCAGCTGCCGAATGGGCTGACGACATCGTCGCAAAAAATAACCTAATTAACTTTTGGATTTTTTTAAAGACTCCAGTGACGAAAAACATGTTTAATGACAACCAAGGGTCATGGGCGAGTTTATATTTCGATTACGACGGCGATGGCACTGATGAAATATCAATAGAGATTTCCGGTATTTCGTTCCGCGAAAGTTCGTACTCGACCTCAATTTGGCTGAAGTCCACATCTGCAGGAAGCGGGATTGGAAAATGCGGTGCAACTACTTGGACGAATCTTGAAGACTCGGCAACATGGATTGGTATCGAGTTTGATAAAGTTTGTGCCGGTTTACCAAACTCGTTTTATGTAGATGGATACGTAGACTACATCAACGCTGACAGTCGTGCGTTTGATTATCTCTCCGATTGGTTTGTAACTCTTCCAAACACGGCGCCAACAACCACAACAACAATTCCTCAGGTTCAAATCCCTAACGCACCCACTTCGGTATCTATTTCGCAAACTTCCGTGAACAGCCTGCGCGTCACATGGCTTGATAATTCCTCGAATGAAGATGGGTTCCTCATTCAGAGAAACGACACTCCAGTGCCAGCGGGAACTCCTATAAGTTCATGGCCATACAAAAGTGCGGTAAATTCGCCAAGTTTTGACGCAACCAACTTGACGCCCAACCTGCAATATTGTTTCGCAATAAGTTCATATAACTCGGCTGGTTCCTCGGCTTTCACGGAATCTTCGTGTTTCAACCTGGTTGCAGCCAACACATCCAACGAATCGCCCACACTCCCACAATCTCTCTCGTGTGACGCAAAACGCGTCAGATTTACAAAGAGTGCAGCACGCATACGTGTTGATACTGGAGCCGCAAATGCAGGCAAGAAAATAACTTATGAAGCTTTTAAATCTGGGAAATGGATAAAAATCGGGCAAGGTCGCTCATCTGGACAGGGCAAGTCAGTGTTTACCGCATCAATAAAAATTGTTGGGAAGAAAGGACCTATGCCAATTCGCGGTACTCAAGGTTCTCGATTCATCTGTGAAGGAACCCTCAGATAATCCAGCTTCTCTGGAATTCCTCTACCGCTAACTCACCCGACAAAGCACGTGTATAACGAGCCACCATTGCCCCACT
>CALCGD010000111.1 GCA_937900875.1 uncultured Flavobacteriales bacterium
ACTTGTCCAATTTGAGCCATCAGATGAACAATAATATTCGACTTTTTTAGGGAAGAAAATCCACGACTTAATGTCTTGTAAACAACCGAGACTAACGCTGCTTATGCTCTGAATTGAACCTAAATCTACAATGGCTTCTAAATCTTCTCTGTAGCCCTGCCAATCACCCGTTCTAAACTCATTTCCGCCAGTTATCTGGTCGATTAGTGCTTTATTTCCGCCAGCAGAATATTGATTGGAATATTCTGAATTCAATTTGATTGACCTTCCACCTTTTATCTTCTTGAAATCTGCAGAAACGGACCGGCTTTCAAAACCATGACTTGAAGAAGAGACAGCTGAGATTAATGTAGATTCATGAATTACAATAGGTTTGGAATAGGCTCTAGTTTCTGATGTTCCGCTGGCAGTTTTTAAATTGTAAGAAACTTCAATCCCTTCTTGCGGACTAAACATTTCAACTACAAGTGAATCCTCGAACGTTCGTGATTGAGCTGTTATTGAAGGGACAATCACAAACTCTTCATTTTCAATGAAACTAGTAGGTTGGTTCCCGTCACCAACTCCCCATGTTTTGTTGGAATCGGTACCCATTTGGAAGTGTAATTCTCCACCAGCTAGAATTTGCGAATGTGCAATGAAAGATGTGTTGAATTCCGAACCATTTAATGTGGCCGATTGTACGTACTTGCCATCTCCACTTCTAGAGATTTTGAATTGCTTTCCATTCTCAAGATTGATTCTAACATCTTCGAACAATGGCGTTCCGATCACATACTGATCAGACCCTGGACAAACAGGATAGAAACCCATTGAGCTGAGAACGTACCAAGCAGACATCTGTCCACAATCCTCATTTCCTGAAAGGCCATCAGGAGCATTTTGGTACATGGTTTCTAAGATTTCTGAAACACGCTCTTGCGTCTTCCATGGCTCTCCAGCATAATTGTACAAATAAGCCATGTGATGGCTCGGTTCGTTCCCGTGAGCGTACTGGCCAATCAACCCCGTAATATCAACCTGATGTCGGCCTTCCGTTTCAGAATTTGCCAAGAACATTTTATCCAAATGCGAGATGAATTTTTCATTTCCGCCCATCAATTCAATCAAGCCAGAAACATCTTGCGGAACAGCCAAACTGTACTGCCATCCGTTGGCTTCTGTGTAATTGAAATTCACTTCTTCGGGTACAAACGGGCCATACCAGCCACCGTTTGTTCGCCCTTGCAAAAACCCGTTTTTGGCGTTGTAGAGGTTTTTGTAGTTCTGAGATCGACCGATATATTCTTCGTAAACCACCTCGTTACCGAGAGAATTTGCAACTTGAGCAATGCACCAATCATCATACGCATATTCCAATGTTTTGCTCACCGATTCTGGTTCATCTCCCGTTGGAATAAATCCTTTATTCATGAATGATGGAATTCCAAGATGTTGTGCAGTTGCCGAATGTTGCATGGCTTCTAGTGCCAAGTCAACATCCCAATCATCAATTCCCTTCACGTATGCATCAGCGATTACGGGAACAGAATGATATCCTATCATGCAGCCCGTATAATTGCCCGAAAGCTCCCAAACCGGAAGCTGGCCTCCGTCTTGATATTGCCGAAGAAATGTTCGAATGAATTCGTTCGTTCTCTTCTCGTCAATAATTGTGTAGAGTGGATGGGTAGCTCGATACGTGTCCCATAAACTAAAAACGGTGTACTGATTTTCACCTTCGTCTAATTGACCTATTTCTGAGTCATTTTGCACGGAGTCTTTTCGAACCATTTTCCGATAGCGCCCGTCCACATCAGAAAAGAGGTTAGGCGCAATCATGCTATGGTATAATGCCGAATAGAAAATGACCTTATCGTTTTCATTTCCTTCCACATTTATTTTGGCTAATTCGGTGTTCCAAGCATCTTTTGATTCCCTTCGAATAGCTTCAAAATCCCAATCCGGAATTTCTTTCTCTAGGTTCTTTTGAGCACCCTCCATACCAACAGAGGAGATGCCAATTTTTACCAGTAATTCTTCTCCATCTTTCAAGTCAAATTGAAAGGCATGTTTTGTGGGAAACGACTTTGAATCTTCTAAGAATTTAAACGTTTCATTCGTGCTACTCGTTTCTTTAATAGGCTTTGAAAACTCGATGTAAAAGAATACGTGCTGATCTTCGGCCCAACTTTGCGAACGCCTCATGCCTCGCACCGAATTTTCATCAATTTGCTCGAAAACAACATCAAGTGGTTTATCTCGATGCGAGAGGTCAAGAATAACGCGGGCGTTATCAGCATTCTCAAACGTATATCGATGGAAACCAGCACGTTCAGTAGAAGTCAATTCAACCTTGATTCCTTCCACTAATTCCATTGAATAAAACCCCGCTTCCGCTATCTCAGATTGCTTGTCGAAATGGGAAGCGTAACCACTGTCTGGAGAGGTTTTGTAGCCATTGTTTAAGAAAAGATTTCCGATACAGGGTTTCAATAGAATGTCGCAATAGTCGCCAACACCTGTACCGCTTAAATGCGTGTGACTGAAGCCATAAACCACAGAATCTGTGTAATGATAACCGCTGCATCCGTCCCAGCCTTCAAGTCTTGTGTCTGGACTTAATTGCACCATTCCAAACGGTCTGGTAGCTCCTGGAAACGTATGTCCATGACCGCCTGTTCCAATGAATGGATTGACATAATGGGCGTTTCGAGAATCTGATTTTTTTGAATCACACCCTTCAAGAAAATAAACCCCATTAAATACGATTAGCGCAACTAAAACTCTTGAGAAAATCGAAATTAATCTAAGCATCGGCCTTCAGCTTTGAGTGAGTACCCACACCGTAGAAAAGTATGTATCCGTAGCATGCAATGAGCAGCAGAAATGCCATTTTGAAACCAGCCAAATCAGTGAAATACCCATACAATGGCGGAATAATTGCGCCACCAGCAATGGCGGTGCAAAGAATACCAGATCCCTGCGGTTTCAATTCTCCAAGATCTTCAATAGCAAGAGCGAAAATGGTAGGGAACATGATGGAGTTGAATAGGCCAACAGCCAGAATCGAAATCATCGCTGTTAATCCCATCGAAGACATCGAAATGGCGATTAGAGTAATTGCACCTAGTGAAAAACCTCCAAGTACTTTTCCGGGAGATAAAACATTTGTGAGGTAAGCTCCAATAAAACGGCCGATCATAGCACCGCCCCAGTAAAACGTTACGAACGCTCCAACAATCCCTTTTGCGTCAATTGATGATAAGTCATCCGTATTGAGAAGTGAAGACGAAATACCCGAAAGGAAGCTGCTGTTTTTAACGGCTTCTACTAGATTCATGTCGAGGAAATAACTAACCAAATAACTGCCAATAGCCACCTCAGCTCCAACGTAAAGAAAGATTCCAAGAGCTCCCATCATC
>CALCGD010000112.1 GCA_937900875.1 uncultured Flavobacteriales bacterium
AGCAATGATGGGCTACATGGCTGAAGTTGGTGCTGAATTAAATGGACACCCAACTGGTTTCTATTACAATTGGACGGATACCCTAGCCAAAATGGCCGCTGCAATCCCTGTAAACAAAGAGGTTGCGGGAAATGAAGATATTGAGTTTAGAATAGTTAAAGGCTCAAAGGCGTTGCAAATAGATTACTATGGTGCTTACGATCAATCTGGCGCAGCACACTATGCAATGGATGATTACATGGCCGCCCAAGGATTAGAGGTGGTTGGAGCTGTTAGAGAGATTTATGTTACTGACCCAATGTCGGAGCCAGATACGAGTAAATGGCTTACGCAGATTATCTATCCGGTTTCTCCTGTAGAGTAATTCGACCATTATATTGATAGAATAAAGGGGGCTTTGCCCCCTTTTTCTTGTGCATTAATGTTTTCAAAAAGAGAGCTTTCAGTAAGTAGTGTATTTTTGATAGTTCGACTTTTGAACTAGAGTGAGATTCAAACTAGCATATTTTGTGTTGCTGATCAGCTTTTTTGCTTTAGAAACTACATGCGCTCAAGATTTAACTCAAACTGTTAGAGGCGAGATTCTAGACCAAGATTCGCATATTCCATTAATAGGAGCAACAGTGGTTGTTTTAAATACCGACCCACTTTTGGGGGCTTCTACCGATTTGGATGGTAGATTCAGTATCAAAAATATCCCCGTAGGGAGGCATGATATCGTAGTTAATTACCTTGGATATGAGCCCAGGACGGTTGCTCAAATAGATATTGGTAGCGGCAAGGAGGTGGTGCTTAAGATTGAAATGTTAGAATCGCCACTGAACCTAGACGAAGTAGTTGTTAGTGCTAAAAAAGAGGAGGCTGCGCCTAATAATGAGATGGCTGTGGTTAGTACCCGTGGCTTTTCGCTCGAACAATCAGAACGATTTGCGGCCAGTCTGAACGACCCTGGTCGAATGGCCCTTTCATTTGCTGGAGTTAATCTTACGGATGATGTGACAAATGAGATTTCCATAAGAGGAAACTCTCCAAAAGGCTTGCTTTGGAGACTTGAAGGGATTGAAATACCAATTCCAAATCACTTCAATATTGATGGACTGTACGCTGGAAACGTATCTATTCTATCTAATAATCTACTCGCAGGTAGCGACTTCTCGACAGGGGCATTTGCCGCTGAATATGGAAATGCATTGTCTGGGGTTTACGATCTTAAATTAAGAACAGGAAACGACAGCAAGCGAGAGTATACGGTTCAAGTCGGATTTCTTGGGGTTGAAGCTTCTGCTGAAGGCCCTTTCGTAAAAGGAAAACGAGCTTCTTATTTAGTCAATTACAGGTATTCTACCCTTGGTTTGTTCAAAGCAGTTGGCGCTAATTTAGGTGGAGATTTAAACACAGGATTTCAGGACATCAATCTAAAACTGAATTTCCCGACCAAGAAACTCGGAATATTCTCAGTTTTTGCTGTCGGTGGTTTGAGTACGGCAGGATATGATGCTGAGCGCGACAGCACCAAGTGGTCTGCCGGTTGGGATCAAAGCAGAGTGCAGGAAGATTATCGGAATCATTTTTTAGCTGCAGGTATTTCTCATAAGTACATTATTAATGAGCGTAATTACCTACACACCACAGTTGCCTACACGCGGTCAGGTAATAACCTACTTCACAGTCTATTAACCGATAGCCTTACTCTCATGGATTATTGGTGGTATAATGTGAGTAACAGTTCGGTTCGTTTAGCAATTCAGGGTAACACTAAGTTCAACTCTAAGCACCATTTACGATATGGTGTGAACTACAATCGATTAATGTTCAAGTTGGAGGATCGTTGGATAGAAGATTGGGGAGGATTTTACAATGCCGTTGGAGAGGCTAATTTCTATCAGATTTATGCGCAGCACAAATACAGGATTAATGCAGATTTAACGCTTATTGGTGGTTTCCATGCCAGTTATTTTGATGCTAACGGAAAATTTGCATTAGAACCACGAGTTGCCGTTGAATGGAAATTTGCTCCCAAGCATAAGCTGTCCTTTGGATCTGGTATGCACAGTAGACAAGAAGGGCTCGCATTCTATTTTATTCAAGACCAAGATGATCCAGGATACATTAATAGACATTTAGACAATACAAGGGCAGTTCATTTGGTGTTAGGCTACAATTATCAGATTATTCGAGATTTGAGTTTACACGCAGAAGCTTATTATCAGTATTTGTACGGTGTACCTGTCCGGACCAAGTCCAGTAGTTATTCGGTTATTAATGACAATGATGCATATGAAAAAAGAGCTCTTCAAAATGATGGTATTGGCACCAATTTTGGACTTGAATTGACCATTGAAAAAAGCTTTTCGAAAAACTATTACGCGCTATTAACCGGTTCGTTTTATAATTCCATTTATCAAGGTTCGGATAAGGTTTGGAGAAACACGCGTTACAATGGCAACTATATTACCAGCTTAACGGCAGGTAAAGATTTCCGTGTTGGAAAAAAGGGTAAACACGTGGTTGGTATAAATATCAAATTCTTTTATGCCGGTGGAAGACGAATTACACCAATAAACCTTGAAGCTTCTATAGCAGAAGGAACCGAGATTCGATATGAAAACAGGCAGTTTGAAGACCGTGTTGCAGACTATTTGCGTTTAGACGCTCGAGTTCGTTTTAAACACAACCTTAAAAAAGTTTCGTGGGAAGTTTCTTTAGATGTTCAAAATGTGACCAACCATAAAAATGAAGCTAAAAGATCGTATAACCCTGCTTCAGAATCAATCATTTATAAGTACCAGCAAGGAATAATTCCAGTGCTAAAATTCAGAGTAGAATTCTAGACGTTTAGACTAGGTACTCATGGTTTGTTTCAATCACTACATATACGTTTAGCTTTGCGCTATGCTTAGGTCCTTGTTATCTATCGTGCTGTTTTTAGTTGCAAACCAAATAGGATTTGCATCCATAGTGCCTTATGAAAAAGACCTTAGCCCCACTTTAAGCGAGTTGCAGAATAGGCTTAAGGAGGTGGAATTCGTGGATACTTACAAGGCGTTGGAGCTTTCAAGAAGCCTGTACGTAAATAGCTCTACCTCATCAATTAACGTACGCGCTTGGGCATTAAATGTCTATTGCGAGCAATTGCTTGCTAACGACAGCATATATAAGGCAGAAGCATTGCTACTTGATTCCAATTTGGTTGATTGGGCCAATGTTGAAGAATGGATACAAAAGTATCATGAGCTCAATTTAGGTTTGAGCATGACTTATAAGGGGCGATACAAACAGGCCGACACGCATATTAAAAGCACACTTGCTGGTGATATTGATAGAGTGTTAGAGCTGCACGCAACTCAAGCCTTGGCCGAAAATCTAAGATACCAAGGCAAACTCAATCTAAGCCTTTCTAAATGGTACGAAGCTCTTACGCTGTCGGAGGAAATCGGAGACTCATCAGAAATCGTAATTGGTTATTTAGGTAGAGGAATAGTTCGGTTTTTAACTGATGACCTAACAAAAGCGGAAGAGGATATTACCATCTACTTTAAGTTCAATAAGCGAATTGGAAATGAAAAAAGCATCGCGTATGGCTTATCTCTTCTTGGATTGCTGGACTATAAAAAAGGAGATTTTGAATCATCCATCAAACGTAACTTGGATGGCTACGATATTCGAATAAGAATAAATGACATTAAAGGACAAGGAGAAAGCCTAAATAACTTGGCTCTCGGATATATGGGCCTGAAGAACTGGAATCAGGCTCTTTTATATCTAGAGCAAGCAGCTCAAATTAAAACTCAAGCCAATGATTTAACGCAAATGACCGTGATTCTCAATAATATGGGACATTGTCACAGTCGATTGAAAAATATAAGTCAAGCACTCAAATACTTCAATTTGGCGCTTGATAAAGGAATAGAAAATGGGCAAATGGGAGATGTGAAAAACTCCTACCGCAATATTATTCAGCTTCACACCAAGAAAAATAGCTACAAAGAGGCATTTGAAACACAGTTAAAACTAGATGCGCTAAAAGACAGTCTTGCTACTGCAGAAAGAACCGAAGCAGTACAGGAATTGGAGGTTAAGTTCGAAACTGAAAAAAAGGAGCAGGAAATAACGCTGTTGCAACAAGATCGAACCATAATTACCAATCGTTGGCTGACACTAGCACTAGGCTTATTCTTGGCAATTATTATCGGAGTTTTATTTATTGATAACCAGAAAAGAAAGCATAGGCAAGAGAAAGAGTTGCTTTTGAAAGAAGATGAATTGCAAAAATCAGAATTGAAAAATTTAGCTGATCAGTTAGAGTTTAATCAGAATAAGCTTTCGCTTTATATGGATAACTTGTTAAAAAAGAATGAGTTAGTAGGTCAACTTGAATCAAGATTAAAGGACTCTGTAGACAGTTTTGCTTCTGCTTCTGAAGACAATAAGCAACTAATTGCAGATTTTTCTTCCGTTCGGATCCTTACAGATGATGATTGGGAGGAATTCAAAACGTTGTTTAATGGTGTTCATCAAGGAATGCTAGAAAGGCTGTTGCGACAATTCTCAGATTTAACTTTAGGTGAGCAACGCCTTTTTCTACTCATGAAACTTTCCTTGTCCACCAAAGAGATTGCCAACATTCTCGGGGTTTCTCCTGAGTCAATTAAGAAAGCTAGATACAGACTTAAGAAGAAGTTAGCAGTAGAAGACATGGTCTCGTTACAAGATTTTATTGAGGCTTTTTAAAGCTAAAAACAGCTTTGTCCACCATCTTGTCCACGGTTTGGATGATAACCGTAAAAATATAAATGCCATATTTGTTACGTGATTCACGCAAACGTAATATAACTGAATGGACATCCAGGCAAACTATATTCACTTAGAGCAGTTCAATTTATTCGACAATATCCCTAGGGAGGTATTAGAGGAAGTTTCAAATTTCACCACACTAAGAACTAGACCTAAGAATTCATATGTCTACCATCCAGGAGACCCAAGTGAGGTTCTGTTCATCCTTAAGGAAGGAAGAATTAAGGTTGGAAATTATTCGGATGATGGAAGAGAAGTGATTAAAGCGATAATTCAGCCTGGAGAATTGTTTGGTGAAATGGGATTGGCTGGTGAAGTGAAAAGAAATGAGTTTGCAATTACTATGAAAGAAGAGTGTTCTTTTTACATGGTATATGTAGCAGATTTAAAAGTGGTTATGCGTGATAATCCAGAATTAAGCCTACGATTAATTGATAGGATTGGTTCAAGAATTAGAAGAACGGAAAGTAGATTGGAATCAATCATATTTAAAGATTCTCGTACTCGTGTTGTAGAATTCATCAAAGACATGGTTGACAAAGTAGGAAGGGTATTTGGAGATGAGGTTTTACTAGAGCACTTTCTCACTCATCAAGACATCGCAAACCTAACTGGAACATCAAGACAGTTTGTAACAAGTGTTCTCAACGAGTTGAAAAGAGATAAGATTATCAAGTTTGATAGGAATACAATTTTGGTGTCAGACACTAAAGGATTAGCATTATTAACATCTACTGGCCTGGCTTAGCGAATGTAATAGGGGTTGGATTCGTTTTAGAGATTATCTCAGCCAGAGCCAAGACCGCGAGCATATTGCTCGCGGTTTTTTTATGCAAAAGAAAAAGGTGCGCTAGGAGCGCACCTTTAACCAACAAACCGGATTCTTATGAATTGGAAAGGAAACCTAAAACCTTTTCCGAATTCTATTTTCTCTAGACCTATGGAAGCTAAAACCTAAAAAAGCTTCCGAAAATTGGGAGACCAATCCCTATTTGTGGTCAGATTAAGAATCCAATAATTAAATATTTTAGAAATCTGCTTCTTCTAGTCCAATGATTGAATCTTTGTAATCTGCAATCTTGTCTTGGTTAATTCCATTTTCTTCTAGCACTTTTTCAATTGATGAAGATTCTTCAACAATTTTCATTGCCTCTTCTTTGCTAGTTGTAACTCCAAATGCGATAAGTAAAGCGATCAATAATTCCATGTGTCCTAGTTTTTAATTGGTGTGATTTGATAGTTATATGCATGTCGCAGTTCTTTCGTTTGGTCGTTTATCGATACATTAGATTTTTATCGACTAACGACACAATACGCCTTGAAGGGACTTGAGCACCTGCGCAGTATCTATTTTATGATGGATAAGAATGAGCGGACTGCGCTTCGTAATTACCTCAACTGTTTCGAATCCAGGAAAAAAGGCCATAAGCCTAAATCCATTATCCTATACGATCTTCTAGAAAAATATGAGGAGGATGAAAAGGTTGTCTCCTTATTAAAGAAGAAGGTACCATCTGAAGATGCCCGAAGAATGATCATCACTAGACTTCGTGAAAAGATGCTGTCTTCGTTATTACTTGATGTCAATTTATCGCGCGAAGAGAACTATGATGAGCAAGCACAGGCTAGAGCAAATGTGATTCAAGGAAAGTTGCAAGGCGGATTACTCTTAGCTAGAGGTCAACGAAAGGTTGGATTCCACGTAATTGACCGCAGCATACAACAAGCAAAACATTACGAGTTCTATGATGATTTGGTTGATATGCTATCTATCGAGCGGCAATTCGTGAAGGCATTTAAAGGGACGGATGAGGCGTTTTATGAGCTTGATAGAGAGATTGAGAATTATTCTGCTTGTAGAGATGCGGCCAACTTGTCCAAAAAGTACTTCGAAGAGGTTACCATGAAATACGGCTTCAAGGGATTGAGTCGTGTACCTATTGAAAAGGCTCAACTCGAATTCCTTAAAGAAAGAATTGACGAACTAGAAAAGGAGTTTGATAACACCAGTTCAGCTACGGTTGGCTACTACTATTACTTCTTATTAATTGAATACAATCAGTTGCAGAACAACTTGGAGGCCGCTTCAGAGTCGTTAGACAACCTGGTTCAAATGCTAGAGAATAATCCTGCAATTAGAAGAAAAGTAAGGTTGGCTAGCGTAAACGCCAATATGGGCGTGAACGAATTGTGGCTTCACCGTTTTGAAGGAGCTGGGTTATTATTCGAAACAAGTCTTACCCACCTTCGCCCTAATACTAGGAACCACTCGGTTATAACCGAACTGTTATTCTATTCTCAGTTCTACTCTGGCGAATTTGAAGAAGCAAATGCCACGCTTCAATCATTGGTAGAGAGTAAGCATGCCGACCAGAGCGAATTTAGAATTGCCGTTAGAAATTACCTCTTGGCTTGCGTTGCATTTGCAACAGGTCAGTTTAAATTGGTAAATCGATACCTTATTAATAGCCAGTCAATAGGGCAGGATAAAGAAGGATGGAATATCGGGTCGCGGTTTCTAAGTGTAATGTTGGCTATAGAACAGGAGAAGTTCGATTATGCAGATTCTTTGCTTGTAAACCTCAGGCAGTTTATTCGCGAGGGTTTAAAAGGTGTAGTTATTAGAAAACGAGATAAGCTAATACTAGATGTATTGTTAGAGCTTAGAAAGAAAAGCTACGATTTTAGGGAAACGGTAGAGACCAAGCAAGATGCGATTGATGAATTAAGCTTGGATAATATGGAGACTGGTTGGGTTCTTCAAACTCCTGAAATGATTTGTTTTCACACCTGGTTTGATGACAAATTGAACGATCGACCATATACTGCTGACTACAGCCGGCAGCATATCTACTCTAAATCCGTGTAATTAGGATAGATTCCTAACCCAGCAATTCCTTTCCATTTCTTCACAGGCCAAATGTGCCATTCGTCCCTGTTATTGACCGATCTGGTCTATGAAAACGCCTGTTGATAGAAAGGTTACAGTCGTTTATCTAATTTAATTCGGGTAAGTAAAATTATTTTTTGGAACTCCTGTAATGCCCGTAAATAAAGGGATTAAGGAGTTATTGCAATTATTTGACTGTTCAAAACGTCATTAAGTCTTTACGCCCACTCTTTAGAACAGATGCAAATTTGAATCAACAAATCGGAACAACTGATACAAAAACAAAACAATAATTAAACCCCGCCAATTGGCCTGACCACCAAGAAGCACTAAAACCTAAAGTCATGAGCGTATTAAAAAACTTCAAAAAACTAAAAGCAGAGGGAAAGAAAATTGTAGTTGTTACTTCTTACGACTACTGGAGTGCTAAAATCCTTAATGATACCGATGTGAACGGAATTTTAATTGGTGACTGTTCATCTATGGTAATGCACGGACATGAAGACACTCTAAACTCTGATGTTGAAACTATCGCAATGCACACTAGAGCGGTACGAAAAGGGGCTAAAGACAAATTTCTTATTGCTGCCATGCCTTTCATGAGCAACCGCAAAGGTTTGAAAGAATCAATGGATAACGTTGAAACACTTATAAAGGCAGGAGCAAACGCTCTTAAAATTGAAGGTGTAGAAGGTAACGAAGAGCTTTACGCTCACCTATCTGCCTCAGGTATCCCAGCTATCGGACACATTGGCCTAACGCCATCACACCACAACATGATTGGTGGGTTTAAGGTGCAAGGAAAAACAATTGAAGATGAAATTGAGATTGTTGAGCAGGCGAAGAAGCTTGAAGAACTAGGATGTATTGCAGTCGTTTTGGAAGCAGTTCCTGAGCACGTTGGTGCAGCCGTAAGAGATGCAGTTTCTATCCCAGTTGTGGGTGTTGGAGCAGGATTGGAAGTTGACGGACAAGCACTTGTATTACAAGATATGCTCGGATTTTCAACAGACTTCAAGCCTAAGTTCGTTAGAACCTACATGTACGGAGCCGACCTTATTAAGGATGCCGTTAATCAATTTGCTGCCGATGTTCATGCAGAAGCATTTCCATCAGCTAAGGAGACTTACGCTCCAGCTAAGCAGCAATTGCTTAAAGTAGCCTAACCCGTAGTTATCAACCGACCAAAAAACCTAAGCTATGAAAACGTCATACTTAAAAGTTGTAAAAAGCCTATCTCCAGAGATTTCATACCCGAACTTCAATTCGTTCATGGACAATCTCAACCAACAAGAGATGGAATGGTACGCAACCTTCAGAGTTCATGTAACTAACATGATAGAGATATATGATTTTGAAGAGTTAGATGAGGATGGAGTAAGATCATTACTTCCGGTAACAACTCTAGCTGCAATGGCCATCATGAAGCAAGGATTTGGTTGGGGAGATGCCCAGTTGGTAAACGAGTGCAAGAACGATTTAAGAGTTCGTCACGCACTAAACATCACCAGCGCAGAAGAAATCCCTACGGTAAGCATGATGAACAAGTTTAGAACCATGCTTGATGGATTTCAAAAAAGAACAGGAATCAATTTAATGACTGAATTGATTGAGAAAATCACCGAAGATGGTGGACCAGTAATGAAGCTGGGCGGTGGTAGAATAATGCTTTGGGCTATGCGAGTGGCCTAACAGGAAAAGAGACTCGCAACCTACAAACCTGGAACTGGAACTTCCTTTTAAAGGGCATCAACGAAAGTTGATGCCCTTTGTGTTTTTAGGAATTTGGGTGCTTTTACGAACCCGCTAATTTCTCTTTGCAATCGCAACCAACTGCTTCTGCATCCGAAACTGCTTGGTCGTAGTCCGCTTTAGAGTCAAATTCATCCACACAGAATTCGCCACTAATTCCAAGTGGGCAATTATCGCACTCAGCACACTTTTGGCAAGAGCTAATGCCTACTGCAAAAGCAAGTAGAAACAAAGGTAAAATGGTCTTTTTCATGGTGTGAAAGGTTTAGTTGCCTGCCAAATTACAATTGAAATGGAATATTTTTCTGCTGGTTAGCTACTAAAAACGAGCTTATTTCAAACTGCGCTACATCTTTTGCAGCTCCAATATCCGTTGCTCTACTAACGCATTCAGCACCTTTTTGGCTGTAGACTTTAGCAGCGCCTCATACTTGCCATTAGGCACAGGGTTGTCTCGTAAAAACGCGTTCCAGTCTGTATAATCGATGGCATGTGCCAATTGGTCTAGCACAAATTGAGAAAGGCTGGTAATCTTTCGGTCTCCTTCGCTAAGCACCTTTACTATGTAGCCTTTAGATACCTTGAGATTGAGGTTCTCTACCAATGCCATACGGTCGGCACAGGTGAGTTGGAGGTGATAATCGCCTTTCACCTTTGTACTACACGCTCTAAAATAGATAGGGAATAGAAATTTGAAATTAGCATGGCAAATAACTGGGGAATTTCTAGAGAAGTAGAGTTGCTTGTTGAGGCTAGAGATTCTGTGCCGCTGGGACAAGTATTTGTTGGGGTAATTTATCGGCTAAGTGGACCTTTTATAAGGTTAAGCGTTGCTCCTTAAAAGGCTTAAGAAAAGGATTCTTACGTATTCGGAAAATGTGCTGTTTTGCTTTGGATTAAAGCTGGTTTTAGATGCGGTAATCGGATAAGTTGAATTTTCGTAAAGCGCTACCAGATTGCAGATTTAATAAAATCAAAGTACTTTTGAATTTACCTGATAAATAGTGTTTCATAACCTAAAGGAATATTAAGATGTATGGACTGGTAAATAAAGCAATTCAAGACATGGTAATTAAAGGCCATGGTGAAGAAGCTTGGAAGGGGATAAGAATGGAGGCGGGGCTGGATGATGAGAGAATTGTAAGCCTAAAAAACTACCCCGATAGCTTGACATTTAAACTTGTTGGGGCAGCTTGTCATCAGTTAGGTGCTGAAGCTAATGATATATTGGAAGCTTTTGGAGAACATTGGGTACTTTATACTGCGGAAGAGGGATATGCAGATATGCTTGAATTTACTGGGTCAACATTACCTGAATTCTTGAATAACTTGGATTTACTCCATCTTAGGGTAAAAAACCTAATGCCAGAGCTTAGTCCTCCGCAGTTTACTTGCGAAAATGAGACTGAGAACTCGTTGGAATTGATTTACCAATCAAAGCGAGATGGACTGGCCCCAATGGTTGTAGGCCTACTTAACGGTCTTGGTAAAAGATTCAAGAAAGAACTTCAGGTAGAACAAATAGCACACAAAGCCGATGGCCAAGGACCAGATAGATTTCTCGTCAAGTGGTAAATATGATGCGGGCCAGTTCTTAGGAGCCTTAGCACCACTTTCAATATTTGTAGATTCTAAATTTGATATCACCTCTGCCTCATCTGGCATGATTAAGGCTGTTGATAACCTGAAATCGGGCGTAGATTTCAGCGAAATATTCCAGGTTATTCGTCCAAAAGGTAAGGGCGGCTTACAAAATCTAGAAGACAGTAAATACTTTGTTCAAATAGAGGAACTAGCTACAGGTAGGCAATTCAAATGCACTAAGTTGAATGCGACATCGGGTGGTTGCTTTATGTTAATCTGCAACCCCATTATCAATGTAGAAAATGGCCCTTCAGCATATGGTCTTGGAGTGGGCGACTTTCCAGTTCATGACGTGATGGCTGAGTATGTTTTTCTTCTCAAGGCAAACAAAATGGGAATGACAGAAGCGAATGAGATGCTTGAAAAACAAGCTTCCCTTTTGGAGAAAATGGCTGCATCAAAGAAATTTTACGAGAAGATACTCAACAATATACCAATTGACATTGCTGTTTTTGATAAGGCGCATAAATATATGTTCGTGAATGAAGCGGCTATTCAAAACAAGGAGCGAAGAGATTTTATCATTGGAAAAGATGATTTTGATTATGCAAAACATTTTAACATTCCAATAGAAGAAGCAAAGAGAAGAAGGGAAATGTTCGATTTCGTAAAGGATACGGGACTCGAAAAAGAATGGGTTCAAGAAACAACATCTAAAAAGGGGGAGAAAAAAAGTATTCTCAGAAGGATGTCTCCAATCCTAAATGAACGTGATGAGATGGAAATGGCAATCGGCTACGGTCTTGACGTGACAAAACAAATTGAGCAAGACAAACAAATTGAATCCATTTCAAGGTTTCCAAAAGAGAACCCTCACCCTGTAATAAGGAGTTCAATTAATGGGGAAATTTCATTTGCCAATGAAGCTGCTAAAGAAACCATTTTGGAAAATGCTTTAGGTTCGGATGAAAAAATTCCGCCTCAATATATTGAACTTATCGAAGAGGCTAATGAATCTGATTCGCCATTAGAAAAAGTAATAGTGATTAATGAGAAGGTTTTCTCTACTGTGATTGTTAAGGTTCCTAATAGAGATTACTTCAACATCTATTCCGTTGATATAACCAAATCGAAAAACATAATTGAGAAAAGAGAAACGGAACTTGAGCAAGCAAGACAAACACTGACACAGCTAAATGAGCAACTAGAATCCCGATATGAAGAAGTATCTGAAAACTTAACGTTGGCACAAAAGAAACTTATTGAAGGAGAGAAGCTTGCTATTCTTGGTCGTCTTTCTGCAGGCGTAGCTCACGAAATGAATACTCCGTTAGGTGCAATTTACGCTAGTTCGGAGAATTTAACCGGGCTTCTGAGTTCACTATTTAAGACCAAACTAAAAGAGGCAGATCATGAAACCATTCTACGTGCTTTCAATCTTTCAGAAAAATTTAGCAAAAAAGGTACACTGGTATCAAGTAGAGAGGAAAGACAGCAAGTTCGTGAACTAAGCACATTTATTGAGAATTCTGAAATAATCGGAAATCATGGTTTGAAATACGCTCGCGAGCTTGTTGAATGCGGAATAACTACTGATGATGCTGATTCTTTGGAGATTATCTTTAATCTTCCAGATTATGAGAACCAAATATATTTATTACTGACTATACTAAAGGTTCGCAGGTCGCTAAGTACTATAATTTTTGCCTCTCAAAAAGCAGCCTCTGTGGTAAAGGCGTTGAAATCATATGTGCATGAGAGTGATGATAAAACTGGTGCAGTTTTCAATATAAAGGAAAGTATACTTAGGACTTTGATTTTGTTTAACAATCAAACCAAGCACAAAATAGACATCCATTTGGACCTTGATGATGATTCAAATATTCTTGGGAATGAATCGGAAGTATCAAAAATATGGAGTAACCTGATTGCTAATTCGATTTACGCTATCGGAAGTGAAAAAGGAAATATCTGGGTTGAGGTCAAAGAAATTAAGAATAAACTTTCAATTACATTTTCTAATGATGGTGCAACAATTCCAGAGGCAGTAAGACTCAACATATTTGAGCCATTTTATACAACCAAACCAATTGGAGAGGGCTCTGGGATGGGGCTTAGTATGGTGCGTAATGTTATTAGCAATCTAGGAGGGACAATTGAGCTGCTCTCTCAAGAAAAAACCACCTTTCTTATTCAGATACCTAAAGCAATTAAATAATGAATACAGCGATACTTTGCGTTGATGACGATAAACAAGTGCTGAACAGCCTTAGAATACAACTGTCACGTCATTTTTCTAAAAAACATCACACTGAATTTGCCCAAGATGCTTTTGAAGCGTTTGAGGTCATTGACGACCTAACCAAAATTGGCGTAGTTACGGTTCTTGTAATCAGTGACTGGATAATGCCTGGTATGAATGGTGATGAGTTTCTGAGAAAGTTAAGTGCCAAGCACCCAGCTATACGAACGATGATGTTAACGGGACAGATAAGTGGTGAAGAAGGTGAACGTTTTTTGAAATCGAATGGCACTTCTGTAATTATGGATAAACCCTGGACGGAAACCGAATTAATAACGACTGTCCAAAAGTTACTTGATGAATGAAAACACAACGACATGTAATTTTAGTAGAAGATGATTCCAATGTCTTGCACGAGCTAAGACATCAGGTAGCGAGTGTACTTCCGAACTATTACATTATAGAAACTGCAAATGATGGATTTGAGGGATTGGAATTGGTAAATGAGATTGTGTCTAAAGGAGGCGTAATCCCCTTGATTATTACGGACCATCAGATGCCCAATATGTCGGGCAGTGAGTTCATTTTGAAGCTTTCTGATCTTATACCAAAGTGCAGGAACATTATGCTTACCGGAGAAGCCCAGCTTACGGATGTGACTGAATTGATTAATCAACAAGCACTGTTTCGATACATGCAAAAGCCGTGGAGCATCTCAGACCTTCAGATGACAGTACAATCGGCATTGCATTCATATAACCAAGACGATAAACTTGAGAAGCTTAATAAAAACCTCGAGGTTTTAGTTGCTGAAAGGACTAAAGAACTAGAAGTGATAACTAAGGAATTGAATAGCGGATTGAATTATGGCAGTCTTATGCAATCCAGTTTACTTCCATCTAAAAATGTAGTTGATGATTCTTTCGATAGAATGGATGTGTTATATAGGCCTTATGATAGGGTGTCAGGAGATTTCTATTCTTTTTGCAAAATTACCGATAAAAAGACACTGGTTTTAGTTGGAGACGCTACGGGTCATGGAGTTGCGGGGGCATTCCTGTCTAGTATTTGCATGACCATAATTGAAAACCTGATTGAGAACCAGCAGTATAAAACACCTTTTGAAATGTTGACAAATGTTCTGACTCGATTTCGTGACCTGGCAGAAAGGTCTAATGTGGATGGAATGAAATCGATGATTTCTATTGAACTGACTATTGCACACTTTGATGAAGACAAGAAGCGACTGTCCTACGCGTCCAACTCCAAACAAACCATGTTGTTTAAAAAGGGGGAGCTTGTTGAGCCTGATATAAAAACGTTTCAATGTTGTTTGGGCAATACAGATAGCTCTAGACTATTAAAGCATCGCGGAAAGACTGCAGAAATATCATATGAAGAATTCGATCAAGTACTGTTATTTTCAGATGGGATTATTGATCAATTCTTACAAGTTACCGGCAAAAAAATGGGGAGAAAAAGACTGCAACAAGAATTGGGAGGTAAGTCACCTCAAGATTTAGATGCATGGCTCGATGCATTACAAGGCACAGAGGATAATGTAGATGATGCAACCTTGTTAAATATTTTTATATGACTGATGGGATTCGTTGATTTTATTTAAGAAAGAAATGGAACCTACGGTTTGTCTAATTCCGTCAAGTGTGTTCAAAAGCCCAGCTGAATATACCTTCTTTGATAATGACCAAGGATAACGGATGAAGCACTTATCTAATTGCGAACGGAGTGTATCTATTTTTAATTGAGTTCGCGAATTCCGCTTCGCTTCATTTGGGAAATCAAATTTTCAGCAAAGACATTGAGCTATTAAGCCAGTTTGTACAAGTATTCTGAACTAAAGCTCAACTGACCAGTTTAGTTAGGAGCCCCAGTTGAAATAATTTATTGTAGCATTCCATGGAAAGTAGAATAGACAGCATCAATCCAGTAATAGCACCCCCCGATGGCGCGCGTTTGTACCACGTACTCTTAAATAGCTAGCGCATAGAAATTTGAAATTATCATGGCAAATAACTGGGGCATTTCTAGAGAGGTAGAATTGCTTGTTGAAGCTAGAGATACCAATTTTATGGATGAGAGCGGAGATCATGGTCTGACGACCATTTCGCCCGATTTCCCTGTATTTCTACTCTGCGGTGTACTGATGGAGCAGACGGCATACGAACGCATGCGGCTAGAGATGAATGTTCTGAAGTCGGCCATTTGGGGAAAGAAAGAGGTGATATTCCATTCGCGTGATATCCGAAAGTGCGAAAAGGAGTTCACGGTTCTTTTTGACCTTGGCGTAAAGAAAACCTTCTACACTGGTATCAACCAGTTGATTGCTGGTCAGGAATATACCATCCTAGCAAGTGGGATAAGAAAGGATCAGTACATCAGGAAATATGGAAAACTCTCGAATGATGTATACGAGCTTTCCCTTTCATTCATCATAGAACGGGCGGTGTTCTTTCTCGATTCGAAAGGAAAAGCCGAGAAACGAGTGAACATCATCATTGAAAAACGGGGTAAACGTGAGGATAAGCGTTTGGAAGAACATTTTCAGCGTTTACTATCGCGAGGAACCAATTTCGTAAGTGCGGAGAGACTACGAAATTGTGGGCTTACCATTCGGTTTGTAGGGAAACAGGAAAACATCAATGGGCTGCAATTGGCAGACCTGATTGCGTACCCAATAGCCAGATATGTACTAAATTCTGAACGAGCAAATCCTGCATTTGATGCACTGGCACCCAAGATTTACAGTAAGGGAGGAAAACGTTATGGATTGAAGGTTTTTCCGTAAAAATAAAAGGCCAAACACTTGGTTTGGCCTCTTACCGATCGGGGACGCCCCGGTCCGAAAATCATGTTTTGAAAGATGAATTCTTTCTGAATGCTGATGCAAACATACAATGCTTTAACGAAAGACGATGCAAAAATATTTTTTTGAGCTGAGCCAGCGCACAAGCGGTCAACTCCAAACTAGGAGGAAGCCCCACTTCGGTGGGGCTTTTTTATTGGGTGTATTTCCATACGCTTCTACAGTGGGGTAGAGTAATAGACTAGCAGCAAAGCCCTACTAGATATTCAAAACCAACTCGGTCCATTCGGCTCTTGTAAACATAAAACGCAACACATCTTTCCAATTCTCTTAAAACAATTAATATTGCAGCCTCTAAGAATGAACCGCTTTGAGTTCGGTTTCAAACTAAAAAGAAGAGAATGACATCAGAAAAAGAGCGTTTAGGTTACGCGTTAGGTTTAAATATTGCCAAAAACCTACAAGAAACAGGGTTTGAAGAGTTTGATTATGCTGCATTTACAGATGCATTGAAAGATCATTTCGCGCAAAATGAATTGAAGCTTTCTGTACCAGAGGTTAACGAAACATTGCAACAAGCAATGGCTAAAATTCAGTCCGAGAAGCATGGTCCAATGTTAGAAGAAGGAACAGCCTTTTTAGAGGAGAATGCAAAGCGAGACGAGATAAATGTTACCGATTCAGGCTTGCAGTACCGTGTAATGAATGCAGGAAATGGTAAGTCTCCAAGCCCTACAGATCAGGTAACCACCCATTATCATGGTAAGTTGCTTGACGGTACTGTATTCGACAGCTCGGTAGAGAGAAACTCTCCAGCAACGTTTCCAGTTAATGGGGTAATTGCAGGCTGGCAAGAGGCATTGCCAATGATGAAAGAAGGTGATAAGTGGGAACTTTTTATCCCTTACAACCTTGCGTACGGAGAAAACGGAGCAGGAGGGAGCATTCCTCCATTTGCCACATTAATATTTGAAGTAGAACTACTAAGTATAAATTGATATGAAAAATTGGATAGGATTAGGCGTAATTGCCCTTTTGTTTAGTGCTTGTGGTGAGAAAACCACAACCAAAGAAGTTGTATTGGCCACGTTTGAAGACTCCATTAGCTTTGCTATTGGGTCTGATGTTGCGTTAGATGTTAAAGGCGGTATTTCGCAACAAGGGCTAGACACACAGCTTAACGCAGAGTTGTTAATTGCTGGATTTAGAGATGCTTATTTGAACGATACTGCCAAATTCAGCAAGGAAGATGGCCAGGCTGTCATTTCCGAGTTTTTCAACAAAAAGAAGAAGGAAGAAGGCGATAATAACGTTGCGAAGGGTCAAGACTTTCTTGCCGAAAACTTGTCTAAGCCAGGTGTAAAAGCCACAGCTAGCGGGTTGCAATACATTGTATTGAAGGAAGGAGAAGGAGCTTCGCCACTACTGAGCAGTCAAGTACGTGTTCATTACACAGGAAAATTGCTTTCTGGGAAAGTATTCGATAGCTCTATTGAGCGTAACGAACCAGTTGAGTTTTTTGTGAGAAGCGTAATACCAGGTTGGACCGAAGCTTTGCAGTTAATGAAGCCAGGTGCTGAATACAAATTATTCATTCCTTCCGATCTTGCTTATGGTGCTCAAGGAGGACCAAGAGGAAGTGCTATTGGACCGAATGAGGTGTTGATTTTTGACGTTAAGCTGATTGATGTGCTTAACTAAGAAGCATTTTTTTTAATACTAGATTTTCAATGTGTAAGGCCCTATTTAGGGCCTTACTTGTATAACGGAGGTGGAAAAACCTTGAATCGGCTAGCGATTGCGCCAACCGGTTCTCAAAGGCTGTAATCATTCCTGCATGAAAGAAATAGAAGGTTGTATCGTCAAGCATACTTGGCTGAGCATCTTCTAGTTCAACTTGGGTTAATCCAAGTTTGAGCGCTGCATTTTGCAGTATTACCTTGTTCATTCCTTGAGCCGATAGCAGCTGTACTAGAATATCTTCTTTTACAATGGGCTCAATAGATGACTTGTATTCTTCGGGCAATACAGGAATTAATCTGGCCAAATGGTACAGAATTAATGGAGTAGTGGGGTAGTTGGGTGCCGAATAAAATGGCTTACTAAGATGATGCTTCTTGACTACCGACTCCTCAATAAACTTGAGCGTATCAATATCGTATTCGTTTAAATCTGACTTAAAATGAGGCAGAATAACCCGCATCAGGTTACTCAAAACGCACAAGTCAAATTCGATATACATTTCCTTACCAAAAAAGGTAGAATAGCATCGGTAATCTCTAAACTCAGCCTGTGGATTGTAGGCACGTTTGTAAGCAAGATTGGCGTGTTCTTTTAATTTCTCCCTAAGCAAACTCACACGTTCAAGGGATGCATTCTCAATAAGGTAAACCAAGGCCGTATCATCAACATCATCCGGAATTTGGAAATGCTTAAACCGATTCATTAACAGTCCATTTGGAAAATGCCTGCTAGGTGAAGTTTGCCAGAAATTGTAAGTGTCTAACCCGTCTTTGTTCTTAAATAGCTTGAAAGTTGGTTGTGCACTCAGTCGAACATCATCCACAATTCGTTTTTCTTCCGCAGTAAGAAATGCATCTAGTCCTTGAAGAATATGTAAAACACTGGCGGTAAAAAAGAGGTTGTCGTCCTCTCTTTTATAAGGAAGAAAAGGATGGTAACGCTGCGATGTAAAAATTCCTTTCGGGTAAACGGAATCACCTTTAGATTGAAGCGCTTTGAGCTCTAATAGCTGTGATTCAACAGTAGAATGATTGTCCTGTGTTTCCGATTCCAACATCGGATGCAAGGTAATTGTAAACTAGAAAGTGGAAAGGGATAAGTTGCAAGTCGTAAGGTTTATTCCTTAAGCCTTATTCCTTTTTACGTACTGCTACTTAATGTAACGGAAATCGTGCCCGCTTTTAAGTTGAAGTAGCATTTCGTAAATCAACTTGATTACGTTGTCAACATCATCCGTATGCACGGTTTCAACGGTTGTGTGCATGTACTTTAAAGGCAACGAGATTAAAGCAGAAGCAACTCCTTCGCCAGAATAAGCAAAAGCATCTGTATCGGTTCCTGTTGCTCGTGTAGCAGCAGCTCGCTGAAAAGGAATTTTCTTCTTTTCAGCAACATTCACAATCATGTCTAGCAAGTTGTTCTGTACCGCAGGACCGTAAGTAAGAACAGGGCCGCTTCCCGCAGCCAAATCTCCTTGGGTCTTCTTCTCGTACATAGGCGTTTGCGTGTCATGACACACATCCGTAATGATGGCTACATCGGGCTTTATTCTTCTAGAAATCATTTCTGCACCACGCAAACCAATCTCTTCCTGCACGGCATTTACGATGTATAAACCAAACGGTAATTTCTTCTTCTTCTCTTTTAGGAGACGGGCAACTTCGGCAATCATAAATCCGCCAATTCGATTGTCAAGCGCTCGCCCAACTATGTAACGATTGTTGAGCATGGTCATCTCATCTTCAAAAGTGATAACTGAACCAACGTGAATACCTTTTTCCTCAACTTCTTCTTTTGAATTGCATCCAGTATCGATAAAGATGTTTTTTAGGCTTGGAGTTTCCTCTGTTATAGGATTCCGAACGTGAATTGCCGGCCAACCGAAAACCCCTTTTACGATTCCTTTTTTGGTGTGAATGTTAACACGCATTGAAGGGGCAATTTGATGGTCTGAACCACCATTTCGCTTCACGTAAATGAGCCCCTCTTTGGTTATGTAGTTCACAAACCAAGCAATCTCATCGGCATGTGCTTCAATAACAACTTTGTACTTAGCCTCTGGGTTAATTACGCCAACTACAGACCCATAAACATCTGTAAAGTATGTGTCGATATACGGGGTTAAGTAATCCAGCCAAATTTGCTGACCAGAAGACTCGAAGCCAGTAGGCGATGCGTTATTCAAGTATGTTTTAAGGAAATCTAAGCTTTGACTACGCATTTCTATGATGGTTTCTGCTGGTTTCGCGCAAATATAGGCTCTACAGTCACGAGAAAAAGAAAAATGGGATTGTATTTATTAACAGTATGTACAGTTGCGATAGACTCCACATTCACTTTCGAAAATTGAGTTAACCGGAATCTCATACAGTGATTTGTGGGTTTAACTCTTGGGAAAAATGAACATAAAAAAAGCCTTCTCATTTGAGAAGGCTTTTGTGACCCGACTGGGGCTCGAACCCAGGACCCTAACATTAAAAGTGTTATGCTCTA
>CALCGD010000113.1 GCA_937900875.1 uncultured Flavobacteriales bacterium
CCTCTAACCTCATAATCCGTACCTTGCGGCCTATTAATGATTACAATTATTTGAAAAAGAAGAAAAAAGGAAAAGGCAAAAAACGCGGCCCATCCATATCAATGTTTCAAGAGCCTATCTTAGAAACAATGCGTAAAAGTCCCGACCGGGCACTCAATTACAAACAAATAGCCAAGCGACTTGGCATTACAGATACGCAGGAGCGCAACGAACTTGCGCAGAACCTCAATCGAATGAAGAATGAGGGTTTGCTGCGCGAAATAGAACGCGGCAAGTACCGACTTAAGCACATGCCACCGCCAAAACTCATTGGCAAGGTAGATATGACAAGCACAGGAGCAGCCTACGTAACAGTAGAAGGCTACGAGCGCGACATCTACATTTCTCCCCGCAAGGTGCGCCAAGCATTACCGGGCGATATAGTGAAAGTGCATGCCTACGAAAACAATAAAGGCAATCGCATTGAAGGCGAAATTGTTGAAGTGGTAGAGCGTGCTAGAGAAACCTTTGTGGGTACACTCAGCATTAACACCACCAGCAAAGTGGCCTTTGTAGTTCCCGATAATCAGAAAATGCCTGTCGATTTTTTCATTCCACTAGGCGAAATGCTTCGGGCAAATGATGGCGACAAGGTGATTGTGAAAATGACCGAATGGCCGGAGCGCGCTAAGAATCCAATTGCCCACGTTATCACAGTACTTGGTAAACCAGGGGAGATGGAAACTGAGATGCATTCCATCTTGGCAGAGTTCGATTTTCCGCTAAGTTTTCCTTCTAATGTAGAACAACAAGCAGAAGAAATTCCGGAGGTTATTAGCAAAGAAGAGATTGCAAAAAGACGCGATTTCCGTGACGTTACCACCTTTACCATTGACCCAGATGATGCCAAGGATTTTGACGATGCACTGTCTATCCAAAAGCTTAAGAATGGCAATTGGGAAATTGGGGTTCACATTGCAGATGTGTCGCACTATGTAAAGCCGGGTTCCGTTTTAGATGATGAAGCGGTTAAACGAGCAACGTCTGTTTATTTGGTAGATAGGGTAATTCCTATGCTTCCCGAAAAGCTTTCGAACAAGGTTTGTTCATTGAGACCAAATGAGGAGAAACTGGTTTTTTCTGCGGTCTTTGAAATGGACGATAATGCCAAAGTTATTAGCGAATGGTTTGGTCGTTGCGTCATCAATTCAGACCAACGCTTTACGTATGACGATGCCCAGCAAATCATTGAAGGAGGCGAAGGCCCACTCAAGGATGAAGTGCTAACCATGCACGAATTGGCCAAGCATCTTCGCACTAAGCGCTTTGAGAATGGCGCCATTGCTTTTGAGAAGGAAGAAGTGAAATTCCGCTTAGATGAAGAAGGAAACCCGATTGAGGTTTACCTGAAAGAATACAAAGACAGCAACAAGCTGATTGAAGAATTCATGCTGTTGGCTAACAAGCAAGTTGCCACAGTTATTGGCAGACCAAAGCAAGGAACTGCCAAAACATTTGTGTACCGAATTCACGACAATCCAGTTCAGGAACGGCTAGAAATGCTGGTTACCATTGCCGGTCAGTTAGACTACAAAGTTGAACTTGGTCCGAGAAGAATCGTAACCGATTCGCTCAATAAACTCCTTGCCGATATCAAAGGAAAAGGAGAGGAGAACATGCTTAGCACCATGGCAATTCGTTGCATGGCAAAGGCAGAGTATAGCACCGATAATATCGGTCACTTCGGACTTGGTTTCGAATACTACACTCACTTCACCTCGCCAATTAGAAGATACCCAGATGTGATGGTACACCGATTGTTGCAACGCTATTTAGATGGAGGTCAGTCGGCTTACAAAAAGGATTATGACGAACTCTGTTTGCATAGTTCGGACATGGAAAAGAACGCTACAATGGCAGAGCGGGCATCTACCAAATACATGCAAGCCAAGTATTTGCAGGGCCACATTGGCGAAGAGTTTGAAGGTTTGGTTTCTGGCGTAACCGAATGGGGAATTTTTGTGGAGATTAAAGAGAATAAGTGCGAAGGCATGATTCGTTTACAGAACCTTCCTGATGATTTCTATAATTATGACGAA
Source organism: uncultured Flavobacteriales bacterium (assembly GCA_937900875.1). Lineage (GTDB taxonomy): Bacteria > Bacteroidota > Bacteroidia > UBA10329 > UBA10329 > UBA10329. Next base: position 2,079 of record CALCGD010000113.1, read on the forward strand.
GACACCATGAGCGTAGTGGGTTCTACTACTGGTAACTCATACACCTTAGGCGATGCCGTGATGGTGAAAGTGGTGAACGTGTCCTTAGAAAAACGACAGATAGACCTTGCTGTAACGGGCTGGCCCGAGTAAAAGCGTAATCCTTTATTGATTGGAGTTGTACCGAAACAGTTTGAAATCGCTGTTTTCGAACTCCAGTTCCATCAATTCTGGGTAAGTCGCAAGTACTGAGTCAATGCCTGGGTTCCAAATAGCGTTGCAGCTAAGCAAGTGCTGTACAGGTATTGTATCAAGCTGGTTTTTGATGGATGCAGCGGGTTGCTGCCGCTCGTTGCTCATGCTTCTTCGGTCTCCGTAGTATGCCAATACGCGTGGTTTTAAGAAGAGGATGGCGTCATTTCTTGGCACCGAAGCTTGTATAAATTCGAATAGCTCTACAGAGGCTAGTGATTGTGGTCCTGCCAAATGCTCCGACCAATTTTGCGAGAAGTCTTTGGCTTTATTAAAGTTCAATCCGAAGGGAAGCGCCAAGAACACAAGCAACACCAAGCCCATTGCTGTATATGGTTTTCTTGGCACCAAGCCAGCGTAGTAAAACAAGAATGGCACGGCAGGAAGCATAAAGCGGAGTGCCCCGCCTCGGTACGGATAAACCAGCAGTACAAGCAGGTAAATTGGTAGCCAAACATCGGCTAATTCGTATCCCAATCGGGTCTTTTTAACCCAGCCAACTACTGCTAAAATGCACAGGGTAAGAAACCCAACCCCGACTAAAAAATGGTCGGATTGAGTGAACAATAATTGCTGAACGTAATCCCAGTAAAGAGCGGCATTGCCCGTAATCGTTTCCTTAAAATCGTAGAGAGCAAAAACCGCTTTATATCCTGCCTCTGAGCTTGTGGCAAACAACAAATGATTGATGAACACATAGCCTGCTGATGCCACAATGGCGCCTTTCATTTTACTGTTCTTAATCAAGCGGCTAAAAGAGAAATCGGAAGCATTCCAAACATCGAGAAACGCAAGAAGAACAGTTGCGAGAATAAGAGAGAGCCCCACGGTTCGAATACTAGCAGCCATCGCCATAATTAACCCAGCAATAAGCCACTTTCGTTTAGCGGCAGCAAGCACGGCAGAAATAGCAAACAAAGCGAACGGTACATCAGACATCACCTCGCGTTTAAACTCCAAAAGCGTAGGATGATAAACGATTGTTAGCGCAGCAATAAGCCCTACTCCAAAACCAACTTTCGAACGCAGTAGCATAAAGATGGACGAGCCCAAGAGAATAAACAGCAGCGCCATGTAATCGATCAAAACCGCCATGTCGTTCCCAAAAAACAACATTACAGGTGCCAGCAAAAGAGGAAACCCAATGGGGTAAGTGGATGGCCCAACTCCTGGGCATTCTTGGTTGTAGATGTAACCGTTATCAGCCTGAGGCATACCGCTTACAATGTTCTCCGCCTGCTGCAAATACATGGCAAAATCGCCACCCCAATCGTGCGAAGTACCGTTATTGATGAAATACGAGGGCAGCAAAAGCACCAAGCATAAAAGCAGGCCTCCGGGTCCGTTTAATAAACCAATTAGTCGCAGTCGCATTCTCACAAATGTATCTGTTTGTTTACCCGAAGCTAAACTCCTTTGTTTTGTGGGGCAATATATCGTTCAAATAACAGTTATTTCGCCACGTATCTCTTATACTTGTTCTCCAATGAATCGCACTTATATGCAACGCATGCCCCGCTATCTTTTTTTGTTGCTGATTATAGCATTGTTCAATTTTCCGCTTTTCGCGCAAGTTGCGGTTGGTCAGTGGAGAGACCACCTGCCCTACAACAAAGGAGTGCAAGTGGCAGATGCAGGCGATTATATCTATGCGGCTTCTGAAAGCGGCCTTTTCCAATACAATAAAGTGGATGGAGATGTGCTCAGACTCTCAAAGGTGAATGGCATGTCTGATATCGGGTATTCTGCCATAGCTTGGAGCGAGGTAAACAACACGCTTGTTGTAGCTTATACAAACACCAACATCGACCTTATCCAGAATGGTGAAATAATTAACATTCCAGACATTAAGGACAAGTCGATTCTTGGATACAAGACCATCAACGAAATTCATATTAAAGACGATTATGCCTATTTGGCCTGTGGATTTGCGGTGGTGGTGCTGGATATTGTAAAGCGAGAAATTAAAGACACCTATTACATCGGCCCAAATGGTTCTGTGCTCAATGTTCACGATGTAGTTACTTCAGATTCCCAATTATTTGCGTGTACCGAAGACGGGGTTTATTACGCGCAGCTAACAGGAACCAATCTGGCCAATTTTGAGAATTGGACGAAGTATGCAGGTCTACCAAATGGTGCGTTTAACACTGGTACATGGTTTAGTAATAAGCTGTACGTAAACCTGTCGGTAGAGAATGCTTCTGACACAATTTATTATTTCCAAGGTGGACAATGGGTGGTTTTTGATCAATTAGACGAGCCCATTATTAATAGCTTGGAAAGCGCCCACAATAGGCTGTTAATTTCTGCCGAAGGAAGTGTTTCGGAATTTGATCAAGGCCATATTCGTTACAGGCTAGCATTCAATTACGGAGGAGGTTTCTTTGCTAAACCAAGTCATGCTACTATTGATTCAGATCGAGTAATGTGGATTGCAGACAAATCGGCAGGGTTGGTAAGACATCCAGAAGACCTCAGCATTGACTTCATATCTGTTAACGGACCTTCAGCGGCATCCAGTACAGGAATCAGTATTTGGGATGGAAGATGCTACGTGGCGTCTGGTAGCATTTCATCTGTTTGGAGTAATGGCAATAACAACAACGGGATGTATTCATTTAAAGACAATGAATGGGAAAACATTAGCCCGTATTCGTTTCAAGAAACCAATTCGATAAGAGATGTTATTCGGGTGGAGGTAGACCCCTTTGACAGTAAGCGGGTGTACGCCTCTTCCTATGGTTCGGGTCTTTTAGAATATTACGATGACGAGTTTGTTGAATGGTACGACACCAGCAACAGCACCTTGCAAGCATTGCCAGGTAATCCAGGAAACATCAGGATTGTGGGAATAAAAGTAGATCGGACCACAGGCATTCTTTGGGCATCTACAGTTGGAACCGAAAACTGCATGCACGCAAAAGATTTGGAAGGCAATTGGCATGGATTCAATCTCACTGCGGTAAATAGTTTTACGCTAGGCGACATTACCATGGACGACATTGGGCAGAAATGGATTCTGGCCCCAAGAGGAACAGGCTTGGTGGTTTTTGATGACAACGGAACGCTTGAAAACACCAACGATGATCAGTCGATTAAGCTAAACCAAAACCTAGGAAACGGTAACCTAGCCGGAAATAACGTGTACTGCATTGCCACCGATTTTGACGGGGAAATTTGGGTGGGAACTGAAAACGGAATTTCTGTTTTCTATTCCCCAGAGTCGGTTTTTACAGGAGACAACTTCGATTCGCAGCAAATTTTAGTGGAGCAAGATGGCTATGTACAGTACTTACTTGAGAACGAAACTGTAAGCGCCATTGCCATTGATGGAGCCAATAGAAAATGGTTAGGAACAGCAAATGCTGGTGTCTTCCTTATGTCGGAAGATGGCACGAAAGAGATTCTACATTTTACCAAAGACAATAGCCCCCTCTTCAGCAATGAGATTACTTCGCTTGGTTTAGACCAACTTAGTGGCGAACTCTTTATTGGCACGGATAAGGGAATTGTATCCTTCCGCGGAACCGCAACTTGGGGAGTTCCTGAGTTTGAGAAAACGGACGTGTACGCATTCCCAAATCCAGTTGAGCCAGGCTATGATGGTCCGATTGCGATTAAAGGACTGGTGCGAGATGCAGATGTAAAGATTACTGACGCTGCTGGCAATGTGGTTTATGCGACCACCGCAGAAGGCGGTCAGGCAATTTGGGATGGCAATAAAATTACCGGAGGTCGAGCCAAGTCTGGGGTCTATCTTGTGTTTGCTTCCAACGAAGACGGAAAAGAAACCTTCGTAACTAAAGTGCTGCTGATTAACTAGATGATAGTAAATACGCGGGGCATAGTACTGAACACAATTCGGTATTCCGATAGCTCCGTTATCGCCAAAATTTATACTGAATCTGCAGGGCAACGTTCCTTCCTTATTCGAACAGGAAAAGGAAGAAATGCTCTTATGAAAATGAGCTTGCTTCAGCCTCTTAACTTGGTTGAATTATCCTTCGACAAGGACGATAGAAAGGGGATGAGAACTCCAAAATCGCTCGAAAGACTTCAAGCGCTAAACGCCATTCCGTTCGACACGTTTAAGACCTGTATTGCTCTATTTATGGCAGAAGTAGTGGTTCGAGCAATTGGCGAGGAAGAAAGCAATCCAAAGTTGTTTTCGTTCTTGATGAACGCGATTCTTATGCTAGATGGCGAGAAAAACGTAACGAGCAATTTCCATCTGAAATTCATGATTGAATTTTCGTCCCATTTAGGCTTTTACCCGCACAAAAGGCTGTCTAACGAAACTTATTTTGATTTGTCGGAAGGAGAGTTTACCAATGCCGAACCCATTCATCCGTACGTAGTAAGAGGAGAATCGGTTAGGCCGTTTCAGGAGTTATTAGATTGTCCTTTTGAGCAGCATTACAACGTAAAAATGCCCAATAATAGTAGGCGAGAATTACTGCAGAACTTGGTAGATTATTACCGACTTCATCTCGAAGGAATGAAGGAAATCACTTCGCACAAGGTGCTTGAAGCTGTTCTGATTTAAGGGTTAGGTTGATATACGCCTAGCGCTCTGTTTCCGTCAACATTCACCTCAAAAACAAGGTTCTGATACGGGTGCTTTTCGGCACGATACAACTCAAAATCGGGAGGAAAACGAAAGTTGGAAAGGAAGTAATCTGCGCTATCGCGCGAAACAAATTCAATTCTTTCTCTGTCTGTATTATCCAGCATTAAGTGGTTGTAATAACCGGGTGCGTTGGCAACGCTTAGGTAAATAGCGCCCTCGGGGTTTTCAGCCACAATCCATTGTAAACTCTCGAGATAAGCTAATCCCCAAAAGTCGTATTCATAATTGAGGGCAGCATCCGTTCTAAATAACGGGTTAAAGTAGCACTGAAGATTGCGATGATTGACAGTGCTCCAAGCTAAATTGCTTCCAATAATTAGTACGAACACTGCAATCCCCGCTTTTCTAATACTTGGGTTTTGAATACGATTATAGACCTGTCTCAACATTTCAACCCCCATAATTATCCAAGCGGGATAAATGAAATAAACGTGCCTCCAAGTATCATAAACCGTGGCGCTTAAAACAATAATAGACAGCAATGGAGCTATGGCCCAAATGGCCATTACCCATTTAAAGGTGCTGTTCTTTCGATAAATAATCCAAGCCACCGGACCAATTAATCCGAGCACCACTTGCAGTAGAGGCGTGGTCATTATTATCCATTTTGGCAGGTAGTACCAAGGCATTTGTTTAGGCATTAAGAACTGTCCTTCAAATAGAGAGAAATCGTCCCAAGGAAATTGGCTCATGAACTCAAATGCCGCTTTTAGTTGTGGAAACGGACTAGGCCAAAGCACTGGCCAAAAAGCAATGACGAACGCTACCACCGTAAGCAGGTAAACACCTCCCATTTTCGCCTTTTTTGGGAAAGCGGCTGGCATAAAAAGTAGCGCAAACATTGTAATTGCTGGTAATAGAATGCCCAGTATTCTCACGGTTATAGCGATAGCAACGAGAACGCCATGAAGCAACATCCATTTTGTACTGCGTTTCTCGTACCCAACATGCAACGACCAAACGCTGGCAATAAAAGCCATCATAAAAACGGTGTCTTTGCTATTATATATCAGGCTTGAAAAAACTCGAGGCGATGTTGCCAGTAGCACAACAGCAATGAGCGATAGCCACTGGTTTTTCAAGAGTTTTTTGCCAAGCAGAAAGAAAAAGAACAGACCAAGTACGTTCGCCAAAAAAGTAACGGTGTGCCGCATGTTATATATTTCGCGGGTTTCGGTCAGGTCAAGAGCATTCTCTATTTCGATTAGTACCAGCTCGAAAAAGGGACCATGAAAACGTTCATGATGTGTAAGAAGCTCTGTGCTTTCGCCACTGATATAAGCGTGCAGAACTCGGCCGTATTCGCGCATCGCGGGTTCGTCCCAGCTAATTCCAGTATCTGAAATACAGAATATGCCTGCTGCAATAAAGGCGAAAAAAAACGCAACTAAACAAATATGAAAACGACTAATCAACCTTGTTGGAAATGAGATTAATGCTCTTGTAAAATGGGTATTTAAGAACGAAAGCTAACGCAGCAATGACGGGAGATGCGTATTCTATGGGCAGATTAAACATGTAAACTGCAGCGTTTTTAAGTAGATAAATAACCGCAGTGAATGCGATAGTAGAATAAGCGTACTTCCAAAATTGCGGTTGAATTACTTTGAGTGCTAGATAGCTGTAGTATCTGCCCACATAAAGAATGAAGTAGCTGAGTAGGGTGCCAAACCAACTTGGAAGGTTTAAATACTTCACAAACGCAATGTCCATGGCCACATTAGCAACGGTCCAAATTGCACCTACAATGGAAAATTTGATGAACGTGGTCAGGTCCTTTTTCAATAATCTGTTCAGCCATTCCATGGGTGCAATATCCGAATTATGAAACCTAAATTATGCCGCGTTATTCTCTTAACAGAGAATCAATGGCCAATGCTACCTCTAAGTAATACTTGTTGTTGGGATGGGCTTCTGTCCAATGAATTTTGTACTGCTTGTCTTCCTTGTCTAAAAGAGCTGAAAGATCAAGAACCTTCACGTTTTGTGCTTCTAAAACCTCAGTAACCTCTTTAGCAAGTGTACTATTTGGGCCAATTACAACTAAAAACTGTCCCTTTGGATATTGCTTTTTGAACTCTTTTTTAGCCTCGTGTAGAACGGCTCCAAACAATTCTAAATGCCTGTTGCTTATAGATAGAGGGAAATCAATGTCGAACAAATCGACAAAAGCACTTTGAGAAATTGCCCGATAAAATCTGGATTGAAGGTGACGTCCTGTCCAAAAAGAACCATCTCTTTTTAGTTCTCCGTCTTCAAGGTAATAGTACGGGTAATTAGAAGCCCAAAGCTTAATCAGTCTTCTCGAGCCGATTAAACGTGGAAGATGATCATCGATAAAAAAATGAACCAAAACTCCATTTTGCTCGGAAATTTCGGCCGCCAATTCTCTTGATTGAAGTATGGCTAGCGTTTGCTGGGTTCCATGGCCTGAAACGCCATAATTGTAAGCACGCCTTCCCGTTACGCTATCAAGATAATGGCTGAGTGTTTCGGACTCTGAAAGACCATAACCAAAGGCAAATGAGCAACCAGTTACCATCACAAATTCGCTGTAGGTAGAATCAGCATGGGTTGAAGGGTTAATCCGCCTTCCGTACTTATCTGTGCGGTAATTCTGCCTGTAAATTAGGGAGTCGTTTATCACATACGCATGGCTAATTACGGTGTCTTTATGCAGAGCAGAACCTAATGTAGAATCAGGTACGATTGCGCTCGGTTCCCAATAGGTTTTTTCTGAATAAGGAGCTTGGTACACGAGCTTGAAATAGTACCGACAACCAAACTCTACTGCCATTAGAATACAGTAACTGAAAAACAAGCCAAGGAATAGTGATACCGACCGCGAATTGTTCTGAAGCAAGTTTTTCAATCTTGTTCCGAAGGAGTGCTTTGAAACGACAAAAGCAAACCCGAATGAGATAAGAAAAAGGTCGAGCACCAAGGTCATAAGACGCAGAAAGCTGTCTATTGGTTCAAGCGGAAAGATAAAACGGAACGCCCATTCGTTGAAAGCAAATCCGAGTAGTAAAACGAGAAGAGCAATAACTCTGCTTGATTTCATTTGGGAAATATCGTTAAAACGAAGAAGCCCGCTCAATCGAGCAGGCTCCTCCTAAATTTTTTAATGTTGGCGGTGCAGAATTACTTAACCATCCAAACCTTCTTGTTTTCTCCGTTTTCCATATTCACAGTGTAAACAAGTTCATTGTCAGTGGCTGTTTCAACGGTCCAAGGAATACAGTTATCTGGATCTTCTTCGGTCATAACGTTTACTGTGCTGTTCAACCTAGTAAAGTACCAAGTGCCTTCAACGGTTTTGGTTCCTTCAACACAAACGAAAGTTTTGTCTTCATTAAACCTTACAAAATCGTTGCGGTGCTCGGCAGTTGGCTCAGACGTTACTCCGTCAATCTCATACTGAACAGGAGACCATTCTCCAACGATGTCTTTTTTGCTGATGTCATTTCCAAACGGAAACATGCTATCGCAAGATGATAGTCCAATTATTGCAATTACAGAAAGGAGTTTAAGTGTTTTCATGATGGTCGGGTTTCTTTAATTCGAATTTAAGAAACTTTGAGAATTCATCCCCACATTCGGACTGAACAGTTTTATTTCTCATCAGTTAAATTTGTGAGCAGATACTCTTGCTATGATTAGAAAAATTTGGTCAATGGCGCTCGTTTTGCTTCTCGCTCTCGGAGCCAAGGCGCAATACATCAATGTTTATCTGACGGATTCTACTTCGGAAAGTTATTCCTTGGCTGATATTCGAAAAATTGATTTTGAGCAGGATGAAATGATATTCCATTTGATTGGAGGGTCAAATCTTTCTTGGAACACTAGCATTGTTCATTACATCGATTATGATGATTTGGGGTTAGGTATTATCCCTCCCGCTTCAGAAATGGTTCTAGACTTTGTAGTGTATCCAAACCCAAGCAATGGTCTAGTAAACGTGCAATTTGAAGCAGTTGATAATTCCGAATTAGAAGTTTCTGTCTATAACCTCGAGGGAAAAAAAGTCAGTCAACTTTATTTAGGTAAATCAGCCAATAAACCTGATTTACTGCAGTGGAACGGACTGGATAACCGCGGAAATGCTTTAGCAAGTGGGATGTATTTATGTGCCATTCGAATAGGTGGTCAAAGTATAAGTAGAACCATCATATTTACAGGAAAATGAATAGGATCTTGCTCTTTTTGTTCAGCATAGTTTGTGCCTCAAGTTCCGCACAAACAATCATGAACATTCACCAATCTGGCGAATCTGTACTTCAAATTCCAATCAACCAAATTGATAGCATTACCTATTCGGCAGTAGGAGACCCTGGAGCTTTTGCGCTGGTAACCACCCTTCCTATGAGCGTGTTTACAGCAACAACTGTTACCCTGGGTGGAATTATAGATCTGAATAGTGGTACCGCTGTAACTGCTAGAGGGATTGCGTGGAGTGTTCTTCCTTCTCCGACAACCGCTGATAGTGTTTTTAACGAGGGAAGCGGCTCAGGTACATTTTCAGTAGAACTTACAGGGTTAGCTACTGGGGTCATGTATTACGCACGAGCGTATGCTATTAATAGTGCCGGAGCCGCCTATGGAAATGAAGTGGTTTTTGCCACAACTAACGACCTTTTTGTACCAAGTGATAGCGTGGCTGATGCTGACGGAAATATGTACGCCTCATTATTAATGGGAAATGGAGATGAGTGGATGGCTTCAAATCTCAAAACAACGTCTTATGCCAACGGGGACCCAATTCCAAATGTTCCGGATGCCGTAGAATGGGGAAGCCTTACTGAAGGAGGTTGGATTAATTACAACAACAATCCGCAGCACGATAGTCTTTTTGGCAAATTGTTTAATTGGTATGCGGTAGATGATGCTAGAAATGCATGTCCGGTAGATTGGCATGTGGCTACTGATGCTGAGTGGACCAACCTCACTAATTACTTAGGTGGGCTTTCAGCCTCGGGGGGTAAACTTAAGAGCACCGGCACTGTATTATGGTTGAGTCCAAACGATGGCGCCACTAATGAAAGCGGAATGGCTTGTCAGCCAGGCGGTATAAGAACTGCGGGCGGAATTTTTCAAGAAATGTTTGGAACCGGGACGTGGTGGAGTTCCACACCGAACAATAGTTTTACCTCTTGGAATAGATCATTGTTCTACACCTCTTCAGGTACGTGGAGGGGTTCAGGAAGCAACATTCAAGGAGCATCGGTAAGATGCGTTAGAGACTAATAGCTGAATTTCAACCTGAGAAAAACGCTGTTGCTCAGGTTCTGGTACTTGTTTTCCAATCCGTTTGAGGTTAATTCTGGAAAGTCGGAGAAGAACAATTGGCCAGCTAAAAGAATGTCCCAATTCTCTACAATGGAATAAGTGAGAGAAGGATTGATCATCAAAAGATTTGGTCCATAACCGTAAATCACCGCCAAACTAGAACTAAGCAAAGGCGTTATAGGATAGCTAAAGCTTACAAATCCGTTGTATTTGGTTGGCATTAGGTTCTTGGCGCCAAGCGCTGCTCCACTAAAGAAACCAGCCAATTTCAGAGGATTAGAATCGTCAATCCCATTGCTGTTATACAATACTGAAGCGTTGAGATATAAGGAGTTTTTGAAGGCATAATCTGCAGAAATTGCTCCAGTAACTGTATGCGTGCTATCTACAAATCCGTCATACGGACCAAACCACTGAATTTCACCTTTTAGCCCTGCATTTCCAGCGTTTCCTGCAAAGCCGAAACCAGCAGTTATATCCTCTTTAAATTGCCCAGCAATGAATTGAAAATCATATTCCTTGGCATTGAATTTATACATGAGCGCAGCAGTTGCCTCTTTCCAGTTTTCTCGAGGTGCAATAGCAATTTCAAAACCGCTCATGTTTTTACCGAAGTATTGAAATCGCACTGCATCTGTGCCTGGTCGTTCTTCATAATCGAAATCAACGAAGTTGTAAGCGTTGAAAATATCGTTGGGATTCCAAGCCAAGTTCACGCCCCAATTTATGCGCTGACGACCAATTCTCAGGTCAACTTTATCGTTTCCGTAAGCAACCCAAAGTCTGTCTATGGTCGAGTTGAGATGAACTGGATTTACGTTATTCCCAATGTTCCAGCTCATATCAATTAAGCCACCATCCATTCCCATCATGTCTTTGGCGGATGGCGTCTCTGCTGTTCTTCCCGAATAGAAAAAACGGTTTCTGAACTCTGCAGCAACCGTTACATTTTTGACAGGATAAATGCGGAGGTTTATTCGATTGTGAAGAAAGTGTTCATCCGAATTTCCGATAAGTGGATTACCCGAAAACGAAACAATGTTTAGATTTTTGACATAGCCTTTAATGCTGACCACATCACTAAACTTTCGCTTGGGCGCAACAGCAGTTGAATCTTGTGCCGATAATTCTGCACTGAGAAAAAGCAATCCAATAAGAAATAGCGATGCTATTTTCCTACTTGCGCACATCTGAAATAATCTTTCCGTCTTCAAGCGTTACCACGCGTCTTGCTCTGTCAATTACCCGCTGATCGTGGGTAGAGAATAAGAAAGTAACGTGTTCTTTTTGGTTCAATTCGGCCATAATATCGAGCAAATCTGCTGTTGATTGGCTGTCGAGATTGGCAGTTGGTTCATCTGCCAAAACAAATTGCGGTTTAGACGCTAATGCTCTTGCAACCGCTACCCTTTGCTGTTGACCACCGCTCATTTCCATCGGACGATTATTCATCTTATCTGCTAAGCCAACTTCAGTAAGCAACTCCTCAGTTCTAGCATCTCGCTCAGCCTTTGGCCTTTTTTGTAGTAGCATAATAAACTCCACGTTTTCCTTTGCCGTAAGCACCGGAATAAGGTTGTATGCTTGAAAGACGAAACCGATGTTGTGCAACCGAAAATCGATAAGTTGATTATCGTTGAGGGCCGTTATCTCAGTGTCACCAATATGTGCTGTTCCACCTGTTTGGTGATCAAGGCCTCCAATAATGTTCAAAAGCGTGGTTTTCCCCGACCCAGATGGGCCGACAATCGCGGTGAATTCTCCGCGTTCAATTTCCAACGTAACTCCATCCAACGCGCGTACTTCCAGCGGTTCGCCTGGATTGTAATACTTCTGAAGGTTATTTGTTCTAATTACTGCTGACATGATTTTTCGTTTTTCTAATTGCCTAATTCGCTTGTTTACTAATCTCTTTTTAGATGGCCCTTACCGCTTCGGCAGGCTTCAATTGTAACGCTTTGCGGGCTGGATATATGGATGAAATAATGGCCGCCACGATGACCATTATTGTAACATCGATGTAAAATTTGGGTTGAAGATTTGGGTAAATCATGGTGCTAATTCCAAACTCTTCCAGCCCTTTTCCTACTACGGAAAGGTCAATTCCGGCCGAGCCGAAATAAGAAACTGTCAAGAAGCCAAGCAGTACTCCTATTGGTCCTCCCACTAAAGAAATAAATACGGTTTCTACCACAATCATGAAAAACACCTTGGTTTTATTCATGCCCACAGACATAAGCATTCCCAGCTCTCGCTTGCGCTCCAAAACCGCCATAAGCATGGTGTTTACAATACCGAAAGAAAGCGCTAGCAGAATAATCATGATGATGATATAGAGCATTTGCATCATCATTTCATCTGCGTAACCTAAGTCTGGCGAAACCTGTTTCCAACTTCGTACAGATAAGTTAGGAAGGGCCGCCCTTAGCGAACCAGCCGTGGTGTCCACCATTGTAAGGTCCTTTGTAATTACAGCCACCTCATGAAAACCGGCACTTCCGTCTAGCAAACGGTTAATATCTGAAGCCTGAACAAAAATGTTCATCTCGTCAGCCTTAGAGTTGGCGGTTTTGTAGATGCCAACTACTCGGAAAGCGCCTGTTACCAAATCTCCGTTGTCTTTCTGAAAAGTAAGGACCACTTTTTTTCTGAGTTCAACTTTCAGCTTATCGGCAAGCTTCTTACCAATGAAGATTGGGTTGCGCTTTATCCCTTCGAAATATGCTCCGTCTACCACTTTTTCGTGCATGGTAGAAACGTTTTTTTCATGTTCTGGGTCAATACCCGTTATGCGAGTGCCAAACCCACCTGCCGAAGATGAAACCATTCCACTGAGCACAACTCGTTCTGCATACGCCTTTACATTTGAGTTGTTGTCTAGGGCATTTATTACCTCATCTAAGTTTTCAATTCTGTATTCTACATTGTTGTCTTCCACAAACTTAGGCGTGTGTATCTGAACATGCGATAGGTAGCTGTCGAGCGCATCTTTTGTTCGTTGCTCATTTAGGCCGGACGAGACACTAATGACAAACAGACCTGCCCAAATGCCCGTGGCAATGGATGCGATAACTACACCGCTTCTGAGGCCATTTCGCCAGACGTTTCTCCATGCTATCTTAATTAACATTCTATTAGTGTTTGTTAGTTCTTAGTTCAGTTTCCCCTACTTATGCATTGCTTCCACAGGGTTCATTTTCCAAATTTTGATAATTGGGTAAAGCGCTATCAGGCATGAAATGAGAAATAGGAATAGTCCATTATCTACAAAAATGCTTATGTCGGTGGAGGTCATAATCAGCGGCTCAATGCCCATATCTTCATACGTTTTAGCAGCAACGCCACCAAGCGGTACGGGATTTACCTTCATGTAATAAAGAGCGGGATATGATAATACTGAGCCAGCTAAAATTCCCAGAATTGTTATCAGAAGCGTTTCCATTACCATCATCAAAATAAGTCGGCTACGTGCCATTCCAACCGATAGCATGATGCCGAACTCGTAGCTACGTTCGGCCATCATCATAAGAATTGTTGCGAAAATTCCGAAACCAGCAATGAGGTATAGTATTCCGATATAAATGAATGAACCAGCCACTTTGGTTGTTCGCATTTGTACCATTTCGGGCATCAGTTCGGGCCAAGTCATTACCTCATATTTTGAAGTGTCAACCTGCCGAATAATGCCAGCCGTGGCTTTTTCAGGTCTGTCCGTATCGTCAACTAATAGGGTGTAACCCGTAAGCAGATTCTCAGCCGAGAATAGGTATTGAGAAAGTGCCAACGGCATCACAATCATCCTTCGGTTTAGTACTGGCGATGGAAGTTTTAAAAAACCAACGATTTCATATTTACCAGCAGCGCTTACACCATGATAGCCTTGTCCGATAATTACCAGCGTATCTCCTATTACTGCTTTTAAATCAGCAGCCAACTTGTAACCGAGCATAATTGCATTGTCTTCTCTGGTCACAATACGACCTTCATACAAATGTTTTTCGAGGTCCATAAGTTCACTTTCCAACTCTGGATCTACGCCAACAACTTGTGTAGCTTTTGTTTGTTCTTTGAAGGATGCTAAACCAAAGCTCTCTAATCTCGGGGTCACGGCAATTACGTGCTTGGTAGACAACATCAGGTTGGCCAACTCATCATCGGCTTCCATTGCGTTGTCAAGAATTTGGTCTTCCCAATACCCATTTTGATGAACCTGCACATGGCCAAGAAATGTTCGAGTCATGGTATCCATCATATTTCCGAAAACGCCTTCGTTCAATGAAATCATGAAATTGGACAAGAACACGGCCATCATAATGGAAGTGAGGGTTATAAACGTCCTTCGTTTATTTCTCCAAATGTTTCTCCAGGCGAGTCTGAAAATCATTGTTCTAAACGATTAATTTCTTCGTGCTTCAACGGGGTGTAATTTTCGAATAGTGATGGCTGGATAAAATGCAATGAGTATAGATATGACAACAATTATCAGCATATGCGTGATGGCAATAGAAGGGTCGAGAGATGCTGGTAAAACGGGTTCCCATCCTTGTTCGCGCATCGCTTGTGCCGCACCGCCAGTAAACTCATAAGGGTTATTGTAGAAGTAAAGTACTAATGGGTAAACTCCAATTACTCCTAGCACGGCACCAACCATGGTAGTCATTAGTCCTTCTAGAAATACGATTGACCAAAGTTTAAAACGAGACATGCCGATTGAAAGAAGCACACCAAACTCGTAAACACGTTCTTGAATGAGCATGAGCATTGTTCCGAACATGCCAAAGGTTACTACCATATAGAGAATCATAAGCATGATAATGCCACCTGCTCCATCGGCCTGAATGGCTTGGACCAATTCGGGCATCGCTTCTTCCCAATCCAACACCTCAAATTTGGATGAATCTAGCTTAGCTCGTAGCTCAGAAGCTGTTTCCTTTAGGGAGTTTGGGTTTTTGACAATAACCGCAATTGAGGTTGCTCTATCCTCTGCGCTAAAGAAATTTTGAGCTTCTTTTAGAGGAAATAACACGGCTCTTTCATTGAGTATCATAGCAGTGAATTTGGCTATGCCTGAAACAGGGTATTTAGCAGCAGCACTTGACCCATGATAGCCTTGCGAGATAAAAACCATCGTATCGCCAACGCTGAGATGATAGAATTCGGCAACTTTTTCGGCCACAATTACTGATTGATCATTCGCATCGAATAAAGCTCTAGATTGAATCTTATCTCCAAGACCCATCAACAGATTTTCGGTGGTTGGGTCTACTCCGAGCAACATAACACCTTTGGTAACTTCTCCAACTGACGATAATCCAAAACCCTCTAATCTAATAGCAGTTAATTCAACGTTGTCTAGTTGAGAAATAACCGCTAAATCTGGATCGTTTTGGCTGAAAGAATTGTCTAAGGTTTGATCGTCCCAATACCCCTTGGCGTGAATTTGAACATGTCCTGAATAGAATCTTACTACACTGTCAATCATTTTGCCGTAAGCACCCAATTGCATGCTTCTCAAAAACACGGCAAAAAACACGGCAAAAAAGATAGAGGCAACCGTAATAGCGGTTCTTCTTTTGTTTCTCCAGATGTTTCGCCAAGCGAGCTTAATTAGCATTTTATTTAAGCTGTTTCATTTGTCGGGTGTTGAAGAATTCTTGCGAAACTCCCGTATCGAAATTGATTTTTTCAGTAATAAGCACCGTTTTGTTTCCAGGTTTTTCAACCGGAATCATCTCCATTCTGGTGGCCATTGTTCTACCGTCCATTTGTTGAATGTCGTAAGCATTGAAGATGTTGATTAGGTAACCATCCTCATCAAAAAATTCTGTTCTAAGTTGAATGTAATGTTCCTTGTCAACCCAGACGAAAATATGACCCCAAACCACAGGAGCATCTGGCTTAGCGGTCAGTTTCAGTTTCCAACAATTTCGCCCTTCAATAAGACTGTCTTTAATTATCTCATGGGTATAGTCCACCACCACCGAAGACTGTCGCACAAGGTCATCGTTGGTTAAATCCGTCCCCATCCAGCTTTGCATCATCATGCTCGGAGGAAGTTTTACGGTTCGCTCGATGGACGGAATCCAGTTCCAAACTTCTTTTTCGCGTTTCAGCATAACGGTTCCTTTTTCTTTGGCAGGAGCTGTAACAAGCATCAAAGAATACTCGGTTCCTAACGACCATGTTTTCATCTTCATTTCACGGGTCCATTTTGGACGCACAATTTGAATGGTCATTTCACCCTCGGAAGACGCACCACGGGTAAGTTCATCAGCCTTTTTAATTATTTCAATAGCGGTTTGCGATTGGGCAAATAGGCCAATGAGTATAAACGGTATTACGAGTAGTTTTTTCATGTTTTACGCAAATTGATCTATCATCATTTGTTTCACTTTCTCAATTGGAAAGTTCTCTGGATCCATAAGGAGATGCATTTGTACACCATCTAAAACAGCCGAATAGTAACGCATCATTGCCATTGGGTCTTCATGCCCTTGGGCAACAAAATAGTTGCTCATCATTATCATAAATGGTTGAAGTTTTGGCATCATTTCAGTCAACATTAGCGGCATTACATCTGGCTGAAATGAAAGTGACATATATAATTTCCAGCGCTGTGGGTTTTTAACCACTTCGTTAATACTAACCTCAATTACATTAATGAAGCCGCTTTTTGTTAATGGGATTTCGGGGTCAATATCCAGCAAGTCCATCATTTCATCGAACAGGTCAACGATAAGGGTTTTCAGGACCTCCTCCTTGCTATCGAAGTAGTTGTAAATAAGACCTTTTGACACATTGGCTCTTTTTGCAACTGCTGCCATTGAAGAGCCATGATAACTGTCTTCTGCAAATACGTGCAAGGCAGCCATCAATATCTGATGCTTTCGCTCTTCTCGAATTTCAGCAAACTGTTCAGGAGATCTTGGTGCCATTCTTTTTGTTGACTAAACGGTCAGTCAAAGGAATGATTAATTTTTTAATTGACCAAATGGTCAGAGTAAAAAGCATCAGGAAATACGGGATTTGAACTCAACTAGGCTGCTGGTTTACATTAATGGATGGCTAATTTTCCTTGAAAAACCACTGTGCCATCTTCCAGTATGATGAGAGAATAGAGTCCGTCAGAAAGGTTGTTTCTATTCAAAATTCCAATTGAATTTTGGAATCTCATTTCATCAACTTTTCTTCCGTACAGGTCATAAAGAACCAAACTACCGTTCTTCAGTTTTCTCGATAATTGAACAGTTGTCATCTCTGAAAATGGGTTAGGATATACCACTACATCTAGTGGAGGTCCAAAGTCTGAAATCCCAAGAACTGTATCGCAACAATGAATGTCGATGTCTTCACAATAAGTGGTGTCGCATTGAACGTTATTTGCCATTGCGGTAACCGTTATGCAAATGGTATAAGTACCATTAACGGTAAATTCTCGGCACGGCATGGAACCACCGACCTCTGCCGGGTTGCCAAGAGTCCAACTTTGACCCACGATATCAACACAGGAATCTACAGTCGATTCATCCTCGAAACAGACAATACAACTATCCTGATCGATGGTGTAACTAAACCCAGGATTAATCTCGCAAATGCACGTATCGCAGTTCACATAAATTTCCTCACAATAGGTTGTGTCACACTCCACTGTACCAGGAGCCCCTGCATAAATAGTCTGGCAAACAGTGTATGTTCCTGAGCCAGAATAACTATGTGTCGGATTCTGATTACTCGAATTGTTGCCATCTCCAAAATCCCAATGCCACGCCCATATATTAAAGCAGGTATCGGCCATGTGGCTTTGGTCTGTAAAGGCCACGGCACACGAATCGTAGTCGATAGTGTAGTTGAACCCGGGAATAATTTCGCATTCGCAAGTGTCGCATTCAACATAAACTTCCATACAAATTATGGTATCACACCCCGTTATTCCGAATGAATCACAAGCTGAAACTTGCAAGCAAACAGTCTGCCAGCCTACGTTGTAATAGGTGTGCGATGGGTTAGCAGAATTCGAAGTGTTTCCGTCACCAAA
>CALCGD010000114.1 GCA_937900875.1 uncultured Flavobacteriales bacterium
TTGGGATACTCGAACACTACTTCTCTTTTTTCATCGTTTAGGACGGTATTGGTCACTTAACTCTACCCTATTACTTTACGGTTCGGCAAGCACATAAAGAGATAGATTGTGTCGAGAAAATTGTATCTGACAAATATCCAGAATCAGTAGAGATGTTTATTCATTCTGACCCTTGCGTTCCTACTTCATGTAGAATTTGCAGTAAAGTTGACTGTACGGTTCGTCAAACTCAGCATGAAGAAACCATCCGTTGGGAGCTAGATTCTGTTCTAGAAAATATTAAACACAAATGAAGGATTGGCGGGCTTTATTATACGAAAGATGGGATACTGAAAAATCAAAACATCTGTCCACCTTTATTTCGTCAAGTCCAAAGGTGTTTGAAGAGGTTTTTCAAGCATTTTATTATGAAGACGGACACATTGCTCACCGTAGTGGGTTTATACTGGGACAAACGTTTAAGAAGAATTCTTCGCTTCTATTTCCAAAAATTGAGGCTTTGCTTTTACAAATGCACGAACCACCACATGAGTGGTATCGGTGGCACGTACTGTGGTATTTAAGTCATGCTAAATACCCAATAGAACATGATGGATTGGTGGCAAATTTCGCTTTAGAGGAACTCGGAAAATCTTATGCCAAGCCAGCGGTAAAGAATGCCTGCATGCGGCTGATGGAATTTATCTGCAAACGCAATCCAGAACTCATTCCTGAATACAATTTGTACTTGGTAAATATTATTGAAAACGAACGCGAAACATTGGTTCGTAAGGCACGACAGCAAATAAAATCTTTGAAAAAATGGCAGGTAAACTAATTGCACTATTGCTTCTTTCAACGTTTCTAATTGGTTGTCAATCAGATCAAAAAATCAAAGAGAGAAACTCCGCTAAAACCAAACATCCCATCAACCCAAATGGTGATAGTGAATTGGCGCTTTTAATGCGAGATATGTTTGAAGAATCTGACAGCTTAAAACAATTAGTAGCTGATGGAAAATCTTTAACTGGACTTAAGAAATACAAAGACATTCATTCTGCCGTTCCCACTGACCCAGCGGTAAAAGGACCTGTTTTTGAAGCTTTTGCGCAGGCTTACGTTGCTTCCATAAATGAATTGGAATCAGCCGATTCAGCTTCCATATTCAAGTTCAACAGCATGGTTGACAAATGCATGAATTGCCATACCGAGTTCTGCCCAGGACCTAAGAAACGAATTAAAAAACTGTACATCGAGGAATAAAAAAGCCCCGAACATAAAAGTTCGAGGCTTTCTATTACCACTGGTTATAGGATTAAAGTCCTTTAGCAGAAAGTATTCCGTACGCCTTTGTGTTACCCACAGTGGCCGAGTAAATAGACGGGCTTTGCTTCTTCTTAAAATTGGCGCACGACCAAACAACCGCTCCCACCCCTTTCGAACCACCGTATTGCTTAATACTAAAGTCAGGATTAAACTTCCATTCCATGGCGGTGGCAATTTTCTCCACCAGCTCAAGATCTTCTTGTTCTACTGCCCAATAAATAGGCGTTTTGTTTTTGATTTCGGTTAAGCAATGCAAAAATGAAATCTTGGTTTTTAGCACAGCAATTCCACTAGATCCAATTTTCACACTAGCACCATTATCTAAAAGCAAACTTGCCACATCTGTATGACCCGACATAATTGATATGATGAGCGGTGTGTAGCCATCGCCACCAAACGTTACATTCCCTTTGTAATCATCATTCATTGTAACGCCCAATGCAACGGTTTCTACCGAAACATTCACATCTGGTTTCCTGTCTAAAATCATTTGCATTAATTCTACGTCAGCAAACTCTGCCGCAGCACAAACCGGATAAGTGGTTATAATGCGTTTGCCCATTTCTATTGAAGTGGCAGATAAAACATCCGCCCCGTTCTTAACCATTGTTTTTGCAAGACCTAGCTTATGCAATCTCATTGCTACCATAAATGCGCTTACACCATCTGCTCGTTTAGCATTAACGTTTGCCCCAGCTTGAATGAGCAAATCAAGCATTTGCGCAGGAGTTCCATTTAAATCATCTGTAAGGTTCCCGTAAAACGCAGGCACCTTCATACCCATGGTTTCCATAATAGGCGCTCCTTTGGTAAAGCCATCTTTCCGCATATCCTTATCCATGCTAAAAGTTGCCAAGGTGTGAATTAGTCCACCATCTACTTCGGTTTTGCTGATGTCGGCCCCAGCTTTCAAGAGCATATCCAAACATGGAACGCAGTTGGTCTGTTGAACGGTTTGTTGCAGTGCAGTTACTTTATAGGGTGGAACCGTATTGGCAGCAGTTTCCCAAGCATCTATCATAGCCTTGTTCGCCTTCTTGCCTTTCTCGCGTTCCTTGTCAGCGAGTAAACGCAAATGAAATCCTGGGTCGATGGTTCCAACCGCATTAGGGTCCGCTCCACCTTTTAGCAACAACTTCATTACTTCTAAAGAATAACAGTTAGCAGCACTAATGATGGCTGGATATGAGCCGCCATTTGGGTCTCCCCCGTTTTCCAAAAGCAATTTTGTCACCTCAGCACAGAAGAATGCGGCAGCCAAAGCGTTCTGATTGGAAGCTGGGTTTATGGCGTTAACATCTGCGCCATCATCCAATGCTTTTTGCGCAGCAGCAACATCGCATTGCATAGCAGCCGTAAATAAATCATCGACCGCAGCAGCTTCTGAGAGTTGAGAAAAAAGAAAAACTGAGAACAGTAAAATGGATAATTGTTTCATGGTTAATTGGTTTTGTGGGTTGACACTATAAAAATAGCAGAGTTCAAAAACCAATAGCTACGTGAATTATCGTATTTCATTTATCAAGAATTTGAAACACGCTAAAAAATCAAAAGCCTCGAACAGTATTGTCCGAGGCTTAATGCTAATTTTTATGGGCTAAAAACTAGATAATTGGCTGATCCAAAAACAACATTGGGTGTCCATTCACTTCAGACCGTTTTTTAAACTGTTGCAGTTTCTTTTCATCATTACAAATAATGAAGTACGCGTACTGATCATCAAGCAAACTCTTGTTGATTTTGTAGTATTCATCACCTTCTGAAGTGGAAATAACAGTAACTCCTACCCCAGCCTCTTTGTGGTATTTATAACACAAGCCCTTCAGAAGTTTCTTGTAATCTTCTGGTTTTCCAATGCCCATTGATGGCTTGAAGAAATGCTTCATAATGCCAGATTTCTGAGCAAGAATAAAAACGCCTTTCGGATTCACAATTTTAAACGTAAGAAACTCACCCCAGTTCATGGCGCCACTTGCAGTGATAATGTTTCCGCTTGCATCTAAATGGGCATACACACCGCTGGTTGGCGAATAAGCCTTCATGTTCAACATCAACTTCTGAAAACTCACGAAATTGAGATGATTATAGAACAGATAATCCTTCATTTTGGCATGCATCTGCGCGTAGTATTTTCTCAGAAGCGGCTCATTCTCTGTGATGTCTACCAGCTTATTGTACTCCTTTTTACTGCCATACAATCGGTTGATTTTGGAATACATAGTAAACGGTAATCGCTCGTAATATTCACCATGCAACAGGGTGTTTCTATGCAAAGCTTCTTTAATGCTCTTGTTCTCCTTACCCATACAAGCAAAGCAGAAATTCACCCCATTCTGGTAAACTAAGTGATGAAGAATGGAGAACATTAACGAGAAAATTTTCTTTCTGCGGTAAATTTTCACGCCATTTTCCACATGCTCAGTAACCCTAAGCATGTTGTAATAATAACCGCGCTCAATCTTTGTATCATCCTCATATGGCGCAAAATCGAACTCATTAGCGTGGATATAACCTACAATGCGATAATCCTTCGCCTCAGTTTGTTTTCCGTAAACGTGAAT
>CALCGD010000115.1 GCA_937900875.1 uncultured Flavobacteriales bacterium
TGTGCGAAAAAGCTTGGAAGTTGATAGAGGAAGTGGAGGAGCTTGGTGGTATGGCTAAGGCAATTGAAACGGGTTTGCCTAAAATGCGAATTGAAGAGGTGGCTGCTCGAAAACAAGCACGAATTGATAGTGGGGAAGAGGTTATTGTGGGGGTCAATCGCTACGAATTGGACGAAGAGGAGCAGATGGATATCCGCGAGGTTGATAATAATGCTGTGCGCGAAGGACAATTGAAGCGCTTGGCAGATGTAAAGAAAAAACGAGATCAAAAGGAAGTTGACGGAGCTTTGGTTGCCTTAACGGCAAGTGCCAAATCGGGTAAAGGAAACTTGCTTGCGTTGGCTGTAGATGCAGCACGAAAACGCGCCACGTTGGGAGAAATTTCCGATGCATTGGAGGCAGAATTCGGTAGGTACAAAGCGGTAACGCGCTCCATTTCGGGTGTATATTCGAATGAAGTGAAACAGAACGAAGATTTTATTACGGCCCAAGCAGCGGCCGATGCATTTGCAAAAGAGGAGGGAAGACGCCCGCGTATTTTGGTTGCGAAAATGGGGCAAGATGGACACGACCGAGGCGCTAAGGTTATAGCTACATCTTTTGCCGATATCGGGTTTGATGTGGATATAGGACCACTGTTTCAAACACCAAAAGAGGTTGCAAAGCAGGCCGTAGAGAACGATGTGCATATCGTTGGAATCAGTTCATTGGCTGGAGGACACAAAACACTTGTGCCGGCAGTAATTGCTGAACTAAAGAGCTACGGAAGAGAAGACATTATGGTTGTTGCAGGTGGTGTCATCCCGCATCAAGACTATGATTTTCTTTTTGAGAATGGTGTTGCGTTTGTCTTCGGTCCCGGGACCGTGATAGCTACCGCTGCCCAAGAAATTCTAGATAAATTTCGGTGAGAAATAGTTCAACTTGTCAATCTCATTTAGTTTGAATATGTATTCGCAGGTTATTGTCAAACGATAAATAAGCCACAGCGTGCTAATGTTCGACATTATAGCACAGAATTAGAATTAATGACGACAAAGTCTGCGAATGGTTTTTTCTAGTTTTACCGCACATCATTAAAGCCAATTATGAAGAAGATAGCCGTATTAATAGACTTTACCAGTATCTGTGATAAAGCATTAGAATTCGCTGGTAAAATTGCAGCACAAGCAGGAAGCGTTTTGGTGTTGGTGCACGTAGCGGATTTTGGTTCTGAAACTGAGGCAGATTCCCTTAACGAAAAATTGCAAAATTTGCATGCAAAGGCTCCTGCTGGCGTTACCATTATTGACCATGTTGGCTACGGGTCGTTTTTTTCGGTGATACCAACTGTGATTTCTGATTTAGGTGTGGATTTGGTAGTAGTGCCAACGCACGGAAAGATTGGGATTATGCAAAACCTCCTTGGGGCAAATATTCTCAAATTGGTAAAAACTTTGCCAGTTCCTTCATTGGTTGTGCAGGCCGATAGTGTCTATTCTGCTAGCTCGTTTGGGTCATTGTTGTTTCCAGTAGGACCACACAAGCATTTTGAAGTTAAATACAAGCAAACAGCAAATTTTGCCAAAGTATTTGACAGCAATGTTGTTGTATACACGGTTAGAAATGACATTCGAGGAATTTCCGATCAAATCAGAAGGAACATTAACGATTCAATCGAGTATTTTGATGCCGCTGGAGTGAAGTTCGAGGAAGTGTCAGAGGACCCGAAAGGATTTTCGGCTGGCTATGCGAAACATATTCTTAGTTACGCGAAGGCTCATAATATTGGAACCATTTGTATCATGCCGGTAATTTCTGAGGACAATGACTACATAGGTAATGCTGATAAGGAGAACATACTGCTCAACAGTTCAAAGCTTCCTGTTCTTTGCACCAACTCGTAGCTGTTTCGGCTCTTTCTAAAGCAACCAGACAACCGTTGCCAGTTTTGTTGAAAGGGTTTTATAATAAGCACTGTATGAGTGCGTTCTTTACTGCATGAAGAGTTCAAATAATACACTGGTTGTGTTGCTAGTAATTTTGGTGGCTAGTTTAACGCTCTCGTCATGTGCTACAGGGCACCAAGCTCGTAAATGCGATGGCCGAAAAGCTATCCGCACACCAATGGGGCCTATGTGAAGCAATATTTGGTAGCTTTTTGTAATGGTTTCGTTGCAGTCTCACACTATTTATGATTTAAATCATCTTTATTGAATACCTTTCGGTTGGCGCTCTACTAGAGGTATCTTACGAAAAGATTTCGTTCAATGAAGAATCCTTTTGACCTTAAACATTTTAAAGGCGATTTATTTGGTGGTCTAACGGCAGGTATTGTTGCTCTTCCACTGGCGTTAGCTTTCGGGGTAAGTTCTGGTCTCGGGCCAAGTGCTGGGCTTTACGGGGCAATATTTGTAAGTTTTTTCGCAGCTCTTTTTGGCGGAACTAATACTCAGATTTCAGGACCTACTGCCCCAATGACGGCAGTCAGTATGGTTGTTGTAGCTGGTATTCTTGCATTGAATGACGGTGATGTATCCAAAGCTTTGCCAGCTATTCTTACCATTTTCTTGTTGGCTGGAATCATGCAAATCGGACTTGGTTTGTTAGGCCTTGGTAAGTACATCAAATACATTCCGCATCCAGTTGTATCTGGTTTTATGACTGCTATTGGCGTTATTATTCTGGTAACGCAGATTTTGCCTTCGGTAGGGTATTACCCGAAAGAAGATGCTGAATTTGTAGGGCAATTTAAGGCTGCAGCAGAAGAGGAAATACTAGAAAATATTCTGAGAGAAGAAGTAGGGGAAGGTATGTTGGTTCTTGAGGATTTTTCTGAAACAATTGACAGAGCTGAACATGTTACCGAAGAAGAAATTCTAAAAGAATCTAAAACCTTGGCGTCTAAAGAAGCCAGCGGAGTTCTTGGAGCTGTTAAGGTTATGCCTCGTGCACTCAAGAATATTAACTGGATTGAGCTACTCTTGGCTCTCGGTACAATCGTTATTATTTATGGGTTTAAACGGATAACAACGGCTGTGCCAAGTACGTTAGTCGCGCTTGTAGTTATGTCTGGGATTGCCATTGGATTTGATTTTGGTTATAGATCAATTGATCAAATTCCAGGCGGACTACCAAGTATTAACCTGAGCATTATTACTGGATTTAGCCTTGGAAATATTGCGCCTTACATCTTTACTGCTCTTACTCTTGCATTGCTCGGAGCCATCGACTCATTGCTGACCTCGGTAGTAGCAGACAATATGACCAAGACAAAACACAATCCGAATAAGGAGTTGATTGGGCAGGGAATTGGAAATAGTGTTGCAGCGCTTTTCGGTGGAATTCCAGGAGCTGGTGCAACTATTCGAACAGTTGTAAACATCAATGCAGGAGGTAAGACACGTCTTTCTGGAATGACTGCCGGACTATTGTTGTTTGTAATTCTACTGGCATTGGGGCCTGTAGCTTCCCAAATTCCTGCGGCTGTTTTGGCTGGGATTCTTGTAACCGTTGGAATAGGGGTTATGGACTGGAAAGGGCTGAAGGCAATTCCGAATATGCCTAAAAGTGAAGTTGCTATTATGTTGGTGGTTCTTGTTTTATCATCTCTTTGGAACTTGGTATTTGCCGTAGGCATTGGTCTGGTTATCGCTTCGCTGATGTTTATGAAAGAAATTGGGGATCTTTCTGCAGATGGTACCACAGTTTCATCTCTAGATGATGACAATCCTTGGGAAGATGAGCTGGATTTTACTGAATCTCTGAAAAAGGAAGTGTTTATTAAACACCTTGATGGTCCGCTTTTCTTTGGTTCTGCTGGTGATTTTCAACAAAAGGCGAAACTGATTCCAGATAAAGCGTCAGTTATAATTTTCAGATTGCGTAAAGTTCCATACATGGATCAATCTGGCTTATCTGTGTTAGACGATGTTTTGGTGGATTTATGCGCGCGTAATAAAAAGGTGCTTTTGGTTGGCTTGGCAAAGCAGCCTTCTTATATGCTTAGAAAGTCGAAAGTTATCCCAGACCTAATTCCTGAAGAAAACCTATTTGATGGAATAAAGGAATGTTTAGCATCGCTAACATCATTTAAGCCAGGCATCCAAGGCATTACAAAACGTAGTAAGAAACTAACTTTTACTGTCAAAAAATAATTTTCGTATTTCTTAAACAATTTCAAACTTTGTGTGTCTTAATTAGTAGGCAATTAATACGGATGAAAGCATTAAAAAACATATTCGGTCTGTTACTCTTTGTAACAATCATTTCTTCTGTTTTGGAAGGGCCGTTTGTTATGCTCGGAGTATTCGATTTGGATACTGAATTAATTGAGTTTCCGCTTACTGATGAAAAAGAAGAGAGTAGAGAAAGCGAAAAGCAAGAAAAGAAGATTAAAGCGTTTGATTTTACGTATTCGGCTTGTCTGATTATCGCAGCCACGGAATCGACTTATTTAGGCCTTATAAATTTTTATCGGTCAAGAGTGGATGAAGTACCATCTCCACCACCAGATTTCATGTGTTAATATATGCTTGCACCCATTTCGGGTGTAGCATCCTTCAATCTATTGCAGATTAAATATTAACCAACTAGCTACAATAGGCGAACTATTGGGCTGGTTA
>CALCGD010000116.1 GCA_937900875.1 uncultured Flavobacteriales bacterium
TTGAAATAACTGATAATGGATGTGTGGATACATCCAACTGTTACGTTCTTAATGCCATTGCGGTTGGCGTTTCTGAAAATGGTGTAATTAATACGTTGAAGGTGTATCCTAATCCTTCTATTGGTTCACTTATGATTGAGGTTGATTACCCCCTAAATAATGTTACACTATCGGTCAGAAATGTGCTTGGAGAATGTGTTTATACGGAGCACTTCGTCAGTTTTAAAAAGACCGAGATAAGTAGCGTAATTCAAAAAGGGATTTACTTTATAGAGCTCAGAACACACAGCGAATATTATGTTGCTAAGGCGCTGAAACTGTAGATTTCAAGAACTTACATTGTTGCCGCAATAAACCATAGAAACGACCATGAAATTCCAATTTGTTATCCTTCTGGCCGTTGGTCTATTTTGTTCGTGCCAAAAAAAAACAGACCACATGTGTCAAGAACAAGAGATAGAATCCCCACACATTATTTTAGTTGTGGGTCAATCAAACACCCATTACGGGCTAGGTTTAGATGCAGTTTTGGACGCTACTCAGGAGGGTATTTACCAACTAGGTCGGTTTGGGAGTAAATCTGATTGCATAATTCTTGCCGAAGAGCCCTTAGACCACCACACAAAAGCTGACGATAGAATTGGGTTTGCGCTCACCTTTGCCAAAGAGCTTTATCAGCATCAGCAAGGCGCAAACCAACTCATTATTGTGCCATGTGGATTTGGAGGAACGGGATTCATTGACAATCGCTGGAACAAGTCGAACGACCTTTATGAAGATGCAGTTTGTAGAGTAGATGCACTAAACGCTCAATATCCCGAAGGCAGCGTTGTAGCAATTCTTTGGCATCAAGGTGAAACAGATGCCTATCTAGGAAATACAAATTATCAGCAAAGTCTAGACAATTTCATTGTGAACCTTAGGGCCGATTTGCACAACGATTCTATTCCAATGATAGTAGGAGGGATGGTGCCTTATTGGGTAAATCAAGATGCCGATTGGCAACAACTGCAGCAAATTCTTAAGGAAACTCCAATACGCAATTCGCATTTGGGTTATGTAGACCCCGAAGTGCCTTTCATTATCGAAAAACCCGATAACACGTTTGATGAAATTCACTATGACGCGGCTGGACAAAGAGAGTTAGGAAGACGCTACTTTCAACAGTTTCTGTTGCTAACTGAATAGCCTTGAAAGATGACCTTAATCTCCACTTGAAATAAATTTCAACTACCAGCGTTGACCGGTAATGAAGATAATTTCGCTCTCTTTTCTCCTCATTAGTTTTCTTTTAACGTCTTGTAAAAAAGACTGTTTTGACCAAGAATTGTACAATACTCACCAAGACATGGTTTGTACGGCAGACTGCCCTGGGGTTACTGGATGCGATGGGAATTTCTACTGCAATGAATGTGTTGCCAATTCAAATGGGATACGAGTAGAAGATTAGCCTAATTGCCGTAAACAATTCTAACTCTATTGGGGTTTTAGGTTTAAAGCATCCTTATGTACCCATATCACAACAAGATTAAGCAACGTATTACTAACAAGGAATTGCTTAGGTACGAGTATGTAGAACGTTACAAAAACATCTCGCCCTGTTTGCTACTATACTTTTCTACTAAACCAGAAATTAGACCGATAAGAGAGCATCGGTTTGATGAGTATGAGAAGATCTTCAAATCTGAACAAGAATCTAATTCCTAAGATAATGGACCTAGAAAAGAACAAGGAAAATGCAATTGCCTTTTATAGAATGGCGTATGAAGGAAGTCCTCGAGAGGCGGTTGATTTGTATATAGGTGAAGAATATGTACAGCACAATCCAGCTGTTGCTGATGGTGTTCAGGGGTTCATTAATTACTTTGAGCGAATGAAGAAGGAATATCCAAACAAATCAATCGAGTTCGTACGGTGCATTACCGAAGGCGATTTGGTCGCGCTTCATACGCATCAAACTTGGCCAGGTAATGACCAATATGTGACTATGGATTTCTTTAGATTTGATTCGAAAGGTAAAATTTGCGAGCACTGGGATGCTATTCAACGAATTCCAAAAGCATCAGCTAATCCAAATAGAATGTACTAAGAGATTAAGAACTAGACTTTAACTGTTAAGAACAAGTTTGTATCCAACTCCTCTTACGTTTACGATTTTCACGTTAGAATCGGCCTCTAATTTCTTTCTAAGCTTTGAGATGAAAACATCTAAGGTTCTTCCCACGTAATCGCCTTCGTCTCCCCAAACCATTTTTAAAATTGTTTCGCGTTCTACGGTATCGTTTGTAGAGTCGCATAAAAGTTGAAGTAAATCACACTCTTTACTGGTCAATTCAATCGATTCATCCTTAAAAGACAACTCCATTTTCCTCCTATTAAAAAGGTACGCCCCAATAGGAATCACATTCGGGTCTATGCCAGCTACTCGTTTTCCTCTTTTTATTACGAAAACTATGAACCCTAAAATCAATGCGATAGAAGCCAGAATCCAAATCAAGCGATTCACCATATTTGATTCTTTCGAAACCAGTTCATTATCTGTTTCAGAAACAAGGGGTTCGGGAAATTCAAGAATCGTCACAAACAAATTATAGCAACCAACAGGTTGAATTCTTCCTCGGCAAGCCAGTTCGCCCTGGTTAGCCGAACTCCCTCCCTTATAACTGTAAACCACAAAATTGGTATCACAATCGTTCACTTCAACCACATAGCTGGTGGCAATATTATTGCTTGCCATAATGGTGTCAATAGTGGCAGCAAGTTGGTCTGGGTCGAAACCAAACTCAGATGAAAAACTTATTCTATATCCGTTTCCTTCCTTTTCTATAGGCAAAACACGAGAGGTACTATCACCAATACTGAGAAGAACTTCATGTCCAATTTTTCTCATAGCCACCTTTTCTTGACGTTCTGCATCAGTCTGCGCAAAGCCTGTGCTTGTAAACACGACCATTGAAACGATGAAACAAAGGGATTGTACTAATCGATGGAACATGCTACAAAGCTAAAGGGTAATGTGATGAATGGAAATGTTTTGCACTCGTTTTACACTAATTTACACTTGGTTTACGAACGAATCGTTGCGGTCGAACTACTTTCACACTAATTCAAAACACAACGATGAAAAACACTGCTAATTTCTTCACCTACTTGCAGCTGCTGGCGCTATTATTTGGCGGACTAGTTATTATAGCCTGTGCAGGAAAGAGTGATGCTGGCGAAGAATTGGAGAGTAAAACCATTAATTGTGGCGAGAAAGATGCCATAAAATGCGCTTTTCAGGATAGGGATGGAAACATGTGGTTTGGTACAAATAGCCACGGACTGTATCGCTTCAATGGAAAAACATTTACCAACTTTAATAAGGGTAATGGTTTTTACAGCAATCGAGTTTCGGCTATTATAGAAGATAAAGAAGGCAATATTTGGTTCGGAACAGATAATGGTCTTTGTAATTATGATGGTGCACATGTTTTTAATCAAATTGTGATCCCTCAAAGCGATACATCTAGCAGTTGGCTAGATTCGGTTTACCCGATATTGAATCCAAATGCAATCTCTTGTTTGCTGCAAGATTCGGTAGGTAATATGTGGCTTGGAACGTATGGAGCTGGTGCTTATCGATATGATTGTTCTACTTGGACACAGTTCTTGCATGTTGAAGGAAGAAAGCAATCAGACGGATTACATCATAACTGGATTGAAAGCATACTAGAAGATAGAAACGGAAACATTTGGTTTACGTCAATGACCCATGGTGGTATAAGTCGATTTGATGGCAAATCAATGACTCATATGCTTATTGAGGACGGACTGAGTGATGATATGGTCAGATCTAGCTTGCAAGATAGAGCAGGAAACATTTGGTTTGGCACTAATGGTAATAGAAATGGAGGCTTAGATCGCTACAATCCTGAAACGGGGGAATTCTATCATTTTAACCAAAATAACGGGCTTTGTATGAGTGATGAAGATGATCGTTGCTATAATGGGATTGGAAGTATTTATGAGGATAAAACAGGTAAGATTTGGCTAACCACAGGCTTAGGGAAACTTGCAACCTACGATCCTTCCGTGTCTATTGAAATGAATAAGTCCTCTTTTGGTCCATTTGTTTCGAAAGATGGTCGCAGTGTTAATGGCATCTTTTTCGTGATGGAAGATGCGGCTGGAAATCTTTGGTTTGGAGGTAAAAAAGGTAAACTGTACCGCTATAATGGAGACACATTAAAAGACTTTACTCAAATAGGTAATTCTTAAAAAGTCAGACTAAACAATTTTAATCATGATCAAATCATTTATAGCAGTGTTGTTATTCATCGGTGTTAGTTTTTCTGCAAACAGCCAACAATCAAATAGCCTGAAAGCGCCAGAAAAGCTAAGTGACTCTTTAAACCCAGATGACCCTTATTTTCTCAATCTGGAAGTACAGGAATCGGAGGGAGGTGACTACAAATTGGTGGCTGCTTTAGAGCTGGATAGCGGGTGCTATTTCGTTTCTCCATATTCCAAGGATAGTTATAAAGGGTTCTTTCAAATCATCTTGAAGGATAATCCGTTTGTTCAGTTAGACGGCAATTTTGTGGAATTTCCACTAACCAAAGCAAAACCAGACAAATGGCAAGGTGGATTATCGCATTTTGTAGAAGAAAATACTTCTTACACACATAAGCTTGCTGTCAATTCTACGGAGGATTTTAAAATTACCGGCTTTGTACAATTTGTAATTGAACCTAAGTGCACCTTAGAAGAAATTCCATTTTCTATCTCGTATGTAAATGGAAAATTGCTCATACAGAAATTTCCAAAGTTGGATAAGAGAACTTGTACCAAGAAAATCTAAATCATTCAAATGAAAAGGAATGTAATCATTGGAAGTATTATCATTTTGACCTTGGGTCTTTTGTCTTTTGGTTGGATGAATTCAACCGATAGCGCACCCGATTCGGAGGCTGTTCAAACACAGCAGATACCGAGTTTTGATGCGGGATTGTCCCACCTGTTTAACAGACCAAGCAATCCAGATTTTTTCTTTGCGGTAGGATCGCGATTTATGGCGACCGTAACAAAAGAAAAACTGCATAATTCCACTTCCATTTCGCAAATTATTCCGTCAGAAGCTGATTGGACTAAGTACCCAATTCAGTTTGTTAAGGTCACTATTTTTGAAAATGAAAATGAAAAAAGTGAGCCTGGCCATAATTTAGAATTGAACGAAGCTCAAATCAAAATGTTAAAATCAATTGATTATTCAGACAACTTTCTGTTTAATGCTAGTTGTGTAGGAACGGTTGATGGTTCTGGGAATCTTAATCCATGTGATTTAGCTTATTACCTCACTCTTGTGCCAGAAAAGGAAGCGGAATACAGCCTAGGAGAAGAGGGCCTACTTTCTTTTCTAAGGCAAAACAGTGAAGCCGAAATAGTAAATCTGAATAGCGATGAATTACAATCAGGAAAAGTCTATTTCACAATTACTTCAAACGGGACTGTTTCAGACGTTACCCTAGAGTCGACTTGTGGATATCCAATAATAGATGAAATCATGAGTCAACTGCTAATCAAGGCGCCTGGAAAATGGATTTCGGCCGAAAATTCTAGCGGAGAAAAAGTTAATCAGAAGTTGGTCTTTTCTTATGGGAAAGTTGGATGCTAGAATCTAGTTTTTCAGTTTTTCAAATTCTGCATAACCAGTCTATGAGGTCTTTGTACCAAGCATAAAATCCCTACTTTTCTCCCAGATGATTGTAAAGAAATTACATGGCAGAAGAGCACATTAGTAAGTTAATTCCTGGGGTATTTATGCTTGTTTTGGGAGTGTTTGAAGCTCTTGGCGGGTTATATTTTCAGGATAAACGAACGCGCAATGATTTCACTATTGAGCTAATCAGTCTGTTTACGTTGCCTACGCTTATTCAACCAGGAATTTTCTTTCTAACTCTTTGGTTTATGGGCAAATTCTTTCCTGCTCTTGAAGACCATTTTTTATCAATTCATTTTGGTTGGCATTTTCTTGCTTTTCTGGTTTTTGACGATATGATGCAATACTGGTGGCATAGGTTGTCGCACATTAATCCAACCATGTGGAAACTCCATAGACCACATCATGTGGTAGAGGAGATGGGAGTTCTTGTTACGTATAGAAACGCCACTTTGTATTATGCCATGATGCCTGGAATATGGTTTTCGGCCATCTTGGTATTCTTAGGTATGTCGTATGCTTACCTCATATACTTGCCTATAAAACTTTGTATTATTCTTCTTGCGCACAGCGAAACTCGTTGGGATAGATTTCTTTATAAATACAAGGTTCTGAGTCCGATTGCTTGGATTGTCGAACGATCCATTTCTACACCAAGTACTCATTTTGCACATCACGGATTAACAGCCGAGGATGGAGTTTCTCATCCTAATGGTAACTACGGAAACCTCCTTTTTGTGTGGGATATGATTTTTAGCACTTCAAAGATTACCAGGAAATATCCAACCAAATTTGGGGCATGGAACAAAATGAAAGAACCTTGGTATGTGCAGTTGATGTTTCCAATAATTAGGTCGAAAGACCCACGAAGCGAACTTCATTCATTGCGTACAAACAATGATTATAACCCTTCGAAAGATTTCAAGGATTTTACCAGATAGAATTTATTCGCACTTAAAATCGGTGAGCGAAAGATTGGCTAGCAACAATCCGTTCGAGTCGCCTATATCGTAACGATCACCTTCTAATTTAACCCCGTTTAATCCTTCCGACTCTAGCAATTGTTGCATGGCATCGGTTAGCTGAATTTCATTGTTCCTGCCAGCGTTAGTTTGTTCCAGGAAATAAAAGATACCAGGATTAAATACATATCTGGCACAAAAAGCAAGATTGGAGTTTGTCTCGTCTTCGGTTGGTTTCTCAATCAATTTAGAACCGTTGAAAACGCCTTGTTGCTCCTCTATTCCTTCAAAAATTCCGTATTTATGAATTAGGCACTCTTCAACTTCTTGCACTCCAACAACCGATTTCCCATATGTATCAAGAGCGCTAACAAGCTTAGCTGTAAACGATTCGCAATTATCAGTTTGAATAATGCTATCGCCAAGCAACACCGCAAACGGCTCATCACCTACAGCTTCTTTGGCGCACAAAACTGCGTGTCCTAATCCCAACTGTTCATTTTGATAAACAACAGTGATAGTAGCTAGATTCCAAATCTCTTCTAGCTCTCGCAATTCATTATGCTTTCCAGCTTTAAGCAAGGTTGATTCTAACTGCTTGTTAGGTTTGAAATAGTTGGAAACATCTTCTTTTCCTTCGCTTATTACCAGAATTATTTCTTCAATTCCGGCTTTTACAGCTTCTCTTACCACATGTTCAATTACGGGTCTGCCGCAAACTGGTAGTAATTCCTTTGCTACCACTGAGGTAATTGGAAGCATACGCGTTCCCAATCCAGCAGCAGGAATTACAGCTTTTCTAACCTTCATGGAGAGTAAACGATTTGTGGTAGAAGTATGTTCACTTGGCTTGCCTCCAAATCTTGTTTTAGTTGAGCCAGCGTAGCCTCATCCTTATACATTCCAATAATTGCACCGCCCGAACCACAGAACTTTGCGCTTGCTCCGGACTTTCTAGCCAACAGCACCAATTCAATTTGTTTCG
Organism: uncultured Flavobacteriales bacterium; assembly: GCA_937900875.1. Classification (GTDB taxonomy): domain Bacteria; phylum Bacteroidota; class Bacteroidia; order UBA10329; family UBA10329; genus UBA10329. The sequence goes on from CALCGD010000116.1 coordinate 7,649, forward strand.
GATGCAGTGTGCAGATTTTGTTTCGCAGATCAAAGTTTGCGTTGATGCACTCATTCATCAAGTTCATATCATCTGCTTCTAGGGCTTTTTTGAATGCTACTGTGAGGCTTTTCCAGGTTTCTACGGCCTCCAGCATTTGCGTTTCTCCTGCTTCAAATCGCTCACGTAAATTGTTGTGCGTAATCTCAGAACCTTCTGCAAGGGTGCTTGAATACGCGATGTATACATTCTTCAACGGGCGTTTTAGTCGCTCGTACATGCCGTATGGATTAGCGTTGAAGTGACTTTCATCAAAGTCCATAAATACAGGAAAGTTGTATGCTTGAGCAACTCTATCCTGCAAGCCTGCAGGAATACCAAGCTCGGTAGTTTCGACTTGCCAAGCTAGATTGGCCAAAAGCCAGGGCTCCATTTTTACACCGTACCAATTGCCTAATGCACGCAAGCAAGCTGATATAATAGCGCTAGAGCCAGAAAGACCAAGCAACACAGGAATATTTGTTGTGTAGCTCAGTTTAAAGCCTCGCTTGTGCAGCTCTAAATCATGCTGTTTACAATGCTTAATAAAGATAAGGAGCGAAGCTTTTAATAGGCGAATTCCGCCATAATAACCCATGCTACTAACCGAAGTTTCAAAAGTATCTAAGTCATTCCATTTAAGGTGATCAACCTTGCCTGGGAAAACTTCAATTCCTGTGTGTTCTTCAAGAATAACCTGTGCGTTAAAATCGCTAAAAACAAAGGCTATGGTCATACCTCCAAAGCCATCCGAAGGATTTCCTATGAGGGCAGCTCTTGGGTACGCTATTCCTATTACACCTTGTGCCATGCGGCAAAAATAATCTATTGATCAGGCCTGACGCTTCTCAATCAATCATTTGATTTGGGTACTTACATTTGGCATTCACAAACTAACTATTTATGGGAAGATTTTTTTACTGGTTGGCTTACTTTCTTTGGTACAAAATAGGTCCATGGAAAGTTGTTTCTAAAGTTCCGAAAGACCTAAAGAAAGCAGTGATAACCGCTGCTCCACATACCTCAAACGAAGATTTTCCAGTTGGAATTGGTGCTTGGTACACTACTGGTTTAACGGCAAGATTCATTGCGAAGAAATCGCTATTTGATGGGCCTATGGGTTTCATTTTTAAATCAACTGGTGGTGTACCGATAGACAGGAAGGCAAGCAAGAATATGGTTCAGCAGGCAGCAGAATTTTTTAAGGATACCGATAGTTTCTTTCTAACTATAGCCCCAGAAGGAACCAGAGCGTTGCTCCCTAGATGGAAAACTGGGTTCTACTATATTGCAAAGACTGCAGGAGTACCAATTGTGCTCGCCTACATGGACTTCGGTAAACAAGAAGTTGGGTTTGATGAGGTGTTTTATCCTACCGATGATGTAGTTGCAGATTTCAAGTACATAGAAAAGTTCTATTCTCAGTTCACTGCTAAAATTCCGGAGAATTACAATCCGAGAATGTTTGACGAGCAAGAGAAAGTGTGAACAATTCTGGCATCATTTTGTACGTTTAATAGATTATGTACAAGATTGAACCAGTAATTCCAAAAGAAATTGAATGGGCTGAAAGGCTTGTTCATCTAATGGATAGCCAATTCAAAATCCCATTTATCAACTTTCGTTTTGGACTTGACCCAATAATTGGATTGATTCCAGTGGTTGGCGATTTGGTATCCCTAGCTATTTCAGCACTAATTGTAAAAAGCCTTGTTACCGCTGGAATGCCGCGAAAGCTCATTTTTAAAATGATTGCAAACATTCTGCTCGATTTTCTCATTGGCGAAATACCTGTTGTTGGAGATATATGGGATTTCTTTAACCAAGCCAATAGAAAGAATTTGAGGTTAGCTCGGGCTCACTTTGAATCGGAACACACAGAAATTGCTCATCAAAACGCTCCTAATTCTGTAATTAGTCATGCCAAGGCTTAAAATTCTTGCACCCCTCTTAGGTCTAGTAACAGTATTTGGCTTGTTTTCAGGCGGATGTGGTGGATTATTCTGTTATGAAGTTAGAGGACCAATTACCCAATGGAGTTATCACATTTCACCATTTAGCAAGATTAGAGTTTACAATTCGCCACAGATTTACATTCTTCAGGGAGATTCGCAATCTGTTGTGGTAGAGTCTGAAGAAAATATGTTTCAGGC
>CALCGD010000117.1 GCA_937900875.1 uncultured Flavobacteriales bacterium
TAGAGCGCTACACTGGCAGTGTAGAGGTCACCGGTTCGACTCCGGTATTCTCCACCCAACCGGATACTTCCAATTTTTCAGGAAGTATCCGGTTTTTTGTTTCGCTGAAACCCTTATCAATAGTGAGACACAGGGTGATTGCTTCATTGATTTTAGTGGTTCGACATTTTTTTCCATCAAATTCGATCATTTCAGGAAATATCGAACCAAGCAGTTTGATTTTGCTTTTGGCATCAGCATCAGCGTAGAAATCACCAAGACCCGATATTACCTCCAAAGCCCTTTTCAGAAGTTCGCTTTTCTCTGTGTTGTCCACTTTAAAGTCAATGAGTTCCTGCTGAGCCTGATTCTTTGAGTTGGAGAACCGTGTTTTCATTTTTACAAAGTCCTCCGATGAGATCGCCCCATCCGCAAGATTATCTTCCAATCGTTCAATCCGTTCATTCTGCTGATTAATGAGGTTTTGGAGTTTGGTGATTCTCCCTTTACGGTCATTCTCGCCACCGTTTAACATCCGCTTCACCAATTCCTGATGAATGATAGCATTGTCATTGGCAAGGTGGAGGTCGTTCAACACCTCGACCATTGTTTCATTTGCGTTCTCCGCTCGATAACGTTCAGCTCTGCAATGATTACAGTGGTAATAAGCATGTCTTGTTCCATTTCTACTTCGGGATCGACTACCCGTTAATTTTCCCCCACAGGCGGAACACTTCAAAATCCCTCGAAGCGGAAGCTGTTGATTTTGGACAGCCGTTTCTATCGGTATGTTCGGCCGGTTTCCTTTAAGCACTTGCTGAACTTGATAAAACAGTTTTTCAGAAACGATACCATCATGCTTTCCTTCAATGAGCGCATAAGGCTCTTCGTCCGAAGCAGGTACCTCAATCTTGCCCATGTACATTGGGTTTCTAAGTAGGGTTGAGAAACGACTCTTCTTAACGGGAACTCCAGCGTTATTAAGGAATTCGAGCGCTTGAGGCTGCGTTTTTCCTTTGGCAATCATTTGGAACGCGTTTCGGATTGCCTCAGCGTGTTCTGAAGGAACGATGATGGGGCGATTATTGTCATCACGTGTGTTGCGATAGCCGTACGGAGCTGCACGGCACCATCTACCCGCTTTGAGAGCCGCACGGATACCGCCACGAATCTTGATAGACCTACGGTCGTTATCCACTTCAGGCATGACCAGATACATGGCTAGCATCATCTTATTCTCAGGCACAGAAAAGTCAATCGGTTGTTCAATGGACTGCGCTTCGATACCGAGTTTTTTCAAACGGTCGATCATGTGGTAGGCATCCATAGCATTCCGTGAGAATCGGTCCCATGAAGTGAAAAGAAACAGGTCGATAGAACCCTTGTTCTTTTTAAGGTGCTCCAAGAACTGCTTGAACGCAGGTCGTTCGAAATTCTTTGCCGAATGATCTTCTGTGAAAGAATATACAACCTCAATATCGTTACGGAGGCAGTAAGTTTCTAAAGCCTCAGATTGCACACCAAGGCTGTATCCTTTGGCTTGTTCATCGCTGGATACGCGCGACATCAGCGCAGCTCTCTTCCTCATTGTCTTGTCGTTTTAGTTCATCTACAATTATTTGAGCAAGTTCCATCTGAAACTCCAGCATCAACTGCAATTGCTCGTCTGTGTACTTTTCGTTTTTAGGGTCAACTAATTTTCTGCATTCTTTTAGCGTTAGCATGTTTGATTACGATGCATCCTGCTCTGTTTTTCCAGTAGCACGATACGTGTATCAATAGGTCTGATTTGTTCAGTACCATCATTTCAATTTTACTTTTCGCGTGTTCTCGCAATAAATCACTTTTCCGTGTTGCGTCTTGACCGTGATGTCTTGATACCCTTTTTTCAGTATCATTTCAAGAAGGCGTGTTTCTCGTTCGGCCTTCTGCAACTTTTTGATCTCCATCAAATCCATTTGATGATTCTGGTCGTATCGTATTAAGACAGATGTCAATTCATCCTCTCGAAGGGCTTGAATCACGTTGGCTTCCATATCTGAAACTATCATCAACTGACCATGCAAGATTTCCATATCGGAGAGTGAAAGAACCTCTGCTAATACTTCTGTAAGACTAAGACTCACATAGGAACTTGTGAAAACCCTTTCCGTTTCATCGTCATCGTATAGACCATCCATTAGCATTAATGGATTGAATAAGGTCCCTTTTCCTGAATGGTCTAAAAGGAAGGAAACTGGGGTTTTCAAGGTCAACGAAAACAGAACCAACGTTTCAAGACGGTTGCCGCCTTTCATGCCAGGAGGCAGAAGACCGATGACTTCATCTTTTGTTTCTGGTCGGGCTAAATACGCACGAATCTTTTCAGGATTCTTTCCGTTCTCCATGTGAAGGATGGCATTGAAAAGGAACTCTGTATTCCACAGCTCCTCAATCTCGGTAGTGGTTCCACCCAGCATGTCATCCCGAAATGACTGTATCGCTTTCAGTGGAAAATTAAAGGCCCTCATTTTCTCTATGAGTTTAATCCATACAAACTCAGCGATGGAAAACCGATGCATCTTGTTCGCAGTATGTTCAGACATTAACAGGCCATTCCGCTTCCAATCGGCCATGATTTTAGGGTGAATTCCAGTATCGGTGGCACGATATGGCTGCTCACTCAATCTTTCGAAAATCTCACCAATATTTACTTGTGAACCTTTGAGGTTCTCGAGAATTGACCTCCATGTATCGGTGTGTATGTTATTCTCAATCATCAACTAATTGTGTTATTACCTAACGGTAAAATTACTAATTTTGTAATGAGAGAACAATATGATTATCAGTTGGCAATCACATATCGGCAAGTACCTACACCGTTGCGATGAGTGCGGAGAGGAATTCACTGGAAGAAAGAATCAACAGTACTGCAACCTGAAGTGCAAGGCAAAACACAATAATGATTTAGCAATAAGCAGGCGCGACACAGAAAAGGAAATGACCGCAGGCTACCTGAGAAACATAAAGTTGGTCTCGAAAGAATTGAATGGGTTAACAAACGAAGTTGTTACCGTGTCAATGGAACGGTTACTGGCTTTGGGATTTGACCCAAAGGTTCCAAATAAAAGAGTGAAAATTGACCATGAGCTCTGGTATGAGATTGGACCAGTGTCCTATCGACCCCTGAGCGAATCAAATGCAGTTCAATTAATAAAACTAGAATAACATGAATCCTACATACATAGTTGAGAATACATTTCGTCCAGCGCAATTTGCTTCCGCAAGCCTAGCCGTTGGCACTGCAGGGGCGGTGGCAGCAAGCACAGGCCCAGACATAATGACGCTGATAATCCTAGCACTGATTGCCATGGCCATTATTGGAGCGGTAATTTGGTACGTGAACAAAGAGAACAATAAGTACAATCAACAGCATTTGGAGCCAGAGCTTTAGAAGAGTTTCATTAACACATTGCTGGAAAAGCAGGTGAAAGTTCACCTGCTTTTTTATTTGCTGTAAACCAAAAAAACCAAAGCATAAGTTTTGGTAATTATTGGCTCTAATTGTGCGTTTGGCTAAAGATTGTTTTGTAGGCTGAATTGAAGAGTTAACCGTCTGAATCCGCATTAATGCGGATTTAACCGAATAAATCCGAATTCAGACAGGGTTTTATTCGGATTCAGACGAAAACCCGATAAATTGGCAACT
>CALCGD010000118.1 GCA_937900875.1 uncultured Flavobacteriales bacterium
GACAATACCGCAGGCGCAACAGATAGTATGTATGTGTGGTTTCTTTCGTCACATACACACAAGTACGGAACCGACTATGATATTTATAAGCGTAATCCTGACGGAAGCCAAGGAGATCAATTGTATGAAGGCTTGTACGATACGGAGTACACTTTTAACCAAGGGTATTATGACTGGGAGCACCCAGGAAACCTGTACTTAGATGAGGTATATGGAGAATTGATGCCGATTAATAGAAGAGATGGACTAATTCAAATTGCGAAGTACCAAATTCCCGGAAGTGCAAACGAAACGCAGCCATTTGTTGGGTTCGGCCTGACAACAGATGATGAAATGATGCTTGCGTTTATTCAATACACACTTGAGCCAGTTGCCGCTAACCCTGACGGAATTTTTGATTTCGGAAGAAACGAACCGTCTTTTATGAGCGTGTATCCTAATCCAACAAATGGAAAATCTACAGTTAGTTTTAGCCTTTCTGAAAATGCAGATGTGCAATTATCTGTGTATAACAGTCTCGGACAGGAAGTAAAGCAAGTTTATTCTGGTGCTGTTAAGGCAGGAGAAACCAACTTCAACATTGAGGTTGCAAACGGCTCCGACCCGAACGGATTGTACCTTATTCAGCTAATTGTGGACGGTAAGATTTACACCGAAAGACTGCTTCATTTAGCACATTGATTAAATTATTGCAATTAGCCGTTGTAAGCACCACTTCTTTTTTTAAATTTGCAGCCCCGTTTTGGGGAGTTAAATACAATTCTGTTTAAGATGTACGCAATAGTTGATATAGCTGGTCAGCAGTTCAAGGTTGAAAAAGACACGAAAGTGTTTGCTCACCGATTAGAAGGAAAAGAAGGTTCTAAAGTGACTTTCGATAAAGTTCTTCTTCTAGAGGAAAATGGAAAAGTTTCTGTTGGAGCACCAACCGTTGCTGGAGCCACAGTTTCTGCCAAAATCGTTTCTCACCTAAAAGATGAGAAAGTTCTTGTATTCAAGAAGAAAAGACGAAAAGGATACCAAAAACTGAATGGCCACAGACAATCCATTACAGAGTTGGTAATTGAAGGAATTTCTGCAAAAGGAGCTGCTACAAAAGCAGAGCCAAAGACAGAAGTTAAAGAAGCGGCTCCTAAAGCTGAGGCAAAAGCACCTGCTAAGCCAAAAGCTGAAAAGAAAGAGACTGCTCCAAAGGCAGAAAAGAAATCAGACGATAAAGCATAATTCAGTTTAAAAGAAAGTAACCATGGCACATAAGAAAGGAGCCGGTAGTTCCAAAAACGGAAGAGAATCAGAAAGTAAGAGACTAGGAGTTAAAATCTTCGGTGGTCAAGGTGCTATTGCTGGTAACATCATCGTAAGACAAAGAGGAACTGCTCATCATCCAGGAGAAAATGTTGGAATTGGGAAAGACCATACCCTTTTTGCTCTTGTAGATGGAACAGTAGAATTCAGAAAGAGAAAAGACAACCGTTCGTTTGTTTCGATAGTTCCTGTGAGCTAAACGAACCGATAGGCGTTATTAAGAAATCCCTTGTGCTTCGGTTCAAGGGATTTTTTGTTTTCAGTAGATAAATTTGACGACTCAGAAAAAGTCATGTTACAAACCACATACATAAAAGAGAATAGAGCAGAACTTATCGAACGATTAACTGTTCGAGGAATTGATGCAACCGAAATGGTTGATCAAATCATAGAACTTGACGACAAAAGGAAGTCTACTCAAGCTGACCTCGATTCAATCTTGGCAGAATCAAACCTGATTGCCAAGGAAATTGGAGCCCTCTACAAGCAGGGAAAGGCGGATGAGGCCAATGCCGCCAAAGCAAAGGCTGGAGAATCGAAAGAGGCAGCCTCTGGTTATCAAGAGGCCATGGCTTCGGTGCAGGAAAGTCTGAATCAGTTACTTTATCAATTGCCAAATGTGCCGCATCTAAGCGTTCCTAATGGTAATTCTGATGCCGATAACGAACTAGTTTCTGTGCATGGAACAAAACCAAGTTTTGCGTTCGCACCGGTGCCGCATTGGGATTTGGTGAAAACCCACAATCTGGTAGACTTTGAATTGGGAGTGAAGATCACGGGCGCTGGCTTCCCTGTTTATTTAGGCAAGGGGGCAAGATTGCAACGCTCGCTCATCAATTTCTTTTTAGATGAAGCAAGAGATGCTGGGTACACCGAAATTATTCCACCCTTTGTTGTGAACGAAGCATCTGGTTTTGGAACTGGACAATTGCCCGATAAGGAAGGTCAGATGTATCATATGGCAGAAGATAACCTGTACATGATTCCTACGGCAGAAGTGCCCTTAACCAATATTTTTAGAGATGTAATTCTGAAAGAAGAAGAGCTGCCTAAAAAACTAACCGCATATTCTCCTTGTTTTAGAAGAGAGGCAGGTTCATACGGTAAAGATGTAAAAGGATTAAATCGTCTTCATCAGTTTGATAAAGTAGAAGTGGTACAAGTTGTAGCACCAGAAAAAAGTTACGAGGCGCTAGATTCTATGGTTGCTCACGTAACAGGTTTGTTAGACAAGCTTGGACTTCATTACAGGGTGCTTCGTCTGTGTGGTGGCGATCTTGGGTTTACTTCTGCGCTTACGTACGATATGGAAGTTTGGTCTGGTGGGCAAGGCCGCTGGCTTGAAGTGAGTTCAGTTTCAAATTTTGAAACGTTTCAGGCAAATCGATTAAAGCTGCGATACCGAAAAGGCACAGATAAACCTCAACTGGCCCATACCCTTAATGGCAGTGCATTGGCATTACCTAGAATTATGGCAGCGTTAATTGAGAACAACCAGACCGAAACCGGAATCAATATCCCAGAAGTTTTACATCAATACACAGGTTTTAAGTCTATTGAGTTTGATGCTTAATTGGCGAAATAGTATCGTCTTTGTGGGAATAAGTATTCTCATGGTTTCCTGTCGTCCTGATTTTACTGACGAAACACAAGCAGTGAACAGTATGGTTGGAGTGATAGACCACGTTCAAAATTCCTCTTCTGAAATTGATTCTAGGTTAGTGAAACAATACATCCAAGACATTAAGCAGAAATGCGCCAAAATTCAGAACGAAATGACTGATACTTTGGAATTAGAGCAGGCGCAAATGCTAGTCAGTTTTTGCGCGCTTGAAGGTCATCTTACAAGTTGCATAGAACGTAAGGAGCTGGTTGATGTTCAGGTGATTGAAACCAGAAATCAGTTGTTCAATCTTCAAACAGATTTGATGCAGCAAGTAGCGGATAAAGACAGTGCAAATTCATTTATTGAGTCTGAGTTTTTGTATGTTGAAAGTTTGAGCGAAGGAATTCAGCAAATAACTACGGAGCTAAATGGCTGTTTTTCCACCTATTCTGAACTAAAAGAAGAAATAGACCGTTTATTGATAGCATTGCCAGACAGCGCAGCCGATGATTAAAAAGTTGAGTTTTCTATTTCTTGTTTTTCTGTTGCCCCTGTCCATTTTAGCTCAAACGGATACAGATGAGCAACTGGCTGCTCAGTATTTTAAGAATGGTGAATACGAAAAGGCAGAAGTATATTACAAAAAGCTTTTTAAGCGCTATAACGATGAATTTTTCTATCAGTACTACATCGATTGTTTGCTCAATCTTGAGAATTTTAATGAAGCTGAAAAGGTTGTTTCTAAACGAATAAAGCAGGAAGGAAGCCCCGTCCTTTATGTACACTTAGGGTATGTTCTGAAGACCGCAGGTGACGAAAAAAAATCGCAACAAGCGTATGCGAAGGCAATTGCCGAATTACCCCCATTTCAAAGACAAATTGAAGCACTGGCAGACGCCTTTTCTGACAAGGGCGAATTTGCTTATGTAGTGCGTACTTACGACAAGGGACGGAAACTTTTAAACGGCATTTATAACTATCGATTTGAGCTTGCAGGTGTTCATAATAGAACGGGAGATTTCGATTTAGCGCTCAATGAATATTTAGAGGCTTTATCCGAAGATGAGTCTCAAATTGTTCAGGTGAAAACCGAATTGCTTGATGTATTCCAATCTGACCAATCAAACACCAAAACGGAATATTTTGAAGAAGCGCTGGTTGGTCGTATTCAAAGAGAAGCACAGCGAAACATTTTTCCAGAATTGCTCATTTGGCATTTTGAACAGCAAAAAGAATTCAGCAAGGCATTTATTCAAGCCAAAGCCTTGGATAGGAGGAACAAGGAAGATGGTGCTAGATTAATTCAGTTGGGGCATATCTGCAGAGCAAATGAGGAGTTCGACCTTGCGATTGAGGCCTATCAATATGTGATTAAAAAAGGGCGAGACAACTATTTCTACTTGAGCAGTAAAAAAGACTTGGTAAACACGCTTTACGAAAAAGCCATTTATGGTGGGGCTTACACTGCCGAAGAACTGATTGAACTGGAAGCTTCTTTTCTCTCAACCCTTGACGATTTCGGTCGGAATGGGAATGTTGCCCAAATGATGATGAATTTGGCCGAGTTGTACACTTTTCATATGCACAGAACCAATGATGGAATCAATCTCTTATATGAAGTGATTGAACTGCCAGGAATTGACCAGAAAAATTTGGCGAATGCAAAAATTCAACTTGCCGATGCCTTACTTTTCGTGGGAGAAGTTTGGGAAACAACACTGCTTTATTCGCAGGCTGAAAAGATGTTTAAGACGGACGATATTGGACGTACGGCTAAACTGAAAAATGCCAAGCTTGCCTATTACACCGGTCAATTTGATTGGGCGCAGGCTCAGTTGAATATTCTTAAAGCAGCCACCAGCGATTTCATTGCAAATGATGCCCTGTATTTAGCCATGTTAATTGGCGATAATTCCTACATGGATTCTACATATGCCGCTTTAAGTGCGTTCGCCCGTGCAGATCTTTTACTCTATCAAAACAAGGTTGATAGCGCTAAGATGGCGCTTGATAGTATCGAAGAATTTTTTCCTGGTCATAGCTTAATGGATGACATTCTTTTTAAGCGCGGAGAAATGGCCGAGAAAGTAAATGAACCCGAAAAAGCCATTGAGTATTACCATCAGATTTGGAAAAAATATCCAGAAGATTTATTGGCTGATGATGCGGTTTACAAAATGGCGCAACTGAACGAATTTCAGCTAAAAAACACCTCAAAGGCCATGGAATACTACCAAGAGTTGCTACTCGGATACCCAGGAAGCCTTTATACCGTTGAGGCAAGAAAACGCTACCGCGCACTGCGTGGCGATTTGTTGAACTAGTCTTTAGGGCATTTCCCCTTTCTTTGCCGCATGATTATTTACAACGTAACGGTCAGCATCAATCATGATGTGCATGATGAATGGGTCAAATGGATGAAGGATGTCCATATTCCAGATGTGATGGCAACAGGCTTTTTTCTAGAATACCGCTTTGCACGTGTTTTGCTGGTTGATGAAGCAGATGGAGTCAGTTATTCTATACAGTATTTGTGCAAAAACATGGCTGATTTGCAAGTCTATCATGGCTCTCATGCACCCAAATTACAAGCTGAGGTGAACAAGAAATACGAAGGGAAATTCGCAGCATTTCGAACGGTTTTAGAGACAGTTGATTAATGGTTAAGGCTAAAAAACATCTTGGGCAGCATTTTCTGAAAGACCAGAAAATTGCTTCTGATGTTGCAAATGCTTTAACCAATCATGGCGATTACAAAGATGTGTTGGAGGTTGGGCCAGGAACTGGTGTTCTAACCCAATTCTTAATGGGAAAAGACTTTAATCTTCATGCAGTGGAAATGGACCGAGAGTCTGTTGCTTTTTTGAAACAGAATTTCATTCAACTAACCGATAATCTCATTGAAGGAGACTTTCTAAAGCTAGATTTCTCAGAAATTACCAAAGGACCGCTTTGCATTATTGGAAACTTCCCCTACAACATTTCTACCCAGATATACTTTAAAGTGCTGGAGAACAAGGATAAGGTTCCCGAAGTTTTAGGCATGTTGCAAAAGGAAGTGGCAGAGAGAATTGCTGCTCCGCCAGGGTCTAAAACTTATGGTATTCTAAGCGTGTTGGTGCAAGCCTTTTATGATGTTGAGTTGCTTTTTACCGTGGGTCCAGAAGTGTTCAATCCACCACCCAAAGTAAACTCGGCAGTGCTTCGAATTACTCGTAATCAGGTTGAAAAACTGGATTGTGATGAGAAGAAGTTCAAAATGGTAGTAAAGACGGCATTTAATCAAAGGCGCAAGACCTTGAGGAATGCACTCAAATCCCTTACTTTTGCTACCGCTCCAAACGAGCATATTCTTACTCTAAGGGCCGAGCGCCTTTCGGTTTCCGATTATGTTCAAATCACGAGGTGTTTGGCCGAGTGATAAAAAAGCCAAGTTTAACGAAAACTACGCCCTTGACCCATGCAATTCGAACTAACGAAGGACTTCCTAGAAGAACTAAAGGACGATATAGCAAGGTTTGATAGAAACGCTGTTTCTTCCAAAGTAAAAGAATTACACGCAGCAGATATTGCCGAAATTCTGGATGAGGTGAACCTCATTGAGGCACAGTTCATCTTCAAATTGTTGGATGATGAATTGGGTTCTGATGTTATTGTTGAACTGGATGAAGACGTTCGAGAGCGCTTTTTGGCATCACTTACCGATGCTGAAATTGCAGAATACGTTGATCAACTTGACACCGATGATGCAGCCGACCTTATTGGAGAACTTCCAGAAAAACGCCAAGAAGATGTATTGGCTCAGGTTGATGATGACGAGCAAGCAAGTGATATCGCTCAGCTTCTTACATATGACGAAGATTCTGCTGGTGGTTTAATGGCTACGGAGCTCATTAAAGTTAACGTGAATTGGAATATCGTTACCTGCGTGCGTGAAATGCGAAAGCAAGCTGAAGATGTTAATCAGGTTTTTACCGTATATGTGGTTGATGATAAGGATGTGCTGTTGGGTATCGTTTCACTCAAAAAAATGCTCCTTAATTCTACCAGAACCCTAATTAAAGATATTTATAAAGAAGGCATTCTTTCAGTAGAAGCCACCATGGAGGCTGAAGATGTGGCCAAATTGATGGAGAAGTATGACCTTGTGGTTGTGCCTGTCGTGGACCGCCAGCACAGACTCTTGGGAAGAATTACAGTTGATGATATCATGGATGTGGTAAGGGAGGAAACTTCCAAGGATTATCAGATGATGTCTGGTATTTCTGAAAACATCGAAACCACAGATACCGTGTGGATTATGAGCCGTGCGCGATTGCCTTGGCTATTAGTTGCCATGTTTGGTGGCATTGCAGGCGCTATGGTTATTGGAAACTACGAGCACGAATTGCAGATCAATCCGCAGATGGCATTCTTCATTCCGCTGGTGGTGGCAATGGGTGGCAATGTTGGTATTCAATCTTCGGCACTTATCGTGCAAGGTTTAGCTAACGATACCTTGAGTAAGGATGGAATGATTAAGCGTATCCTGAAAGAACTGATGGTAGGTTTAGTTAACGGGCTGGCTTGTACCGCGGTGTTAATGGTATACAGCGGTGTTTTCGGCTATCCGCTCGAACTCAGTTTAACTATTGGCGCTTCATTACTTGCGGTTATCCTTTTTGCAGCAGCTTTCGGCACATTTATGCCCCTCACTTTAAATAGAATGAAGATTGACCCAGCCTTAGCAACGGGGCCCTTCATTACCACAAGCAACGACATAATTGGCCTGTTTTTCTACTTTATGATTGGCAGATTGATGTACGGACCTTGGTTACAAGAAATCCTTGCATCTTACTAATTTCGCTGCCTAAATGAGAATACTCTTTATTGATACCGTTCACGAGCATTTGGCATCTCATCTTACACGGATGGATTTTGAATGTGTAGACGGAACTAAATGGACGAGAGCGGAAATATTATCGGCCGCTGATTCCTTCGATGGGGCTGTAATTCGCAGTAGAATTAAGCTTGACAAAGAATTTCTAGATGCAGCCAAAAACCTGCGGTTTATAGCTAGAGCTGGTGCGGGTATGGAAAACATTGATGTCGATTACGCCAAAATGCTTGGGATAGAATGCTTTAATGCTCCCGAAGGAAACAGAGATGCAGTAGCCGAACATGCTATTGGTATGCTTTTAAGCTTGTTTAACCATATTAACACGTCAGACATTGAAGTGAGAAAAGGCTTGTGGCTGCGCGAAGAGAATAGGGGTGTAGAATTGCTCGGGCGTACCGTAGGTATTATTGGATATGGAAATACCGGGCAAGCTCTTGCCAAGCGACTAGCTGGTTTTGGGGTTCTGACTTACGCATACGATAAGCATAAAAAAGGCTTTGCAGATAGTTTGGTTATTGAAACCAATATGGAAAGCATTTATCAGGAAGCAGAAGTCATTTCGCTGCATGTTCCACTAACTGAAGAAACCAGTCATATGATTAATGACGAGTTTTTCTCAAAATTGAACTATCCCATCTTTCTAATTAACACGTCAAGAGGCAAGGTGGTTGATACCGAAGCGCTTGTAAGAGCCATTGAAAGTGGAAAGGTTTTAGGTGCATGTTTAGACGTACTAGAGTATGAGAAATTTAATTTCGAGCAAATTGAAAGTCAGGCAATTCCAGCTGCGTTGCAGTATTTGATAGACTCACCAAGGGTTATTCTAACCCCTCATATTGCAGGTTGGACTAACGAAAGCAATGCCAAAATGGCCCATGTTTTGGGAGAAAAAATTCAACTCGCTTATTCTAAGGTTCATTAAAACTACCGAAGTACAATCTTTCTCGTTGTAACACCCTTGTTGGATTTAATCTGAACAATGGCCATCCCCGAAAGGCCTGCTATATCAATCTGAATACGGTTAGTTCCGTTTGCCGTGGTAGCAGCAACTTCCTGTCCTAGGATGTCGTAAACCTTAACGACCATAATCTCCTCATCTACATCTGTAAATGCAATCTCAATTGCTCTGTCAAATTGTCTAATTGTTAACCCAGATTCCGAGTGTTCCTGAACGCTGGTAGGTATAACTTCAGATAAGGTGATATTGTCAACAGCAAACGATGGGTCTGAGCCTGTTCCATCATCTGCGCTAACCCACTTAAACGCAATTTTAAGGTTAGCAAGATTGTTTACGCCAGCAGGAAGCGTATAAGAGTAATGCGTCCAAGTTCCTTGTCCGGTTGGGCAACCCAAAGCCGTTTTTGCAGGATCATTTAATAAAGCCCAGGCAGAGCCGTCAAAGTATTGCACCAGTGCATTGTCTATTGAACCTTCTCCTCCTTCCAGGTAGTCGAATTCAAGTAAAATATTCTCAAACCCGGAACAGTCGATTGCAGGTGATTCTGCCCTTATATCAGTTGCGGACTGGAAGCCGAAACTACCAATGCCACCAACATTGTAACTGGCACCCAAATCGGCATCCACAATAGGAAATCCCTGAAATTCAACATAAACAGCACCAACATGTAGTGTCTGGTTTGTAAGCGATGCGTTGTCTATGCAACCTTGGCCACAAGTGCCTAATCCAGTAAAAGCTTCAGTTCCGCTAATGTAGAATTTGTTGGAAGCGTTGTTTCCGGCAGTAAGATCAAGAACTGTCCAACTTCCGTTGGTTCCAGAATAAGCCGCAGCAAACTGACCTTGATTGCAACCTATACCAAAGTCTTCCGTCCAAAAAGCGGTTTGAGCTGAGGCGGAAAATCCTAATGCAAGGAAAATACCGAAAGAGTAGATTGATTTCATGTTTTGAGTGTTAGACACTGAAAATATGAAATTGCATTGTTATTTCACAACTAACTGAGCCGAGGTTCTATTTCGTTGTTCAAGTAATATATCTCGTTGTCCTACTAGTTTTTCTATGGTTTCTTCATCGAAGTGTCTGACGGTAATAAGCTCACAACCTTCATTATAGAACAGGTCGAATCCTGTAAGTTTTTCTTTTAAAAGGATGATTTTGGACTCGTCAAAATCAAAACTAAACGAAAAGCTAATTGCTGAGTTTTGCATAGTGTTCGACTTAATTCTGAGTTCATGTAGGGTGCTGAAAATCTCAATAAAATGATTTTCTGCCACAAACGAATGGTCCTTAGGCGAGATGGAAACAAGTGCTTGGTTCTTCTTGACTATGTAGTTTGGAACAGTCACTGGCTTTGAGCCGTCAGCCACAATTGTGCCTTTTGCTTTTGGTTCAATAAACGACTTAACGTACAATGGAATGTTTGCGTTTTGCAGTGGTTTAATTGTCTTCGGATGAATTACGCTCGTTCCAAAATAAGCCAACTCCATCGCATCGAAGTAGGACATCTCTGAAATTAGGACTGTGTCTGAAAAATACTTTGGGTCGGCATTTAAAACACCTGGTACATCTTTCCATATGGTTACGTCTGTTGCGTTAGTGCAATGCGCAAGAATAGCAGCCGTAAAATCGGATCCCTCTCGTCCTAAAGTGGTTGTGAAATTCTCACTTGTACCGCCAATGAAGCCTTGTGTAACTACAACCGACTGGTTGCTGAAAGCCCGCTTCAAAGTGGATTCTGTCAATTTTTTTGTCTCTTCCCAGTCAACATTTGCATTCTGATACGTGTTGTCTGTTCTGATTAAATCTCGTGCATCTACCCACGAATTTTGAATGCCAACATACTTGAGATACGCAGACACTATTTTAGTAGAAAGCATCTCGCCAATAGAGACAATTTGGTCGTATTGAAAATGCTTATCAAGCCCTTCTGGGTCGTCAAGTGCCCATTCAACTTCTACAAGTGTATTATTGATATCGTCTAGTGCCGATTTAGCTTTTGGACCAAAAAGTTCCTCAACAATTTTTGCATGTTCTAGCCTAATTACCTCAAGCAATTCTTGAGTTGGTTGGTTGGCCATGTGTGCATTAAGCAGTGCCTCCAGATTATTGGTGGTTTTACCCATTGCACTCACTACAATTATTAACGGGTCGCCTAGGTATTGCCCAATAATATGGTGTACGTTTTTTATGCTTTGGGCGTCTTTTACCGATGCCCCACCAAACTTAAAAACCTTCATTTATGCTGGATATGATTGAATTTGTTCTCTCGTAAATTTTCCGTTGAGCCATTCACCATCTAACTCAGCATTGTACTTTTTGTAAAAGCGAATGGCCGGTTCGTTCCAATCCAAAACTTGCCATTCCATGCGGGCAGAGTTTCGCTCCTTAGCCACGGCAATAACTGCTTCAAATAACTGATGACCAATACCCATTCCTCGGCTTGCGTCTGTTACAATGATGTCTTCAAGAAACAAGCTTCTTCCTTTCCAAGTAGAATATTTCTCATAATAAACAGCAATACCGAGTATGTCAGAATTGGATTCGGCTACAAACAAACCGTAGATTGGGTTTTCACCAAAACCATCGTTCTCAAGTTCACCTAACGTTAGTGTCACTTCATTTGGTGCTTTTTCGTACAGGGCTAATTCTTTAATCAGCCCAAGCACTTCAGGCAGGTCTGTTTTTCTTCCTTTTCTAACCATGAAGTCGATAGGTTCTGTCATTGGCTAAAGGTAGAAAATGCAGGTACTTTGAGATGGTTTTAGGCACGAATGTTTAAAAAAGAAACTTACCTTTAACCGTTCTCAAAAAGTGAAAGAAATTCAACTTTCAATCATGAGAAACAGATAAGGCTGCTCACATCAAGAAACTCGGATAATAGAATAAGGGAAATGCGCTAAGACCTGCCTCAAGCGGGTCTTTCATTTTTTTCGTCAAATAGAGAAACCATGGAAAAATTAATGTCGCTAGGCGAATTTATCGTTGATAAACAAGATGATTTTAAGTATGCCAAAGGAGAGTTGTCTAGACTGTTAAGCGCCATAGGGTTGGCAGCTCGTGTGGTTAATAGAGAGGTGAATAAGGCCGGATTGATGAAGGACATTCTTGGAGATGTTGGGGGTAAAAATGTGCAGGGAGAAACTCAAAAGAAACTAGATGTATATGCTGACGAAGAATTCATTCGAGCACTGAAAGACAGGGGAGAGGTCTGTGGATTGGCATCCGAAGAAAAGGAAGGAGTAATCGAATTCAAATCAGGTTATGCTGTAGATGGCCAGTATGTGGTTGCTATTGACCCGCTAGACGGTTCTTCAAATATTGATGTAAATGTTTCCATCGGAACGATTTTTTCAATTTACCGAAGAACATCAGAATCTGGCCCTGCCACGTTTGATGATTTTATGCAAAAAGGAACGGAGCAAGTTGCAGCAGGCTACGTAATCTACGGTTCTAGTACCATGCTAGTTTATACTACCGGAAATGGTGTAAACGGCTTTACATTAGACCCGTCAATCGGGGCATTTTTTCTATCTCATCCTGATATGACGATTCCGAAGGACGGAAAGATTTACAGTATAAACGAGGGTAATTACGTTCATTTTCCTACTGGAGTTAAGCAATATCTCAAGTATTGTCAGGTAGAAGATGCCCCTACAAATAGACCATATACTTCAAGATACATTGGTTCCGCGGTTGCCGATTTTCATCGAAACCTTATTAAAGGTGGAATCTATATTTATCCAACCACAACGGCATCGCCAAACGGTAAGTTGAGATTGCTGTATGAAGCTAATCCGTTTGCATTTTTAATGGAGCAAGCTGGCGGACTTGCCACGGACGGTTTTGGCCGCATATTAGAGATTCAGCCAACGTCATTGCACCAACGAACCCCGCTGTTCATCGGTTCGGAAAACATGGTTAAAAAAGCCATGTCACTTATGGAAGAACACTCACCACGTAGCTAGTTAAAACTCTAAGATAGGATGACCCAAGATGAGCTTGTAGGGCTCTTTGACTCGTCTGAGTCTTTAAAGAAGTTGCTTGCCTCAATTAAAGAGGCTAAGTCAAAAGTTCGCTTGCGCGGAGTTGCGGGTTCTGCCTATGCTTTTTTGGCTGCGGAGGTTATAAAAAACTCTCAAGACCACCACGTTTTTGTACTCTCAGACAAGGAACAAGCCGCCTATTTCCTTAGCGATATTGAGCTGCTGACGGGGAAGAAAAAAGTGCTTTTTTACCCTATGTCTTATCGTAGGGCATATGAAATTGAGGAAACGGATAACAGCAACGTAATTCAGCGTGGCGAGGTGCTGAATGCTTTGCAAGCCAGTACGAGTCAACAAATCATTGTTACATATTCTAAGGCACTTACCGAAAAGGTAATTTCTAAAAAGATGCTTCGGAAAAGCACTTTTGGGATTAGCATTGGTGAGGAAATAGACCTAGATTTTATTAATGAGATGCTGCATGAATTCCATTTCGAAAGAGTGGATCAGGTATACGAACCTGGGCAATTTGCTATTCGTGGTGGAATTATTGACGTGTTTTCGTTTGCACAAGAACTCCCTTATAGAATTGAACTTTTTGGCGATGAGGTTGATAGCATTCGAGCGTTTGATCCTGCGGAACAACTATCTGTAAAGTCGCTTAGAAAAGCAACGATTGTACCTAATGTGCAAGACGAAATTCTCTTAACCGAAAAAGTCCCGTTTTTCGAGTTTCTACCTGCTAAAACTACCATGTGGGTGCATGATATTGAGGAATTGCAGCTTAAGGTTGATGATGAACTAAGAGAGGCGAAGAATATTTATGCCCAGCTTGAAAATGTAATTGGTCAGTCTAAACCGGAAGAGAAATACATTAATTCTAACGATATTTTAAAGGCATTTGAAGATTACCGAATGGTCGAATTTGGCCAACGTAGCTTTCATAAAGATGCGGTTGAAATTCAGTTTGACATGGCTCCGCAGCCGGTAGTGAATAAGGATTTTAGGTTGCTGCAGCAGATACTGATTCAGAATAAAACCCAAGGCTATAAGAATGTGCTATTGGTAGATAATCCCGGTCAGATTGAACGGCTTTCTACCATTTTTGATGACTTGCCTCTGCCAGCTGGAACGCGAGTAGAACGACCACTGTTTACCTCCATGGTATTCTCGGTGCATGAAGGATTTGTGAATCACGAACAAAAGTTAGCCTGTTTTACAGATCATCAAATTTTTGAGCGCTACCATCGATTCCGTTTACGGCAAGGATATAAGCGAGGCAAAGAAGCGCTCACATTAAAAGAACTTTCTGGCTTAAATCCGGGAGATTACGTTACTCACATCGATCATGGAGTTGGCAAGTTTGCTGGTCTCGAAAAGATTGACGTGAATGGCAAACTGCAGGAAACCATCCGGCTTGTTTACAAGGACAACGATATTTTATACGTGAGTATCCACTCGCTTCATAGAATTTCTAAGTATTCGAGTAAAGAAGGAGCAGAGCCCAAGATTAATAAGATTGGTTCTCCCGTTTGGAAAACCTTGAAGGCAAAAACTAAGAAGCAGGTTAAGGATATTGCAAAAGACCTAATTAAACTTTATGCACAAAGACGTGCTCAGAAGGGTTTTGCTTTTACACCAGACACATACCTTCAAACAGAGTTAGAAGCGTCTTTTATTTACGAAGACACGCCTGATCAGGAAAAAGCCACTGTTGCTCTCAAAGAAGACATGGAAAAGGAATATCCGATGGATAGGCTGATTTGTGGGGATGTAGGCTTTGGCAAGACCGAAATTGCTATACGCGCTGCTTTTAAAGCTGTTGCAGATGGAAAGCAGGTTGCTGTGTTGGTTCCAACCACCATTTTGGCACTTCAACACGCTAGAACGTTTAGAGAACGGCTAAAGGAATTTCCGTGCAATGTTGATTACATCAACAGGTTTAAAACCCGAAAGCAGCAAAACGACACACTCAAAAAAGTTGCCGAAGGTCAGGTCGATATTTTAATAGGCACGCACAGAATAGTTGGGAAGGATGTTCAGTTTAAGGACCTCGGTTTGTTGATTATTGATGAGGAGCAGAAGTTTGGCGTTTCTGTAAAGGACAAGTTGAAAAAAATGAAGGTGAATGTGGACACCCTCACCCTTACCGCTACACCTATCCCCCGCACGCTTCAGTTTTCGCTTATGGGAGCTAGAGACCTTTCGGTTATTAATACTCCCCCGCCTAATAGACACCCAGTTATTACCGAATTACATACGATTAATGATACCCTTATTCGGGACGCTATTATGTATGAAGTGGGCAGAGGCGGCCAAGTATTTTTCGTCAATAATAGAGTTGAAAATATTAAGGAAGTGGCCGGAATGATTGGGCGACTTTGTCCCGATGTTAGAGTTGCTATTGGTCATGGGCAAATGGAACCAGCTAAGTTGGAAGACACCATGATGCGGTTTGTAGAGGGCGAATACGATGTGTTGGTAGCTACTACAATTATTGAAAGCGGTTTGGATATTCCCAACGCCAATACCATCATAATAAACAACGCCAACAATTTCGGCTTGAGTGATTTGCACCAAATGCGCGGTAGAGTAGGTAGGTCGAACCGAAAAGCGTTCTGTTATTTGTTAGCGCCACCTATTACTATGCTTACTCCTGAAGCCAAGAAAAGATTGAAGGCAATTGAAGAGTTTTCTGAGTTAGGCAGTGGGTTTAACATTGCTATGCGCGACCTTGATATTAGAGGAGCTGGAAATCTATTAGGAGCTGAGCAAAGCGGATTCATCAGCGAAATTGGTATAGAGATGTACCATAAAATATTGGATGAGGCTGTTAATGAATTGAAGGAAACTGAGTTTAAAGACCTCTTTAAAGATGCTCCTAAACGCGAGTTTGTTTCGGACTGTCAGGTTGATACTGATTTGGAAATTCTATTGCCAGACACATATGTAAATAGCATTGCAGAACGATTAGCTCTTTACAGAGAACTAGATGATCTAAGTTCGATTAAAGATTTACAACGATTTGAAGCTAAAGTCACAGATAGGTTTGGTCCAATACCAGATCAAGGGAAACAGCTTTTGGCAACAATCAAGTTGAGATGGGTAGCTAAGGCTATTGGATTTGAAAGGCTAATTCTTAAAAATGAGAAGTTAGCTTGCTATTTCATTTCAGATCCAGAAAGTGGCTATTATCAAGGGCCAGTGTTTTCGGAAGTGCTCAATTATGTAAAAAGTTTCCCGAACAAAGTGGTGATGCGGCAGCGTAATGATAAGCTAAGCCTCACGTTTCAGAACGTGGCGAAAATAGATGAGGCGCTTAATGTTCTTTCCGAGGTTTCTCCTCAACTATCTCAACCGTTTCTCCACGTTCCCGAGCAAGCGAGCGCAGAATAAAATCGTGAATATGCTCGGCAATTAATTTGCCCTTGTCTTCCTGAAGAAAATGCCCAGCGTGTTCGATAATAATCTCTGGTTCGTTTTTAACAGTAGGAATATTTTCTCTAAACCATCTATCCGCACCTTTTGTAATTGGGTCAGAATCTGAGAACATAATTAGCGCAGGCTTATCCCAAGTTTTTAGAACTTCTCTTGCGCGCTTCATTTGTCGCACGCCATCATCTTTAGAATTGGTAGGCACTAATCTTGGCCATGCTCTCGCTCCAGCTTTGTACTTGTCATCTGGAAAAGGAGCTTCATAGCCGGTTAAAACCTGAACTTGAGGAGATCTATAAGTTCCCCATTTCATAATATTCTTGATAGGGAACTTTGGTGAGAATCGAGAAAACGCCCTCCAAAGTTTAAAAGACAATGGCATTGGTCGGTTACCGATTGGCAGCGTAGTGTTCATTATTACCACTCGCTTAAACAGCTCAGGATGTTTGCCCAGCACACTTAAACCTATGAGGCCGCCCCAATCTTGAACAACAAGGGTAATGTCTTTTAATTCAGCCCGCTCTATAAACTTAATAAGCGTGCGATAATGCATGTAAAAGGAATAATCTTTTACCCTTGTAAACTTGTCTGATCGGCCAAAGCCAAAGAAATCTGGTGCTATTACCCTATAGTCTTTCTTAAGAGGAGCAATCATCGTTCTGTAGAGGTAACTCCAAGTTGGCTCGCCATGAAGGCACAAAATAATTTCACCTTCCCCTTCATCTATATAGTGGAAACGGCCGCCATTAATTTCCATATAATGAGGGTCATAAGGGTATCCCGGTAAACCGTAAAACCGCTCGTCTGGAGTACGCATCATCTCAATCATGTGAACAAGATAAAATCTTCAATGATTGGTTGTTGCGGAAAACCAAATTCCATAATAAATAAGGTGAGAATTGATGCTATTTTTTAGTCGCCTCAACGTAAAGAGACTCGTCTTCCCTCAATTCACTATCAACCAATAGCTTTGGATTTCTACCGTGTCTGAAGGTCTCCTTCTTCACATCTGTAAACCCAGCCTCTTCTAAAAGATGTTTGAAAGTTTCAAAATCGTACATAAAAAGGTGGCCATGACTACGCGCTATTCGATTGATGCTAATCATAGGCGTGGGTTCTGGCCTATCGTCCGGACATGGTATAGTAACCGTTTCGCCAGCTCGATGCTTATTGTATAAATCGATAAAAAGCTCACCATCTGGCACTGCTATTCTTACTGTTCCGCCAGGTTTTAAAATTCTATAAAACTCTTTTAAATTGTCTTTTGTAGACTGAAATGGGATGTGCTCTAAACAATGCTCCGTGTAAATTCCTTCCAGCGCTCCATTTGAAATTGGATAATTGTGCTTTTTAATGGTGGAAATATCCCACGGAATAACGTTGGGTTTCCATTCTATATCCGTATTGATGAAATCATCATAAATATTATATCCGCAGCCGATTTGAAGGTATTCTTTACCCTTAATTAGTTTGCTGGAAACGAAAATTCTTTTGTTGAGAATCCAAGGCGTAATAAATCGATTGAACACCTGATGAAACTTGGTGTATGAAGTAATCGGTCTGTTCCAAGAAAATTTGCCAGTAGCTTCCATTCGTAAAAATTTCGAGGCAAATGTAAGGTCATTTACTTCTGATAGCCTCCACTGGGCTAAGCTGAGAAGCTAAATAAGCAGGTATAATTCCTGACACAAGACCGATGATTACCGAAATCCCTATTCCTAGCATAATGTTATAAAAAGTGAGATAAAGATCAATATCTAAAAGACTACTTGCGGCAAAAGTTAGTAGGTACACAATGGCAAGTCCTGTTATTCCTCCCATAAGGCTTAAGAAGATTGCTTCTGACAGAAACTCTAACATGATAAACCAGTTTTTAGCACCCAATGATTTCTCAATTCCAATTAGGTGTGTTCGCTCTTTAACAGACACAAACATGATATTGGCGATACCGAAACCACCAACCAAAATGGAGAAGCCTCCAATGATTGTTCCTGCAATATTCATCATCTGAAAAAGGCTGTCCAACGAGTTCGAAATCACGCTGATTTCATTTAACGCAAAGTCGTCATCTGCCCGAGGCTTTAGTCTTCGAATGCTGCGCATAACTCCCCTCAATTCGTCCTTCATTTCATCTGTAGCCACGCCAGATTTTCCTCTAACCATAATCGTAGGGTTGGCGCTTCGCGAATTGATTTTCATAACCTGCCTAGCGTAATGGATGGGCGCCAAAACCTGATTATCTACCGAGTTGCCGAATATGCTTTCTCCTTCAATTCCGAACACACCAATAACGGTTAGCTTTCGCTTAAAGACTTTAATCTGTTTTCCAACTGGGTTTTCAGTTCCAAACAAGCCTTGCGCCACGGCCATCCCAATAATGCAGACGTTTTTCCCTGCATTAGACTCAAGCAAAGTGAAATATCTTCCTGCGGCTAAATCAAACGATTTAATCTGGTCATAATCGTGCGTTACAGCCACAAAACTTACGTTTTCCATACTGTTTGAAGCGTACTCAATAGTCTTGCCTTTGCTGGCCATAAACACCACAGCCTCTGCGGTCTGACTTCTCCTTTTTAATTCCTTGAAATCGTTCAAGTCTGGGTCTGGCCGTTGCCAATATTTCCACCATTGGTAATTATTACCAGTTGCCCAAGGCCATTTTTGAACGTAAACCGTGTTGTCTCCAAGCGATTGAACATTATCTCTAATGTTCTTTTCCATAGAATCGACAAACGTAAAAACCAGGATAATGGCCATAATGCCGATAGTAATTCCTAGAAGCGAAAGAATGGTTCTAAGCTTGTTTGCCACCAACGCATTCCAAGCCATCTTAACGCTTTCCTTAAACAGTTTTAAAAAGATGATCATTTGTGTTGAAAACTTCGGTGGAATTGCACTTTGCAATAGCCTCAAAGATAACCGAATTGTGCAAAAAAGGCTACCTTTGGCGTGCTTGAAAAAAGCTTCCGAAAGCCTTAATTTTTGTTGGATTGAGATTTGCCTCAGAAGAATGTTTTCTGGCTATTTATTCATTTGATTACTAACCGTTTCCAGTGTCCGAAAAAACTATTAAAAACGCCCTTATTTCAGTGTTCCATAAAGAAGGGCTGGAACCAATTGTTAAACAACTTATTAAGCACGGAGTAAATATTTACTCTACTGGCGGAACCCAAACCTATTTGGAAGGGTTGGGAGCTACAGTGCTTCCGGTGGAAGAGCTGACGTCTTATCCATCAATTTTGGGTGGAAGAGTAAAAACGCTTCATCCAAAAGTGTTTGGTGGTATTCTAGGGCGTAGAGAAAATGAAGGAGACCTTAAGCAATTGGAGGAATACGCTATTCCTGAATTGGATTTAGTTATCGTAGATCTTTATCCTTTTGAAGATACAGTTGCTAGTGGCGCTGCGGAGGCGGATATTATTGAGAAAATAGACATTGGCGGGATTTCGCTGATTCGTGCAGCAGCCAAAAACTTTAAGGATGTGGTTATTGTTCCATCCGAAAACCAATATGCTGCACTTTCTGCACTATTAGAAAATTCGGCATCAACAACATTAGAGCAACGCAAGCAGTTTGCTACTGCTGCATTTGCAGTTTCGTCTCATTACGATTCAGCCATTCTTGGCTACTTTTCTGGAAGCGGATTTTCGCACCAAGAGAAGGGTACTAAAGCTTTGCGATATGGTGAAAACCCACATCAATCTGGGTTTTTTCATGGAGATATTAATGCGTTGTTTGAGCAACTACACGGGAAAGAACTTAGCTACAATAACTTACTGGATGTTGACGCGGCAGTTAGCCTCATAGGAGATTTTGATGAAACGACTTTTGCCATTCTAAAGCACAACAATGCTTGTGGATTGGCCAGCAGACCAAAACTGGTTGACGCTTGGAAAGCAGCTTTGGCTGGCGACCCAGTTTCGGCATTTGGTGGAGTGCTTATTACGAATGTTGAAGTAGATGCAGAAACCGCATCTGAAATGAACGATTTGTTTTTTGAAGTAGTGATTGCTCCATCGTACAGTAAAGAAGCTTTGGAAATTCTCGGACAGAAAAAGAATCGAGTCATTTTAATTCAGAAACCATGCAAATTTCCAAAGCGACAGTTTAGATCATTACTCAACGGTGTTTTGGAACAAGACAAGGATTTAAGCACACAGTCTGCTGCGGATATGTCGCCAGTAACGGATAATAAGCCTTCATCTGAGCAATACGAAGACCTTGTATTTGCAAATAAATTGGTGAAGCACACCAAGTCTAACACCATTGTTTTGGCTAAGAATAAGCAGTTGTTGGCTAGCGGTTGCGGCATGACATCGAGAGTAGATGCATTAAACTTTGCAATTACTAAGTCAAAGTCCTTTAACTTCGATTTAAACGGAGCAGTTATGGCGTCAGATGCATTCTTCCCATTTCCAGATTGTGTTGAAATTGCACACAACCAAGGAATTAATACAGTGGTACAACCAGGCGGAAGTATTAAAGATTCACAATCTATAGACTACTGCAACAATAATGGAATGGCCATGGTGGTTACCGGTGTAAGACATTTTAAACACTAAGCAGCATGGGGCTATTCGACTACTTCAAACAAGAAATTGCAATTGACCTTGGTACGGCAAACACGCTCATTATCTATAACGATAAGGTAGTGGTGGATGAGCCGTCTATCGTGGCAAGAGACATTCAAACAGGAAAGATTGTTGCCATTGGGAAGAAGGCCCAGCAAATGCATGGTAAGACGCATAAGAACATCGAAACCATTCGTCCACTTAAGGATGGGGTGATTGCAGATTTCGAGGCGGCCGAGCAAATGATTAAGGGGTTTATACAAATGATTAATCCTGGCAGGCGCTATTTCATTCCGCCACAAATTAGGATGGTTATCTGTATTCCATCGGGTATAACAGAGGTAGAAAAACGTGCAGTTCGTGATTCCGCTGAGCACGCTGGGGCTAAAGATGTGCGATTGATTCAGGAACCAATGGCAGCAGCTATCGGTATTGGAATTGATGTTGAAGAGCCAATGGGAAATATGATTATTGATATCGGTGGTGGTACCAGCGAGATTGCAGTAATCGCGCTTGGAGGAATTGTTTGTGATCGATCTATCCGTGTAGCGGGAGATGACTTTACCGCTGACATCGAAGATTATATGCGAAGACAGCACAATATCCTCATTGGAGAGCGGTCTGCAGAAAGAATTAAGATTGAAGTAGGGTCGGCACTTACCGAGTTGGAAAATCCGCCACCAGACTATGCCGTTCACGGACGTGATTTAATGACTGGAATTCCGAAAGAAATAACGGTTTCTTACCAAGAAGTAGCTCACGCACTGGATAAATCGATTACCAAAATCGAAACGGCTATCCTTAATAACTTGGAGATGACGCCACCTGAACTATCTGCAGATATTTACCGAACTGGGCTTTATTTGGCGGGCGGTGGCTCTATGCTTAGAGGGTTGGATAAACGGATCTCGTTAAAGACAAAATTACCGGTACACATTGCGGACGACCCGTTGAGAGCAGTAGCTCGTGGTACTGGTATTGCACTTAAAAACATAGACCGATTCCCATTCCTTATGAGGTAATCGGGTTGGTATGACAGATGAATTATGAGGAACATCCTGCTTTTTGTTTACAGGAATCATGTGTTCTTCGTCTTCCTGCTTCTTGAGCTGGTTTCGTTCTCGTTAATAGTAAGAAACAGCAATTTTCATCGGGGTAGTTTCCTAAACTCGAGCAACCAACTATCGGGTTCCATTTATGAATTTAACAATGGAATTACGGAGTATTTTAAGCTCAAAACCATTAATGATGACTTGGCGCTGGAAAACGCAGCTCTTCGTTCTTTGCTCAATTACTCTAAGTACAGTTCTGCTGCTAAGCGGTACGAAGTAATGGACTCGCTAAACCGGCAGCATTACACATACATTCCAGCTAAGATTGTAAATAGTTCTACTGATAGAAGAAGCAATTATCTAACCATTAACAGAGGAATTTTGCATGGCGTACAGCCCGAAATGGCTGTTTTATCGTCTAATGGAATTGTAGGAATTGTAAAGGATGTTTCGAAGGATTATGCCACCGTCATATCTGTGCTCCATAAAAGTTCGAGCATAAGTGCCCGACTGGTCGATTCTGGATATATCGGTTCGTTGGTTTGGGATGGAAAAGACCCAAGAGTTACGCAGTTAATGGACATTCCAAATCATGTGGAATTGAAGAAGGGAATGTTGATTCAGACTTCTGGATTTTCTGCACTTTTCCCAACCGGAATAGACATAGGAACCGTTCGTTCTTCAGAAATAAAACCAGGCGATAATTTCCATTCTATAGCTGTAGATATGCTAACGGATTTCAACTCGGTAAGCATGGTTTATGTGGTGAATAATTTGAAGCGAATGGAGCAGGTTGAGTTAGAAAATCAGACCCAAGAGAATGAACAGTGATTTTCTAAAATACATAGGGCAGTTTGTGCTTGTTTGCCTACTACAGGTATTGGTTTTTAATAACCTTAACCTGAATGGTTACATCAACGCTTTCCCATATATCTATTTAGTGCTTAGTTTACCCATTTCCATGGGGAGAATTCCCGTTTTATTTATTGGTTTTTTCTTGGGATTGACCATTGATATTTTCTCAAATACGGGAGGGTTACATGCCGCTGCTACCACGCTGTTGGCATTTTACAGGCCGCTTTATCTCAAGGCCCAGTCGCCAAGAGAAGATTATGAGTTAGCCACCGTACCTAACCTGAAAACATTTGGGATTGCTTGGTACCTTCCGTATGCGGCACTTATGGTTCTACTGCACCATCTTTCCCTCTTTTATTTGGAAACGTTCAGATTGGCAGATTTTTTCTTTACGCTGCTAAAAGCTATTCTAAGTACTGGATTAACGCTATTTTTCATACTGGCTGCAGAATTTTTATTCGTTAGCAATAAGCGTAGATAATGGCGTTTCAGTCTAAACATACGGATCGTATGTATGTGGTGATGGGCATTGTCGTACTCATCTCGCTTTCATTTTTGGGGCGTTTGTTTTACATCCAAGTTGTCGATCATTCATATCAACTTTCTGCCGAAAATAACGTGCTGCGTTACGAGACTGAATTCCCAGCAAGAGGATTGATGTATGATAGAGATGGGCGGTTGCTTGTATACAATGAAGCAGCATATGATCTTATGGTAATTCCGCGTCAAGCAAAGAATATCGACACCGCCACCATCTGTTCCATTCTCGAAATCTCCAAAGAGGATTTTATCCGAAAACTGAACAAGGCATCAACTTATTCTTCAAGAAAACCAAGCGTTTTTGAGAAGCAGATTTCGGTTGAGACCTATGCTAATCTGCAGGAAAAACTACATCGCTTGAATGGCTTTTTTGTGCAAAAAAGAACCCTCAGAAAGTATCCGTTTCCAATTGCAGCACATTTGCTAGGGTATGTAGGGGAAGCCAATAACTCCACCCTTGAAAACGACCCATACTACAAACGAGGGGATTATTTGGGGATAAGTGGATTGGAAAAGTCGTATGAAGAGGAGTTACGAGGGAAAAAAGGTGTTAGCGTGATTATGGTCGATGTTTTTAACCGGCCAAAAGGCAGTTATAAAGAAGGGAAGTACGATACAATTGCAGTGGCAGGAAAAACCTTGGTATCAAGCATAGATGCCGAATTGCAAGCATATGGAGAGTTGCTAATGCAGAATAAAACCGGAGGAATTGTAGCCATAGAACCATCTACAGGAGAAATCTTGGCTTTGATTAGCGCTCCAACCTTCGACCCAAATATGCTAGTTGGTCGAGTTAGATCATCTAATTACAATCAATTGCTAAATGACACACTCAAGCCATTGTTTAATCGTGCTTTAATGAGCGAGCAAAACCCTCCAGGGTCAACTTTTAAGTTGATCAATGCACTTATTGGTCAGCAGGTGGGGGTTCTAAACGAAAACACAACTTATCGTTGTCCGAGGGGTTATGTTTCAGGAAATTTCAGAATGGGCTGTCATGATCATAGATCACCTTTAAACCTCAGAGAGTCAATCCAGCATTCTTGTAATGCGTATTACGGCAATGTTTTTCGAAATATTATTGACCACACAGGAAAGCCTTGGGAGGGCTTCGAAATTTGGAGAAACCATGTTTTAAGCTTTGGATTAGGCACGAAATTTAATACAGATTTGCCTGTGGAGTATGCTGGCCATGTTCCTACAAAGGCATTTTACAATAAATATTACGGAGAGTACCGATGGAAATCTCTGACCATAATTTCAATGGCAATTGGGCAAGGCGAGCTTGGAACAACGCCACTGCAGTTGGCAAATATGACCGCAGCATTGGCTAACAGAGGTTATTACTACCCACCTCATTTGGTAAAAGCGATAGACGGAGAACCTATAGAAAACAGGTTTACAGAGAAGCATGAAACCACTATAGATCGTAAATATTTTGACCCTGTAATAGACGGCATGGCAATGGTTTTTGAACTTGGAGGAACCGGTTACCGATCTAGACTAGATAGTATTGTAATGTGCGGGAAAACAGGAACTGCTCAAAATCCACATGGCGAGGATCACTCAATTTTCATCTGTTTTGCGCCCAAGGATAACCCAAAAATTGCCCTGGCTGTATTTGTGGAAAATGCAGGTGGCGGTAGTAAATACGCTGCGCCAATCGCTAGTCTAATGGTGGAAAAATATCTGACTGACACTGTGGCTCGCCCACATTTAGAACAGCCTATTTTAGACGCGAACCTTATAAACCCTCCAAATTGAGAGACCAACGAAGCATATTTGATGGCATCGATTGGGTTATGGTGTTTCTCTATTTGGCCTTGGTACTAATGGGTTGGGTTAATATTTATGCAGCGGTTTATAATGAAGAACATCAGAGTATTATAGACGCTACACAGCGTTACGGCAAACAACTTATTTGGATTGGATTATCAGTTTTTGTGGCTCTGATTATTATGCTCATTGACGGCAAGTTCTATTCCACCTTTGCCATTCCAATATATGTGGTTGTAATGCTACTGCTTATCGTTGTGCTGGTTACTGCAAGAGATGTGTCTGGTGCACGATCTTGGATAGATATTGGTTCTTTCAAGTTACAGCCGTCCGAATTCGCAAAGAGCGCCACTGCACTTGCGTTAGCCTACTATCTCAGCACACTCAATATTCGGATGGATGATTTGAAAACAAAGTTGATAGCCGCTTTAATTCTGGCACTACCTGCGGCTCTAATTTTACTTCAAAACGACACTGGTTCAGCGTTAGTTTTTGGTGCGTTCGCGCTCGTATTGTATAGAGAAGGCCTTTCGGGAAACTTCCTCCTTTTTGGTTTAGCGATGGCACTTTTATTCATCTTTTCGCTTCTTTTTAGCCTGCTCACTATGCTAATTATACTCAGTGTAATTTGCTTAACGCTTTTTCTTTTCCAGCGCAAGAAAACCGGATTATTAGCACTTGGCTTTGGTTCTGCATTGGTCGTGTTAATGGGCTTTGTGTTTAGCGTAGATTACATCTTCAATAATGTATTGGAGCCGCATCAGCAGGTTAGAATAGATGTTTTGTTGGGCAAGACAGACGACCCAACAGGAGCGGGGTATAACGTAAATCAAAGTAAAATAGCCATTGGGTCTGGTGGTTTTACCGGTAAAGGATTTCTGAAAGGAACCCAAACTAAGTATGACTTTGTGCCAGAACAAACCACCGATTTTATATTCTGTACGGTGGGTGAGGAGTGGGGGTTTATCGGAAGTTTTTTCGTGATAATTCTTTTCTCGGCTTTGATCTTAAGAATTATTCAAATTTCTGAGAGGCAACGGTCTGCCTTTACCCGAATCTATGGCTATTGTGTTGCTACCATTCTGCTGTTCCATTTCCTGATAAACATTGGAATGACCATTGGGCTAATGCCTGTAATTGGTATTCCATTACCATTCTTTAGTTATGGCGGTTCATCCCTTTTAGGATTTACCATTCTGCTGTTCATTTTTGTGAAACTAGATGGGTACCGACTCACCCAATTGCGTTGATTTAACCAAAGTTCTACTCTGGAAAAACTAAAATCATATTTGCCAATTATCCTCGGTGTGATAATCGCGGGAATTAACCTAGTGTTGTTTTCGGCAGGACTCAACATCAAGTATGTTCTTTTTGTTTTGCTTGTTCTGGGAGGTAGTTTTGCCGTAGAGCGGTTCTCTAACCCTAGGAGAGAATTGTATTCGATGGCAATGTTGGCCGTGGCAGGTTCAATTTTTATCTACACAGTTTTTCCTAACATTTTTGTAGATGATACTGGCTTTGTCATTCGCTATATGAATATGGCGAGAGAAGGCTGTTTTTATTGTTACAATGCTTCTGATGGCCCAGTTTTCGGGGTTTCTAGTTTCTTGTATGGTTTGGCAACAATGGGGCTTGCCATGACCAATATAGCATCCAACGAATCCATCATCATTGGGCTCAATTTCTTAGGTCTTTTGGTGTCTTTATTCGTATTGGCCCGAACGTTTTTAAAACTCACTTCCAGCGTATTCTTATCGGTTTCGGGCGTGGCTTTTATTGTGCTCGCTTCTACTCGGTTTTTATTCTCTTCAACAGCGGGATTAGAAACCAATTTTCACCTAGCAATCGTTCTTACTGGCATATACTTTTTCGTATCAGACAACCGAAAGTGGATGTGGCTATTTTTTGGTTTGTCAGTTATTTCTAAGCTGGATACAGTCCCTTTAATTACCATACTATCAGCTATTCATTTATTCGAGAACAGGAAAGATTATTTCGGAAAATCTTGGTTGAAGAATTGGCTAGTAGGGGTGTTATATGCTGGTGTTCCAATTGTAGCATTTTTGGCAATTACTTTCATGCTATTTGATGGACCACTACCACAATCGGCTTATGCAAAGTTGTATCATCATTCACATCCATCAACTCATTGGTTTCCGTTTTTAGAACTTATGATGGATAAAGGAAATAGGACTTCTTTATTCCTGACTTCTCTTTCGTTTCCACTGATTCATTTGACTATTTCGCTTTTCAGAAATACGTTCAAGCTGCATGATTTTTTCTTCATTCTTGGATTTGCGGCTACCATGTTGCTTTTCTATTTCTACAACCCTGTGGAGCGTATGGTTTGGTATTATGCTTTGCCAGAACTGCTGCTTTTTTCACAGCTAATGTTCTCGGTTGTTTGGCTGATTCGACAAACCATGGAGATAAAGACAGAAAGACTGCGTACTGGATCTTACGCGCTAATTTTTTCTGCATTATGCATTGCCGCGGTACCTATGACAATGGGAGAGAAACAATGGATGGACCGATATCTTACCACAGTTGAACTAGAACGATTGGAAATTGGCAATTTCATTTCAGAATTTCCTGCTTCGGATAGTTTGGTTTCTGCTCACGGTCACTTTGGAGCTAATTACGGTGGGTATATTTTGGATGTCAGTGGATTGAACTCCAAGTTGGCTACCGATTTTGAACTTAATACAGACTCTATTTTAAAAATGTTTAAACCACGCTATTTAATTAATCATGCCAACTCGGCAACATTAGATGCGGTGCGTAATAATGGCTATTCGGCATTAAGAGAGTGGAATGCAGTAGAAGAGTACGGCTATCCTAAATGGGTCTTGTACGAAAGACAAGATTAGACTAATACAGATAAAATTGTGGATACAAAAAATCCCCGCTGGAAGACCAACGGGGATTTTATAATTCTTAGAAAGTAGTTCTTAATAGAACTTAGCTCTATTATCTACTATATCTGCTTTTTCCTTTAAAGCTTCAAACACCTCATAATCAACTCTAGAAGAAAGGGAAGCATTTAGACTCACTGCATTTGCAGCATAGTTTGCCTGTGCTGGAACTTCAGATTTCGCTTCTAAATAGATAACATACACGCCTTGTTCGCCTTTAATGGATTTGGATATATCTCCAACTTCCATTCCGTCAGCAGTGCCTAATACGGCAGGTTCTCTACCAAGACCTTGAATGGCGGCAGAAGCAAATGTTACATTGGCTTTAATCTCAACCGGAAGGTTCATTTTATCCGCAATAGTTTGGATATCTCCAGCTCTTGCTGCATCAAATTCCTTCATGAAATTGGCAGCCTTCTTTTCCTTAATAGCACCCGCTTCAAGCTCTTCTTTGATTTCATCAATCTCAGTAAAGCCCTCTTCTCGAACTGCAGTTAAAGTTGCTACAACAAACGTGTTGCCAATTTCAAATGCCTTGCTTACATCCTCTTTCTTAGCTGTAAATGCCCAACGTACAAGTTCTCTTGGACTTTCAAGACCAACAATTGTTTTATCGTTAGCCTTCAAGTTGCTAGCAATACGTTTGTTAAGGCCTCTGCTAGTTACTTCCTGATCAAAAGAAGCTAGAGATGTTACGCTTCTAGCGAACTCATCAGCTTCGCCAAAAATGGCTTGAAATGTTTTTGTGCTAGCATCAATTCGTCTGTCAATGAAGGTTACTGCACGTTTTTCAGTGCTTCCTTTTTGATCTAGCACTTCAATAATGTGGAACCCAAACCTTGATTCAACGATTACTAAATCACCTTTCGCTCCATCAAAACAAGCATCGTTAAAGGTTGGAACCATCTGTCCCTCTTTAAACCAACCTAGGTCACCACCTTTTGCTCCTGAACCAGGGTCAGCTGAATGCTGGGTTGCTAAGAAGGCAAAATCACCACCGTTTTGAATCAATGCGAAAAGACTATCAGCCTTTGCCTGAGCGGCCTCTTTGCTGCTAACCTGATCTGGGCTAATAAGAATGTGACGTGCACTTACAGAATCGGGAGATGTTTTAACGCCAATCAATTTGGCCATTCTATAAGTTTGAGATTCTAAATAAGGACCGTAAACAAATCCTTGTTCAGCAGCAAACATCAAAGAGTCAATGCTTGGGTTTAAAGAACCAGCAGGAAGCCATCTTGGGTTGAACTTCACATCAGACTCTCTGTTCACAAGAAGTGTATCGTTAGAAGCGCTTTCGAACTCCAACTTCAATCGCTCAGCCCAAATTCTAACCTTCTCGATGTCTTCTTGAGAAGGGCTAACCACAAAAGAAACAAACTCGATGTCTCTCGAAGCATCTTGCTCGTATTTATCTTTGTGGCTGTTGTAATATGCTTTTACGTCAGCATCGGAAACACTAACAGTAGTGTCTGCAACAGAATCGTATCTCTTAAGAACGTATTTGATTGTAGTGTTTTGGTTTTTGGCCAAGAAATCACGTTCCGATTCAGCTTTGGTTACATACAACCCCTTCTTAATGAGGTTGTTGTATTTCTCGCTTATTCTGAACTTAGCTATGTCTTTTTCAAAACGAACCCATTGCGCCTTAATGGCCTCATCTTCCTCCATTCTAGAGAAGAACTGAGCAATTTGAGCTCGGTCAAACTGACCAGTTTCTGGATTTGTAAATGCTTGTACAACCTGTGGGTGAGGATTGTTTCCTTGAACGAGGTCATATAGCTCTTCGTTGCTAACACGAACACCAGCAGCTTCCAATTCGTTTCCAAAAACGATATCTCGAACCATTTGATTCCAAGTTTGCTCGCGAAGCTGGTCTTCTGTTTGTCCGTCAATTGTAGACTGACCAGTTTGTGACTTGTAGTTTGCAACAGTCTCGTCAATTTTTTCCTGGAACTTTCTACCATCTACCGTAGTGCCAGCAATCTCACCAACTTCGGTAGTGCTGCCAGTAAAAAGGCTGTCCAACATTGTAGGGTCAAGAACGAACAGCAACATAGCTCCTCCAATCATAACCATGAGAAGGGTTGACTTCTCTCTAATCTTACCAATTACCATGTGTAATTACTCTTAAAATTTAGGGTCGCGAATATACGTGTTGTACACGGATATAAAAACAATCGATTTGTGCTGAAAATTAGTGAACCAGGGCGTTAGACAGTTTTCTTACCGTACATCTGCACGATGAGAGATAATTGACCGCAATGCGTGCCTTCATGCCGAATGGTGTGCATAGCCATGAAACGCTTGCTTTTATTTTCGCCAAAAGCAATTCCAGTTTCGTTGTCTTGGTCGAGTTCAACTTCAGATAAGCCCGATAGGTTTTCAATAGTTACTGTGTGAATTTGTTTCCAAGCAGCTAAGACTTCGTCTAAAGAAGGCGGATTGGTTGGCTTTGAATCTTTTGAAGAGCCAATTTTGAAATCATTCAACCAAGGAAAATCTAATCCTGAATGCCCAAGACTTTGAAGCCCAACGCTGTTTTCTGCCCAGCACAGGTGTGCCAAAATCCAATACGGACTGTTGGTTGTATAGCCATTTACCTCAAACTCTCGGTACATGTCTTCGTCTTTCAGCTTACCGAGATAGAAACGAGTCAGATTTCTCTGTTCGTCCAACATTTTGGCTAATACATTCCCTGAGGTGTATTCCATTACGCCTTACCGTGACACTGCTTGTATTTCTTGCCGCTTCCACATGGGCATGGGTCATTACGACCAATCTTTTCTCCAACAGTAACTGGCTCAGGCTTTTTCTGTGGTCCAGTAGGCAAAGCTTGTTGTCCACCACCGTTTTGAGATGGAGCAGCTTGTCTTTGCGCAACCTCTGGTCTAGAAGCGGTAACTTTTTCCTTTCGCTCTTGCGCTTCCCTTACGTTTGTGTTTTCGGCATTTGGAAGATCACCTTTAAACAAGAATGAAATCACCTCTCGGTTCATTCTATCCAACATTTTTTGGAACAGACCGAAACTTTCAAACTTGTAGATTAAGAGTGGGTCTTTTTGTTCGTACGATGCATTTTGAACAGATGTTTTCAGTTCGTCCATCTCGCGTAAGTGCTCTTTCCACTGCTCGTCTATAATGGCAAGAATGATGTTTTTCTCGAACGCCAAAGCGAGGTTCGAACCTTTTAACTCATAGGTTTTAGCAAGATTCACAACTACGTTGAGATTCTTGATTCCATCGGTAAAAGGAATGACGATGTTTTTGAATTTTTCGCCTTGAGTCTCGAATACATTGGCAATAACTGGAAAAGCACGTTCCGCAATCATACTCTTCTTGCGCGTGTACATCTGTACCAATCCGTGCACAAACTTGTCCATTAATGGATCAATCTTGGTATTGAAGAATTCGTCTTCTGTGATTGGCGACTCAACAGAAAACGTTCGAATAACATCAAGTTTGAATCCTTCAAAATCGCGTGCCTCATGAAACTCATCTAGCAATGCACCAGCTGTATCATGAATCATGTTTAGAACATCTACAGAAAGTCGCTCGCCTTGCAAAGCGTGTCTTCTTCGCTTGTAAATAACCTCACGCTGGGCGTTCATCACATCATCATACTCCAACAATCGCTTACGAATACCGTAGTTGTTCTCTTCAACTTTCTTCTGTGCTCGCTCTATGGATTTGGAAACCATTCCATGTTGGATCACCTCTCCTTCCTCATAACCCATTTTGTCCATCAACTTTGCTATTCGGTCTGAACCGAAAAGTCGCATTAAGTTGTCTTCTAATGAGATGTAGAATTGTGAAGAACCAGGGTCTCCCTGACGACCAGCACGTCCTCGTAACTGACGGTCAACTCGTCTACTTTCGTGACGCTCTGTGCCTATAATAGCAAGACCACCAGAGGCTTTTACCGCATCTGTAAGCTTAATATCTGTACCACGACCAGCCATGTTTGTTGCGATTGTTACCGCTCCAGGCTTACCAGCGTTGGCGACTACATCTGCTTCCTTGGCGTGAAGTTTTGCGTTCAAAACAGTATGGTCAATCTTCTTCATTTTGAGCATACGGCTCAAAAGTTCAGAGATTTCTACTGAAGTTGTACCAACCAAAACAGGTCTTCCGTCTCCAGTCAATTTCACCACATCATCAATCACCGCATTGTACTTTTCGCGGGTTGTTTTGTATACCAAATCCTCTTTGTCGTCTCTCACAATTGGTCGGTTGGTGGGGGCAACCATTACATCCAACTTGTAGATGTCCCATAATTCTTTTGCTTCTGTTTCGGCTGTTCCGGTCATACCAGAAAGCTTATGATACATACGGAAGTAATTCTGAAGTGTAACTGTGGCCCAGGTTTGCGTGGCAGCTTCAACCTTTAAGTTTTCTTTCGATTCTATAGCCTGGTGTAGTCCATCCGAATAACGTCTGCCGTCCATAATACGACCCGTCTGCTCGTCTACAATTTTCACCTTATTGTCCATGATTACATACTCCACATCTTTTTCAAAAAGGGTGTATGCTTTAAAGAGTTGGTTCATGGCATGAACACGAGCGCTTTTGATTGCAAAGTCGCGCATTAACTCATCTTTCTTCTTGGCCTTGTCTTGGTCCGTGAGGCCGAGTTTTTCAATCTCCGCAATTCCTGAACCCACATCTGTAAGCACAAAGAATTGGTCGTCATCCATGTTTTTGGTGATGAGCTCTAATCCTTTTTCGGTTAGCTCAATCGAGTTGTGCTTTTCGTCAATGATGAAGAACAGTTCGGCATCAACTTTATGCATTTCCTTGTTCTGGTCTTGCATGTAGTAATTCTCCGTTTTCTGAAGAATTTGCTTCACTCCAGGCTCACTTAAGAATTTGATAAGTGCCTTGTTTTTTGGAAGTGCACGATAGCAACGCAATAGCGCCATTCCACCTTCGCTTTCTTTATACCCGTCATTGCCAGATGCAATCAGTTTCTTGGCTTCTGCCAATGCTGTATTAAAGTAGCTTCTCTGAACCTGAAGTAGCTTTTCAACTTTTGGTTTCAGGTCATCAAATTCGTGCTTATCTCCTTGAGGAACCGGGCCAGAAATGATTAGCGGTGTTCTTGCATCATCAATAAAAACCGAGTCAACCTCATCCACAATAGCGTAGTTGTGCTTGCGCTGAACTAAGTCGCCAGCTTCACGCGCCATGTTGTCTCTCAGGTAATCGAAACCGAACTCGTTGTTTGTTCCGAAGGTGATATCAGCATTGTAAGCCGCACGTCTTTCATTTGAATTCGGCTGATGCTTATCGATACAGTCCACTTTTAATCCGTGAAATTCGTACAATGGACCCATCCATTCAGAGTCACGTTTTGCCAAGTAATCGTTCACCGTTACTAGGTGAACTCCGCGCCCTGCAAGCGCATTTAGGTACACGGGCAAAGTTGCAACTAGGGTCTTTCCTTCACCTGTTGCCATCTCTGCAATTCGACCTTTGTGAAGGGCAACACCTCCAATCAACTGTACATCATAATGCACCATGTCCCAAGAGACTTCTGTGCCACCAGCCAACCATGTTTTTGGGAAAGTTGCTCTATCTCCATTGATTGCGACATAACCTTTGTTGGCAGCTAAATCGCGATCCATATCGGTAGCCGAAACCGTTAGCGAACCTTGTTCTTTTAGTCTGCGGGCGGTTTCTTTTACAACCGCAAATGCTTCTGGGAGAATTTCCAAAAGCACCTCCTCAATTTTATCTGTGACGGTTTCTTCAATCTTATCAATCTGTTCGTAGAGTGTTTCCTTTTCCTCGATGTCCGTATCGGGGTTGTCTGCTTTCGCGTTAAGAGCGGCAATTTCGTCCCTCTCGGATTTTAAATGCTCGTCAATCCGCTGTTTAAACTCGTTGGTTTTTCCTCTTAATTCGTCATCAGAGATAGACTGAACTTGGTTGGAAAACTCTGCGATTTGCTCAACATACGGTTGAATTTCCTCGATATCCTTGTCCGATTTTGAACCAAAGAATTTTCGAGCAATGTTGTTTATGAAATTGATCATAGTGTGAATTCAGTTTCGAATGACTGGCCTTTGTCAACAACCATACCCCGTGGGGATAAGAAGACAACCTGTCATATGCGGGCGCGAATTTAAGCCTTTTTTGTGTCGGATTCGGCTAAAATGACCGTAGAATTTACCTCAGTATCTTCGGTCTACTGGTTCTCTAATGGATAAATGTTTTCTATTGGTATGGCTCCGTTGCCATGTTCCTTTTTCAATTGAAGTTTTCCGTCAATTACTGTGGGTGTTTCAAACGGATTATTGGTGATGAGAAATGGACCATCCAAATCAATAAAGTCTGCCAAGGGGGCAATTTGTGCGGCAGCCAGAATGGCACAGCTAGATTCCGTCATGCAGCCAATCATAGTACCTAGGCCTAAATTTTTACACAACTGCAGCATTTTTAATGCCTCTGAAAGGCCAGTACTTTTCATCAGTTTGATGTTAACTCCATGAAAAAGCTCTTCAATTTGATGGAGGTCAGAAAGTCTTTTTATGCTTTCATCTGCAAAAATAGGCAGCGAACTTTTCTCTTTCAATCGTTTCCAGATTTCGGGAGGAGTATTTACCGGCAAGGGTTGTTCAACCAAAAGCACATTTTTGGTACTCATGAAGTCAAGATAATTCAAAGCCGTTTTCTCATCCAACCAACCCTGATTGGCGTCAAGAATAAATGGTTTATCCGTAAGGCTGCGCAGAAATGTTATTTTCTCCTTATCGTCTGGCCCGCCAAGTTTAATCTTCAATTGATGAAAGTGGGCTGCTTCCTGCACTTTTACTCTCAATTCATCCTTTGATCCCATGCCAATGGTGAAAGCTGTGATAGGAGTTTCGCTGGCGTGTATTCCCAGCAATTCTCGGGTGGTAATTGCTTGTGACTTCGCTTTCAGGTCATGCAGAGCAATATCTATAGACGCTTTTGCAGCATTGTCATGGTCTGAAATTGAGTCTAAGCTTTCCAGTATTTGAGAAAGATTGTCTAGGTTCCAGTCTGATGAATCTATG
The DNA here is from genome assembly GCA_937900875.1 of uncultured Flavobacteriales bacterium. Classification (GTDB taxonomy): domain Bacteria; phylum Bacteroidota; class Bacteroidia; order UBA10329; family UBA10329; genus UBA10329. The sequence continues at coordinate 34,918 of CALCGD010000118.1, forward strand.
CCGGAAAGAAATTGTGAAACTGAATCTAAACTTTCTCCTAAATAGGGAGGCATAGATGCTTCTCCATATCCAAAAATTCCATTTTCCACCAACCTAACTTGAACGGTAGGAGTAGATGTTCTTGACCCAGTAGCCAGTCTGAATGGATGTTTGAGTTGAAGATGATACGGTACAAATTGCAGTTTCATTTACGCCAAATTAGCGCAAAAAAGAACGGCCCTGTCGTGAGACAGAGCCGTTGTATTGTGTAGAGTAATAAAAACTCAGTATTCGTCTTCGTTAAAGAAGAAATCGTCTTTTGTTGGATAATCTGGCCAAATATCTTCAATGCTTTCAAACACCTCGCTGTCGTCTTCAATTTCTTGAAGATTCTCAACCACTTCCATAGGAGCACCTGATCTCATTGCGAAATCAATCAGCTCATCCTTTGTTGCTGGCCAAGGTGCGTCTTCAAGACGTGATGCTAATTCGAGAGTCCAATACATGCTAATTCTATTTTACCTGTTCAATTTCGCGCAAAGCTAAAAATTTAATCGAGACATGAAATAGGGAGTGAAAATTTCCTTGGAAAGGCTTAAAATCAGCTATTTACGTGGTCTCCAAGGGACTTCTTTCTCTTCATTGTATTGAGTGGTTTTTCTGCTCAGCACAAAAAGATAGTCGGAAAGGCGGTTGAGATATTTAATAACCACAGGAGAAACTGGTTCTTTTTCGTTGAGAAGCACTGTTAATCTCTCTGCTCTTCGGCAGACACAGCGTGCAATATGACAGAAACTGATGGTATCGTTGCCACCAGGAAGTACGAAAGAGCGCATCTCGGGGAGCGTTTCATTCATGCGATCAATCTCTTTTTCAAGAAACTCGATATCGGATTCATGCAAATCTGGAACAACAAGGTTTGACTTACTTGGATCTGAGGCCAAAATTGCGCCTATTGTAAAAAGCCTGTCTTGAATTTCGGCCAATGTTTCTTTTGCAAAAGGGTCAATGTCGCGGAAACGAACAAGTCCGATGTACGAGTTTAATTCGTCAACCGTACCGTAGCTTTCTATTCGAATATGGTGCTTAGGAACTCGCGCCCCACCGAATAGTCCGGTAGTTCCGTCATCACCTGTTTTAGTGTAGATTTTCATGACGATTGAAGCACAGTTTGAATATTCTGGTTCAGTTCATCGGTCTCCACCAATCCATCTTTGAGTCTAATAATACGATGTGCGTGCTGTGCAATTTCTTCTTCGTGCGTTACCACAACAATCGTGTTTCCGTTTCGATGAATTTCTTCAAACAAGCCCATAATTTCAATGGAGGTTTTCGAGTCTAGATTTCCAGTTGGCTCATCGGCCAAAATCAATGCAGGGTTATTAACCAGTGCCCTTGCAACAGCAACCCGTTGCCTCTGACCGCCCGACAGTTCGTTTGGTTGATGAGACATTCTATCGCCTAATCCAACCTGATGAAGCACTTTTTCACCTCGTTCAATCCTGTCTGACTTTCCAAATCCAGCATAAATTAAAGGCAGTGTTACATTGTCTAAAGCCGTTGAACGGGGTAAAAGATTGAAGGTCTGAAACACAAAACCAATCTTCTTATTTCTTACCTCGGCCAACTGATTGTCTGACATCTGACTTACGTCTTGTCCGTCAAGAAAATATTGTCCGCCAGAAGGAGTGTCTAGACAACCAATCATGTTCATTAGCGTGGATTTTCCTGAACCGGATGGCCCCATAAGCGCTACGTACTCGCCTTGTTTTATGGTAATGCTTATGTCTCTTAGGGCATGTACCGCCTCTGTACCCATAACGTACACTTTAGAAATGTGCTCCGTTCGAATGACGTCTTTGATTGGTGTAAAATTGATTTCCATCTACGCGCTAAATTACAATCAATACCTGATGGTAAAGTGTTGTTTGGGCTGTTCTGTTCGTAGGAAAACAATTCCTACCTGAAACAAATCGAGCGTTACCATAACACGCTCATGTGCCTTGATGTTCTCCCAAGCTTCGGCCATTCCTTTGCTCCAATAGATATCGTCAAATAGCAGCACAGAATTGGTGTCGCATTTTTCCAAGCATTGCTCGAAGTAGCGGATAGTTGGTTCTTTCTGATGGTTACCATCTATGAAAGCCCAATCGAGTTTCTCTGTTGAATCTAGAAAAGGTTGAAGTGTATCGTCAAAGTTTCCTTCGATGATTGTTGAATTGATTTTCGCTTTCTGAAATTGTTCTCTAGCAACAGCAGCTGTATTCGGGCAACCCTCAAACGTGGTAAGCATACTATTTGGGTTTCCGAGTGATTGGTAAAGGCTTCCAATTCCAAGCGAAGTGCCTAACTCAACCATGGTTTCTGGCTCAAAACGCTTTGAAAGTCGAAACAGCAATTCGCCCCATTTTCCGCCTTTAGCCGAGTTTTTAGCGATGTCAGAAATCTTGCGTTTGTTCGAGGAATTGACCGTTGATCCAGCGCCAAGGTCCGTTATTTCAATCTCGCTATGGTTGTTCAACAGTCCCTGTCGAAAGGCTTCAATAGTGTGGTATTCTGCAAAATCTGACGAGTTGTAAATCACATTTTCAAGCAGTTCGTATACGAAAGGCGAATGAATGCCATGACGGTTTTGTGCCTTTATAAGGTATTTCGCATACTGACCGGCTCGCCACAAATGAGACATTTGGCGAATTTAGCGCTTACGCAACAGTTCTAACGAGAAGCGAGTATGTTTGTTTAACACGATTCATCTATGAAGTCAACACTCCTTTTTTTCATTGTCTTTTTTCCGCTTTTCACGTTCGCACAAAGCATTACTTCTGGTCCTGTGGTTGGCGGTCTTACTTCAGAATCGGCTCGGTTTTACGTTCGAACCGATGTGCCTACCGAGTTTGAATTGGAATTGGACACCCTCGAGAATTTTGCAACCTCTTTTTTGGTTACAGATAGTACACGCAGCAATCAATTTGCCACGGTAATAACCGATGTTTCAGGCCTTCAGCCGTATAAACAATACCACTATCGGTATTTAATAAACGGTCAACCTCAAGATTCGGTCTATCAATTCACTTCCTTTCCAGAAGAAGGAGATGTAGGCCATTATAAGATTGCTGTAGGCTCTTGCAACTACTTCGAAAATTTCCCGCTATTCGGTCATATAAAAGCATTTGACCCAATGCTTTTTGTGCATTTGGGAGATTGGAAATACCCACCAAGCACCTTTGGTTGGGATTACAATTTGTACCCAGATAGGATAGCTAATTCATTTTCCTTTCGCTACAATGATGCAAACATGAGCGGATATATTCTTAATGGAATGGCTATTGATTATGTGTATGACGATTCTTATTGCCACAACGGCAATCAGGGAGCAACGCACCCTAGAACAGAAATCGTTCAACTTGGACCTGACTCGTTCTTTTACGATTTACAAACCGTTGAGTTTAATCCTGAAGTTATCCCTGGTGCTATTCGTGGCTATTTCGACCATTTTCCAGGATATGAGGCGGTAGATACGACCATCGGAATTCATCATTCATTTAAGTTGGGAAACATGGAATTTTTCATGCTGGATTTGAGGAATTCGGCAACTCCCCAAAATGAGCCTTTTGTTTATCATCAAGAAACAAACACATACACGTTTGAACCGGGCCCAGACCATTCGCTAATGAGTGCTGGCCAGCGACAATGGCTTTTGAACGGACTGCAAAACTCTACGGCCGACTGGAAGATAATTGGTAGCAGTGTAATGTTCAATAAACGGTTTGTTCAGTTTAGAGAGATTGCAACTCAGTTAGCTGCTCTTAGCCCTGCATTAATAGATTACGTTTCTAGTTTATCTTATTTCTGGAATGCGTATCCAGCAGATCAAGAAACCCTGCTCAATTTTATTGAGGAGAATGACTTAAAGGATGTCATCGTTATCTCTGGAGATAGCCATAGCTCGATGGTAGACGATGGCACAAATGCGGGGCTTCCTGAGTTGAGCGCAAGCGGACTTACTTCAGAAGATGAAGGCTACCTGAACCATTCGCTGGATTCGGTTATTGATTTGATTGGATACGACTACGGTACAATTGATTCTCTTTGGAATGGAGGCGGAAATGGGGTTGACAACAACAATTTCTCTGATAGCTACGGTACCATGGAGGTATTTGGGAAAGATTCTATGAGACTGTGCGCTATGGACGAATTAGGGCAGGAGATGGGCTGCATCATCATTTACCATTCTTCTAGTCCTATGAATGTTGGTTCTTCTTTAATTACTCCTAAAGAGCGCTTGTTTCTCGCTTTTCCGAACCCAACAAAAGATTTGGTACGAGTAGAGTTTAGGAACGGACATATTCCTTCTTCTAAAGCCATGATGCAACTAACATCAACTCAAGGAAAGACAATAAAATTTTGGCGCGGCACCGATATTCAGAACAACATGACCATTAATCTTGGCGAATTGAGCGCAGGAAATTACACGCTCACGTACTTGGACGCGAAGAAAATGGACACCAGAAAGATTGTAGTCAGCGATTAGGCTTTCGCTGGCATATGCACATCCATTTGTGGAAACGGAATAGTGATTTTGGCTGCATCTAACGCCTCTTTTCCAGCTTCGTATATGTCAAAATAAACATCCCAATAATCTTCCGCTTTACAGTGCGGTCTAACAGCTAGGTTAATCGAACTATCTCCAAGTCCAACAACACCAACAAAAGGAGCTGGGTCTTTCATCACTTTTGGATGATTAATCATTACGCCCATCAGCACCTCTCGGG